>NZ_JBPZEY010000007.1:0-201733 GCF_052061695.1 Alkalicoccus luteus
AGGCCGCTCGGATTTCTGCTATTTTTTTGTCTTTTTCTCATTTCATTCCAAAAAAAAGCGGTACCGGACATATCCGGCACCGCTTTTTGTTTCAAGAAGAGCTTTTTAGACAGCCCCTTTTTCGCGATTATTGGAGACACAGATACAGCTTTTTCACGAGCGTTCTTGGATAGCTGAATGGACTCCGCCTGCGTGTTTCAGTTGTTCAACACGTTGAGCAGCAGGAAATTCGTTGCGATTTACTGCACCTTGGCAGCGGGAAACCCCTGCTTTTCCAGCTCACTCCATAAAAAGTGTTCAAGGGAACCGGGCCCTTTTTTCTGCAGTGTTTCGGACTGCTCCCGGGAGAGCGTGATGCGATATTCTGTTCCGCGAATCGAGGAAGCGTATACGTAAAAGCGGTCGTGGAAAAAGGAGGTGCCGGCATCAAAGATAAACTGACAGCCGGCAGCTTTTTGTTTCATTCTGGCGGCCGTTGACTGAAAATAGGTTCCCGGATCGGCGTGGTGACAAAATAGAGCGGAAGCGTAACTCATCATACATCATTCCTCTGCTGATAGATTCAGCATACATTCCCTGTCCGTGCAAATGCACAAAAAACCCCTTCTGTCACGATGAGAGAAGGGGTTCATCCGTTCATTCATCGCTCAGAGCATTACTCTGCTGGCGTTGGCACCTTGCGAGGCAGGTTGCCGTGGAGTCGTAGAGCCAGATCTCTCGTCCACTCAGGATAAATGTATACTGTTAACGGAAGTATAAACGGTTTGCTTGAAAATGTCCAGAAATGCTAAAGCTGCAGCTCTTTTCGTTCTTCCTCACTGAAGACGCGGGAGCGGGTGAAGAAACGCTTTCCTTCCGGACCTTCCAGCGAAAACATGCCCCCGCGTCCATCGACGACGTCGATAATCAGCTGCGTGTGCTTCCAATATTCATACTGATCTCGTGACATATAGAACGGAGAGCCGCCAATCTCGCCGAGGTACACGTCGCTTTCACCAATTCGCAGGTCACCGTCGGGGTAGCACATCGGGGAGCTGCCGTCGCAGCATCCGCCTGACTGGTGAAACATGAGCGGACCGTGGCGCTTTTTCAGCTTCTCAATCAGTTCCAGCGTCTCCTCGGTTGCGGTTACTCGTTCTGTCATCACAGAACACCCTTTCTTTTTTTGGCTTAGAAAAAGCCTTTTGGTTCTTCACTGTAGCTGACCAGCATGTTTTTCGTCTGCTGGTAATGGCTCAGCATCATCAGGTGGTTTTCGCGTCCGATACCCGACTTCTTATATCCGCCGAATGCTGCGTGAGCCGGATAGTCGTGGTAGCAGTTGGTCCACACGCGTCCGGACTGAATCGCGCGTCCGAAGCGGTAGGCCGTGTTAATATTGCGGGACCATACGCCGGCGCCGAGGCCGTAAAGCGTATCGTTTGCGATCGACAGCGCATCCGCCTGATCTTTAAACGAGGTGACGGAAAGCACCGGGCCGAAAATTTCCTCCTGGAAAATACGCATTTTGTTGTGCCCTTCAAAAATAGTCGGCTGCACGTAGTATCCGCCGGAAAGGTCGCCGTCCAGGTGCGCCTGTTCGCCGCCGGCAAGTACCTTGGCACCTTCCTGTTTGCCGATATCGAGGTAAGACAGGATTTTATCGAGCTGCTCCTTCGATGCCTGAGCACCCATCATCGTATCCGTATCAAGCGGGTTGCCGGTCTTGATGCGCTTGACCCGGTCTACAGCTTTTTCCATAAAGCTGTCGTAGATGGACTCTTCGATCAGGGCGCGGGACGGACAGGTACATACTTCGCCCTGATTCAGCGCGAACATTGCAAAGCCTTCAAGTGCTTTTTCAAGGTATCCGTCCTCCTGCTGCATCACATCAGCGAAGAAAAGGTTCGGCGACTTGCCGCCGAGCTCCAGCGTAACGGGAATAATATTTTCTGATGCATACTGCATAATCAGGCGGCCGGTCGTCGTTTCCCCGGTAAAGGCTACTTTATCAATTCGGGAGCTGGACGCGAGCGGCTTTCCGGCTTCCACACCGAAACCGCTGACGATGTTCAACACCCCTGGAGGAAGCAGATCTTCAATCAGCTCGAGCAGCACAAAGATGCTGGACGGCGTCTGCTCAGCAGGTTTCAGGACAACACAGTTACCTGCAGCAAGAGCTGGAGCAAGCTTCCATGTTGCCATTAAAATCGGGAAGTTCCACGGAATAATCTGACCGACGACGCCGACAGGCTCGTGAAAATGATAGGCAATGGTATCATCATCGAGCTGACTGATGCCGCCTTCCTGAGCGCGGATAGCAGACGCAAAATAACGGAAATGGTCAATAGCAAGCGGGATATCGGCAGCAAGCGTCTCGCGGACGGCTTTTCCGTTTTCCCACGTTTCAGCAACAGCCAGCATTTCCAGGTTCGCTTCCATGCGATCTGCAATTTTCAGCAGAATATTTGCTCGTTCGGTCGGCGATGTTGCGCCCCAGGAGGCTTTTGCTTCGTGGCCCGCTTCAATGGCGGCCTCTACATCTTCCTTCGAAGAGCGGGCAAGCTCGGTAAAGACTTCACCGGTTACCGACGTCGTGTTCTCAAAGTACTCACCGTTTTTCGGCGGCACGTACTGTCCTCCAATATAGTTATCGTACCGCTTTTTAAACTGAACCAGACTGCCTTCCGTATTCGGCTTTGCGTAGATCATGTGCACACTCTCCCATTCTTCTCTGTATTTGATGAAGCGAAAAAATGTAAGCGATTACAATATATCATAAATCGTCGAATTTTCAAATAATTTCGTTTCATAAATAATGGCAGTGGGAATATCGAAAGCAAAGCGACTTTTTAAGGGGGGGATCCGGATGAACAAGCTGCCCGAACAGCCCGTATCACTATGGCGGGAGCGGCCTACACAGACATTTCCGGCACTGGAGGAGGATCTCGATACCGAGGTCTGCGTCATTGGCGGAGGTATTGCAGGCGTTTCGACTGCCTTTATGCTTGCGAGACGGGGCTTTCAGGTTGTGCTCGTAGAGGCCGACCGGATGGGTGCTGGCACGACCGGCTGGACGACAGCAAAGATAACGTCCCAGCACGGACTGAAATATGCAGATTTGATTGATCAAGTTGGTGTCGATAATGCCCGCCTATACTACGATGCCAACGAGGATGCGATCAGCTGGATCGAGCGGATGACCCGCAAGCTGAATATTGACTGCAATTTTGAGCGGCAGAACGCATATTTATATGCCGATACGGAAGCGGGAATGACGCAGCTGGAACGGGAGGCGGAAGCGTATTTAAAGCTGGAGCTTGATGGTGGCATGGTGGAAAAAGAAGCCTTTGACGGCACGAAGCGTCGCATGCTGGCCATGTATGACCAGGCCCAGTTTCATCCAGTTTGCTTTCTCGCCAAGCTGCTTCGCTATCTGGAGGTCGAAAACATGCCTGTATTCGAGCAGTCGCGGGCAGTCGATATTAAGCGCGGGAAGCGGCCGCAGGTGCTCATGGAAAACGGCTCCGTCGTGATGGCGGACCATGTGGTGATGGCGACTCACTATCCATTCAAAGACCTGCAGGCATTGTTCGTCGCGAGGCTGCACGTCGAACGGTCCTATTCCGTTGCTTTCCGTCTGAACACAAAAGCGCCGGAAGGGATGTATTTGAATGTGGAAAGCCCGAAGCGCTCCATCCGCCGGGCGTTTGATACAGACGGCAGGGAGCTTCTTCTCATTGGCGGAGAAGGGCATACGAGCGGTCAAAAGGTAAACACGCTGGAGAATTACAAAAAACTCCATCAGTTCGGCCTCGATCACTTTGATACTGCCGCGGTTCCTTATCGCTGGGCCTCTCAGGATGTATTTACACTGGACGGGCTCCCGTATGCGGGACCTGTTAATCCGGGAAAAGATGATGTATTCGTCGCCACCGGCTTTGCAAAGTGGGGCATGACGAACGGCGTTGCTGCCGCGCAGATCATCGCGGACCGGATTACGGAAAAGCGAAACGAATACGCGCCGCTGTATACACCATCCCGCTTCAGGCCGGGAAAAGAAATGAAACATGCGGTTAAGGAAAACATGGATGTTGCCATGGAGTTTGTCCGTGGAAAGCTCGACCGCGGAAAGAGCAAAAAGGTAGAAGACCTCGATTTCAATGAAGGCGCAGTCGTCAATGTAAACGGAAAGCGTGCAGGTGCCTATAAGGATGAGCACGGCCACGTCACAATCGTGGATACAACGTGCACCCACCTCGGCTGTGAGCTCTATTGGAATAACGGGGACCGGTCGTGGGACTGTCCATGCCACGGGTCCAGGTTTAACACAGACGGCGATGTACTCGAAGGCCCGGCGGTGAAGCCGCTTGATCAGATAAAAGAAGAATAGAACAGGAAAGCCGCTTCCGGACAGGTCCGGGAGCGGTATTTTTATTTTTTTTGAGAAAAAGTGATCCAATCCTTTTTTCCTTCCGTTTACTCTTGTGAAAGCAAAACAAAAACGGAGGGATTATTGATGAAAATGATGAAGAAAGCAGCACTGACGTCCTGCGCACTGCTCGTATTTGCACCAACCGTTGCAATGGCTGATGATCACGGAGACCACGATCACGATGACTACAGTCCGACAGTTTCCACGCCGGCGGCTGATCTGCGGGCTGACCTCGATCAGCTTTTCTCCGAGCATTTTGCACTGACAGTTGCATTTATGCAGAAAGCATTTGATGGAGCAGAGGATGCGGCGCAAGCCGGAGCGGCTCTGGATGAAAATACAGCAGAAATCACCGCGACGATCGAATCTGTTTACGGGTCTGAGGGAGCGGATGAATTTAACCGCATCTGGCAGAGCCACATCGACTTTTTCGGTGACATGGTAGCAGCCGAAGCCGAAGGAGACGAAGAAGCACGCGCCCAGGCAGAAGCAGATCTGGATAACTATGTAGACGAATTCTCTGCTTTCCTTGATGCCGCAACAGAAGGCGGTCTGCCGCAGGAAGCTGGTCAAGAAGCGATTTCTGCACACGTTGAAGATGTATCGAGCACGTTTGATTCCTATGTGGACGGCGAATTCATGGAGGCATACGAGAATTTCCGTCACGGCTTCCACCACATGTTTGATATCGGCGTGAACCTTGGCGGCGCTATTTCCGGACAGTTCCCGGAAGACTTTGATAACACAGAGGTGTCCACACCGGCCGCAGACCTTCGTGCACACTTGAACCACCTTCTGTCCGAGCATTTCTTCCTGGCATCCTTCACGATGCAGAAAGGCTTTGATGGTGCAGAAGACTTTGATTTTGTGTCCTGGGCACTGGATGAAAATACAGCGGATCTGACAGAAACAATCGGATCTGTCTATGGAGATGATGGCGTAGAATCCTTCGAACCGATCTGGCAGAGTCACATTGATTTCTTCGGTGACATGACTGTAGCGGCAATTGAAGATGATGCCGATGCACGAACGCAGGCAGAAGCGGATCTGGAAAGCTACGTCGTTGAATTTTCCGCCTTCCTCGATGAAGCAACAGGCATTCCGCAAGAAGCCGGGGAAGAGGAAATCCGTTCCCACGTAGCGGACGTGACGAATACGTTCGATGCGTATACCGCAGGTGAATTTGAGCGCACGTGGAGCGATGAGTTCCGTCACGGTTTCCACCATATGTTTATGCTCGGTGAAGTGCTGGGCGGAGCGATCGTCGACCAGAACCCGGACATGTTCGCTGCAGACAGCATGCCTGAAGAGATGCCGGCAACTGGTCTTGGCGGTACCGCATCCAACACGACCTTTATGTGGGCCATGCTGACAGCCTTCATTGCTGCGGCAGGTGCACTGGTGCTTGGTCGAAAGAAGTGGAGCAGCCAGCAGTAACGGCTGATTATATACGGATCTTCCGGGAGCAAAGCTCCCGGACTGGTCCGATTGACAGCGGAAGGAGAGGCTGACATGAAGCGACTCATGTACTTATTTCTGCTGCCGGCTGCAGCTGCCGCAGCTGCTTTTATGATCGTGGTGCTCATCCAGCCTGTTTTCTCCAGTCCGACTGAGACGCAGGTGCTGTCCGAGCGCAATGAAGCACCGGCTGAGCCAGAGGAAGCAGAAGCCGGAGAATTTGAGGATATGGACGCATTCACGGTCCATCCAAATCAGGAGGAAGCACCGGAGGCTTCAGAAGAAGATACGGGACCTGGGCTCCCTGAAACGCTCTCTATTCCGGCGATTGACGTGGAAGCCGATTTGGAGGAGGTCGGCATACTGGATAACGGGCAGATGGGCGTTCCTGATTCAGCTGAGGGGGTCGGCTGGTTTGAACCGGGTGTGCGTCCCGGAGAACAGGGGAACGCAGTGCTGGCTGGTCACGTAGACAGCCGCGAAGGCCCGGCTGTTTTTTACGGCCTGCATGAGCTGGAAGCAGGAGATACAGTTTATGTAACGGATGAAGAAGGAAGCGATCTGGAGTTTGAAGTGACGAAAACGATCGTTTACGATCGACGTGAGGCTCCGCTTGAGGAAATTTTCGGGCGCAGCGACGGACGGCATCTGAATCTGATTACCTGCACCGGAACCTTTAATCAGGAGTATGGCACACACGATGACCGCCTCGTCGTCTATACGGAACTCATGGAAGACGAAGCTGAGCAGCCGGATCCCCCGGAAAATATTTCGGTCAGCGGCCAGTCTTTCCGCTGGCATGCGGTCGACGATGAGAACGTCGTCGGCTACCGGGTATACAGGGAGCTGGAGGACGGCACTGTGGAGCTTGCTGCCAGCAAAGCAGCCTATGGGCGTAAGAGTTACTCGTCAGAAGACGTAGGCGAGCTGACGCATTACGTCACTGCTGTGACGAAAGATGGTGCAGAATCAGAACCATCAGAGAAAAAATAAACGCGGGCCGGATCCTTTTCATAAAAGGGTCCGGCTTTTTCTGATGCGTTTCGAATCTAAGCTGTATGGTGCCTGAACGAGCCTTGGATTCCTCTCGGTCAGAGACGAATGTTTAAACAGGATGAGAAATGGCAATAGTCTTTTTAACAAGACGTTAAAAGGAGGAAGTTGACTATGGCACTTTTAGAAATCAGCGTAGTACCAGTAGGAACAAGTTCAGAAAGCTTTCAAGACGATGTCGATCGAGCTGTCGCAGTTATTGAGCAGAACGGTCTCAAGTATCAGGTCACACCAACGTCAACGATCGTGGAAGGAGACATCGATAAACTGTTCGATGTTGCCCAGGTGATTCACCTGAACGAAGTGAAAAATAACGCAAAGCGGGTTGTCACGACGATGAAAATCGACGACCGCACGGATAAAGACATGACGCTTGAAGGCCAGGTCAACAAAGTAGACAAATAAACGAAACAAAACAGCTCCAGCCGGGCAGCAAGCCTGGCTGGAGTATTTTATGAAGGAGGTGCAGGCAGTGGAACGAGAGCTGATGGACGAGGCGGCTCAGCTTCAGGACCGTCTTACAGAGATATACCCGGAGCTTCTACTGCCGCAGGCTGTGCCGCTCCTCTGGCTCGGGCCCGTGCGCCCGGTTCTGACAGTTGGCGTGAACCCGTCTCCACGGGATTTTGACAAAGCGAACCGCTTCCCGCAGAAACATACCAACCAGAAGGCTGTCGATTGGGCAAAAACGGAGGCAGAGCAGGCTGTTCGGAAGCTGAACGAGTATTTTCTCTCCGGAAACGTGTACACAAACTGGTTTGGAAAGAAGAACGGCGCAAAGATGGAAGGGTTCATGAATGGAGCAGGATACAGCTACTACGGGGATTCGGCATCGGTCTATCACTTGGACTATGTTCCATTTGCGACAAAGAAGCGGATGGGGGCAACCGGCCTTAAAGAAGCGTTGTTTCAGCTGGAGGAAATACGTGCGTTGTTTCAGAAGCGAATTGACTGGTTGAAGCCCAGTCAGATATGGGTGTTCGGAGCGGATGTGATTCAGGCACTGCCCGGGGTAAATCAGGAAAGGGTGCAGCAAGTATCCGATTATCCAGCTGTATCATTTGGAACTGGGAGCTTGTGCGGTATTTCGGCTGTGTTTGTTTATGCGAAGCCTGGGGAACAATTTCTTGGGCTAGGAAGCGCTGCAGACAGCAATGGCCGTCATCACGGTTCGTATGGATCTCGTTCATCGCTCCGGGAAATTGGCGCTCTTATTTCCCGGGAAATAGAACGTCTAGACTAATCATAGAATGACGGCCTAAATAGTGTGACTGATTCATCAGACTGACAGCGAGCGCTTCATCATACTGCTTGAATGAAGAGAACTAACCTGGCTGCATAGGGTATCCGTCTGACACTGATGCTGGTAAAAGCCTTCATGATTAAGTGTGAGAAATAACGGGAAAGAAAGCATCACGTCACAATCACTGAGGTGAAAGGATGGAAAATCTGTTAGTAGGCTATCATACACCGGATATTGTTCTTCCCGCTGTAACAGGCGACACGTATCAGCTTGAGAAGGATAAAGAAGAGCGACCGGGCTGGAGGCTGATTTATTACTTCCGCGGCTCCTGGTGCCCCGCATGCGAGAAATCACTGAAGGAGCTGAAGGAAAGCCAAAAACAGCTGTCTGATCAGAACGTGTGGATTACGGCTGTATCGAGCGACAGGCTTGAAAAGCTGGAAGGCTTTCAGCATAAGCACAACTATCCGTTCCCGGTCCTCGCAGATGAGAACATGCAAATGCTCCAGGACTATGGTGTTTATAAGCACGACGATGAGAACAGCATGTACAGCGATCACGGAATTCATGGAGAGCCGGCAGTCTTCTTGTTAGATGAAGAAAACAGGCTGCTTTTCGTGCAGCGGCAGAGCGGCCCGTTCGGCCGTATTGACATGGAAGGTCTACAGCAGAATATTGACTATATTTCGGAGCATAAGCAGTAAAAGGAAAGTGAACGGTCTGAGTCAATCCGCTCAGACCGTTATTTATGAATAGTTGTTCGTTATAACGTTCTTTGTGAATAGCTCATAAAACGAACGGCTGTTCAATTTTAAGAGAATTTTCAACAATCTTTTTTCTGAATATTTAGTTGACAGCAGTTACATATGGTGCTAAATTGAACATAAGTTGTTCGTTATTAAGAATTTAGTTGCAAATCGATTTTGTAAAGCGAACGTGTTGGCGCGCGTTTGCATTTATTTTACTTTATTTGTTCTTTAAAACGCACAATAAGGGGCGGTTGGCATGAGTGCACTGGCAGGCGTAATCGGACCAGCTCAGCAGGAATCTGAAAAACAATATATGCTGCACCAGCTGAACCGGTTCGTCTCTGATGCCGTTCACTTTATGCAGGATGAAACAATCTTCATGGCCTGTGCCCATCAGTGGATCACGGAAGAGCAGCCGGGGGAACGTTTGCCGCTCTGGTTCAGAGGACGCTATCTCGTCCTTACAGATGCGCTGATCGACAATCGACGGGAGCTGTTTCACAAATTATCAATTGATGCAGCCGAACAGCGGCAGATAACAGAAGCAGAGCTGTTTGCGCACGCATTTGCAAAGTGGGGTGTAGAGCTGCCGCGGCATCTGCATGGGAGTTTTGCCGGAGCGGTGTGGGATAACCAAGAGAGAAAGCTCACACTGTTCCGGGATTTTTCAGGGACCCGCTCCCTCTATTACGTTCATCAAGGGGACACACTGGCATTCGGAACCACCAAATCGCTTCTACAAGGTAGAGATGGAGTGAGCCGCGATATTAACGACAGCTGGATGGCCCAATTTATCGCGATTCCTTCGATGATTGATGCAGTGGATATGAATATGACCGTCTACAAGGATATTCAGCAGGTTCCACCGTCTTCTGTCCTCACTTTTCAGGGCAGCCGGGTCAACATTTCCCCGTATCAGCTGATCGATCCGGATTATAAGATCAGGCTCTCGTCTGATGCGGCTTATGAAGAGGCATTCCGGGAAATCATGACAGAGGCAGTCACCTCTAAAATGCGTACGAGGAAAAAAGTGGCCTCGCATCTAAGTGGGGGACTGGATTCCGGAACGGTGGCTAGCATCGCCGCCGCCCATACGAACGAACCGCTGCAGACGTACAGCATGGTTCCAGCTGAAGGGTTTGACAACTGGACAGACGTTTATTATCAGCCTGACGAATCGAGGGGAATTAATTTAACCGCTGACTTCAGTGGCAATATCGATTCTAAAAAGCTGTCATTTAACGGCGTTGATCCGTTTGAAAAAATAGCAGAGCATATCGAACTGCTGGAATCGCCATATAAATTTATCGAAAATTTTTTCTGGCTGGAAGGCGTGCAGCGGCAGGCAGCAAAAGAAGGAGCTGCTGTAATGCTCACCGGGGCTCGCGGTAACCATTCGGTCTCATGGGGATCGCATCGTCTGACCTACTATTATTATGAAACGCTGCTGAAGCAGATGAAACTGCTGCAGCTGGATCGTGAAATGCAGGCCTATTGCAGACAGGAGCGTACCGGCAGACGTGTGGTCTATCCGTTTATTTTTAAGAGGCTGTTTAAAACCGAAAAACATCCGGACTTGTTTCCGGACTGGATTCATCCGGATCTCGCCTTCCGTACACATATACATGACAAACTAAGCGACTACGGCGTTCCGCTTGGGGGCTTGCCGAAGCATGAGCTGCGCGACTTTCGGAGGCATTACTACACAGCTGATTATTTTTGGAATAACACAGGAAATGCCAATACCCACCTCTCTCTGTATACCGGAATCAGGGAGATGGATCCGACGAACGATGTTCGCCTGATCCAGTTTTGTCTGTCGATTCCGGAAGAGCAGTACGTTACCGGCGGGCTGGAGCGCTCCTTGATTCGCAGGTCGACAAAAGGGATTCTTCCTGATGCAATCCGTTTCCAGAAAGGACGGGGGATTCAGGGAATCGACACGGTTTGGCGCATGCAGAACAACTGGCAGAAGTGGCGGGAGGAAGTGCAAGCTCTTAAACAGAATAACCGGCTTTTCCGCTATGTTGATCCGGCTGTGTTCATAGAAACAGCAGACAGGATGCCTGAGAAAGCCGAGCCGGCTTACGCCGGAACGGCTGACTTTAAAATAATCAGCAGAAGCATGATCCTGAATCAGTTTCTGCAGCAGGCTGAAAGGAGGTGAGAGTGATGAAAGCATGGAAAACACCAGCAATGGACGTTCTGGATATCCGCATGACAATGAACGGACCAGGTAACGCGAACCCGGACTGTTTTGAAGCATCGGAAGGCCGGCACGAAACACATGACGGACAGTCAAATGCCTCTTGTAACAATCCGCCAGGAGTAGGAAGCTGATCAAACATAATCTTGCTGCGCTGCTCAGGCAGCAGACAGAAGGGGGGAGACGGAAATGGAGCCGGCACTATTTGATTATCATGCCTTCGGGATGAATATACAGAGCGATATTTCGCTGAAGGGGCTGCTTCCAAATCCGTCAGCCTCAGCTGTAGACGTTCACGTCCGTAAAGAGAAGCTGTCCGATAAATGGGGGAGCAGGGCCGGGCAGGATATGTTTATCTATGAGAGAAATGAGATTTTGTTTCAAATCGAGGGAGTGGGTGTTTTTTCGATCCGTTCAGGCCGTGAAATCGGATATGAACGGGCGGAAGGAGCAACAGATGCCTACATCCGGCTGTACGTGATGGGGAGCTGTCTTGGACTGATTCTGATGCAGCGGGAAATACTGCCGATGCACGGAAGCGCATTATATTTGCAGAATATGGGCATTATCATCACCGGCGATTCAGGAGCGGGGAAATCTACCACCGCAGCCGCTTTTATCAAGCAAGGAGCCAGGCTGCTGAGCGATGACGTAATACCGGTGCACTGGAACGAAACAGATCCGCTCATATTTCCTGCTTATCCGCAGCAGAAAATGTGGCTGAATTCACTGGAGCAGTTCGGACAGACGATTGAGGGACTGGAACATGTAGTCGAACGGGAAGAAAAATTCAACATTCCTGTTCAGGAGCATTTTCACAGCAGTCCGGTGCCGATGCAGACGATTGTTGAGCTTGTTCCTGCTGATACGGAAGAGATTACCCTTGTAGAAGTAACAGGTCTGGCAAAGCTGGAACTGCTGTACCGAAATACGTACCGTCAATTTGTCATTGAGCCTGCTGGTTTTTCGTTTTGGCACTTTCGCGCACTATCTGCAGTTGCAGGCCGCATTCCCGTCTATACGCTAAGAAGGCCGGTCAACAGATTTTCTGCAGACGAAGTCGTTGAAGCGGTATTAGACCGGCTGAAAGGGGAGGAAGAATATGATCGAAAAGCAAGTGACCGAGCCGTATATGACACAGGCGGCTGGTAATATCGTCAGCGATATGGGTGATGAAAAAGTCATGTTCAGTGCCGCAAATGGTAAATACTACAACTTTGGGGAAGTCGGCGGACGAATCTGGGAGCTTCTCGCGGAGCCGAATACGGCGAAGTCGATCACGGCACAGCTGATGCGTGAATATGACGTATCAGAAGCAGACTGCCAACAGGAAACAGAAGCATTTTTGCAAAGCCTGCGAAAAGAGGGTCTGATCGTTGTTCAGGACTAGTGGTTTAATCAAGCGCCGATGGCAAAGCTGGCGCAGGATGGATCCGTACGTAAAAAAACTGATGCTCGAAGCGTATCTGGAGCTGGCGCGTGCAAGGTGGCTGAAGTACCGGCAGCATGGCCGCATTCAGGCAAGTCTCGGTACGATTCAGCAGGAGACACCGGTAGAAGACGAGGTAGCCAAAAGAGAGGCAGGAAGCATCGCAGTGGCAATAGAGGTGATGAGCAGGTATGCCTTCTGGGAAAGTGAATGCCTGGTCAAGGCAGGCGCTGCCGTTCAGATGCTGAAGCGGAGAGGAATGCCGGTCACCGTTTATCTCGGCACCGCTCGTAACGACGCAGGAGAATTTGTCGCCCATGCCTGGACGAGAAGCGGTCCCTGGTATATTACAGGTGCAGATGATGTAGCACAGTATACCGTGTTAACGACGTTTGCCGTACCGAAAGCAGAGGAAGGAGCCCGTTCTCATGCAGGAAAAACGAATCCAAGTTGAAACAGAATGGATCACAGCGGCTCTGCGCGGCGAAAAGCCTGCAATGACAGAAGCAGATACGGAAGCCCTGCTGGAAGCCGCGGTCCATCACCGGCTTGTCCCGCAGCTTGCAGCAGTGCTTTCCGGACATGAGGAAGAACGACTGACTGCTGCACTTCAGCCGCTGCGTTTGCAGCATATGTTTTTCGCGCTGCGTCTGGCAGGGGAAACATCCCGGCTGGCGCAGCTTTTTAACCAGCGGGGGGTGGAGCTTTTGATGCTGAAAGGTCCGGCGCTGGCCAGTTTTTTGTATGGAGACACCGGGCAGCGAATGACGAGCGACATCGACATGCTCGTTCCGCCTGAGGCACTTGATATGGCGGCATGCCTGCTCCGGAGCGAAGGTTACGAGGAGAACTGCTACTTTTCGACGGTTCTCCCGGATTGGAAGTGGCGTCATCATCATCGCACGTTTTACCATTCCCATACCGACGTTAAGGTGGAGCTTCACTGGCGGCTTCATCCAGGACCTGGGAAAGAGCCCGCCTTCCGAGAACTTGCAGATAGAAGCCAGACGGAAAAGCTTGGGGGCGTACCAGTGCCGGTGCTCGGAAACGAGGATTTGTTCAGCTTTTTAAGCGTGCACGGCGCAAGACATGGATGGTCGCGGCTGCGCTGGCTGTATGATATTCACCAGCTGATGAAGCGAAAGCTTGATTTCCGCCTCGTGAAACAGGTGATGGGAGATCTGCATCCAATCGGTGCCTCCGCGCTGATTCTTAGCGGTGCCTGCTTTGGCACGGCGCTGCCGGTTCATGAGAAGCGATGGCTGATGGGGAGAAAGGCAACGGTGCTTGCTGAGCAGGCTTTTTATTACATGTACCGGGATATTGAACTGCACGCTGAGCATGTTTCACGTGAAACCGCTTCCTATCATCAAGCATATCAACGAAGTCTGCTGTCATGGCGCAGGAAAATGCTGCTTGCAGCGAGCTTCTTTTATCCATATCCGGAAGATGTCAAACTGCTGCCGCTGCCGGAGCGAATTCACTTTCTTTACGTGCCGATCAGGCCGTTTCTATGGGCGTGGCGGCGATCGAGACGAGCCTCGCCGGCAGAAGGGAGCTGATGGAGCGTGCAGGATTTATTATATTTTTATAAACAGATGCACGACTATGCTGGATGGAAGCTGTACGGCACGATGTTTGTCATGGGGATCATGAGTCTGCTCGACGGGGCGGCCGTGCTGCTGCTAATACCGCTCATCAGCCTGACCGGCGTTATGAGCTTTGAGGGTGGAAGCACGGTAGTGGCGTCGCTTCTCACCTATTTGGAAAGACTGCCGGAGCTGGTAGGGGGTCTGCCAGGGATCCTGATCCTGTATGTGCTGCTCGTCACCACCCAGCAGCTGCTCGCACGGTTTGTGGAAATTCAGCATGCGGGTCTTCAGCACGGGTATTTCCGCTATGTACGAGTTCGAATTTACGAAGCACTTCTGCACGCAGACTGGCGATTTTTTATGAAGCATCGGAATTCCGATCTGCTTCATACGCTGACAGCAGAAACGGCGAAAGCGAGTACAGGAGCACACTCCTTCCTGCAGCTTATGTCCGGACTCGTCTTTACAGGCATTCAAATTGCAGTTGCCTTTTGGCTGGCTCCGTCCATAACGCTTTTCGTCATCGTGTCCGGCGTCATGCTGCTGCTGTTTTCAAGACATTTTGTCAGACGGTCCATGGAGCTTGGCGGACGCAATCTGACGCTTGGTGAAGAATATATGGCTGGCATTACGGATCATATGAACGGGATGAAGGACGTTAAAAGCAATGCGCTGGAACAGTCGCGGTTAACCTGGTTTGAGCGGGTAACGGAGAACATGAAGCAGGAGCAGGTGGAGTTTACAAAAGTAAAAACAAAATCACGCATGTACTATAAACTGGCTTCAACGACTCTGACGGCACTGGTCATTTTTGCGGCGGTCAGTCTCTTTCAGGCACAGACTGCACAGCTGCTTCTCGTTATTGTCATTTTCGCTCGGCTCTGGCCGCGTGTAACGGGTCTGCAGGATGGACTGGAGCAGCTCGGCACGAGGATGCCGTCTTTCCGGGAAGTCAGAAAAGTGACAGAGGAGGCAGAACAGGCACGCGAATGGCCGAAGGGAACAGTGGCTCAGCCGCTTGCTATCGATGAAAGTATTGCGCTCAAGCATGTGTCCTTTTCCTATGAGAGCGGAAAAGCTGCCCTAAAGGATGTGTCTGTCAGAATACCGGCCAGGAGGACAACAGCGGTCGTCGGTAAATCGGGTGCAGGAAAAAGCACGCTGATTGATGTGCTGCTTGGGCTGCACCGCCCGCAGCAGGGAGAGATGTCGATAGACGGACAGCGTGTAACGAATGAAATGATTCCAGGGCTTCGCCAGTCGGTCGGCTATGTACCCCAGGATCCGTTTGTTTTTCACGGTACAGTAGGCGACAACCTTCGGCTCGTAAAGCCGGATGCGACAGTGGAAGAGATGTGGGAAGCGCTCCGCTTTGCCGCGGCCGATGAATTCGTGCAGAAGCTGCCGGACGGACTTGATACGGAGCTTGGCGACCGCGGCGTGCGGCTTTCTGGCGGGGAGAGACAGCGGCTCGTGCTGGCACGGGCGATTCTGCGGCAGACCCCGGTATTGATTCTGGATGAGGCCACGAGCGCACTCGACTCCGACAACGAGCAGAAAATCCAGCAGGCGCTGGAAAACATGCGCGGCCGCATGACGGTGATTGTCATTGCACACCGGCTGTCGACGATCCGGCACGCGGATCAAGTGCTCGTTTTGGAAGGCGGGCGGGTCATTCAGCAGGGAGGCTACCAGACGCTCGCGAGAGAACAGAACGGAGCCTTTCATGAACTGCTGCAAAAGCAGCAGGTATAGCCAAAATCATACGTAACGCCGTTCGCTTTGAAAAAGCGGGTGGTGTTTTTGCTGGTAAGCTGCAAGGTGCTAAAAACCAGTCTGATTCTCATCACGATCGGATAGTGCACCCCCTTTTTATCATGTAAAGTGAAAAAAATCACAAGTCGAAGCCATTACGTTTTTCATGAAAAAACTGAATGAGATAGTGTATAAATTGAGGTTGTTCTTTTAGTGTATAAGCTACTAATAGTCATGCAATTTACAAAGATTTTATCCGTTCAATCGATTTGCATGTTCATGCGTTTTATGCACTTTAAAACGCGCTGAAATGACGTTTGTGTCACAAGTCAGTCACGACTCTGCTGACAATTTTCCGGATTTTGCTTGCACTTTTTGTAAGTCGGGAGTAAGATAATCGATGACTAGTCATTGAGAATGAATCTCATTATCAAAAGTGTGTTTTCCGCGGAAATGCATCAGGGCTGTTCAGGCAGCCTGTCAGGAGGAGCACCATGAAATTGCGTTATGTGATTCTGCTTCTGTGTGCCCTCTCCTTTGCAAGTTTGTTTATCGGCGTCAGTTCCCTGTCGCTTTTCGATCTTGGACAGATGACAGAGGAGCAGAAGCAGATTTTCTGGTCGAGCCGGTTCCCGAGGCTCGTAGCTATTGTAATGGCAGGAGCGGGCATGGCGATTGCCGGGCTCGTTATGCAGCAGCTGACCCAGAACAAGTTCGTATCCCCAACGACGGCGGGCACGATGGACGCGGCCCGTCTAGGTATTCTTGTGTCGATGATCGGCTTTGCAGGGGCCTCGTCGCTCGTCCGTATTTCTGTTGCCGTATCGTTTGCAGTCGCAGGCACCTTTATTTTCATGTTTATTTTGGAGCGGGTCAAAGTAAAGGATAAAATTTTCATTCCGCTCGTCGGTCTTATGTTCGGAAATATTCTCGGCTCGATTACGACATTTTTTGCTTATCGCTATGACCTCATTCAAAACATGTCCGCGTGGCTGCAGGGAAATTTCGCCACAGTGATCAGCGGGCAGTATGAGCTGCTCTGGCTTGTGATTCCAATTGTCGCGTTTACATATCTGTACGCAGACCGCATCACCGTTGCCGGCATGGGAGAATCCTTTGCTAAAAATGTCGGTCTCTCGTACCGGACCGTCGTCAATCTCGGCCTCGTGCTGACGGCAGTGATGACTTCCCTGATTGTTTTGACAGTCGGTATGATTCCCTTTCTTGGCCTGATCGTACCGAACATCGTCTCGATTTTCCGGGGAGACCATATGCGCAAAAACCTGCCGTATACGGCACTGTTTGGAGCTGTTTTTGTTCTCATCTGTGATTTGTTCGGAAGAACGATTATTTATCCGTATGAGATTCCGATCGGACTGACCGTCGGCGTGATCGGCAGCGGGCTCTTCCTTTATCTTCTTTTAAGGAGGCACCGCTATGGACTCTAAGTGGAAATTAATGCTGATAGCGAGCCTGGTAGCGGTTCTCTCTCTCCTCTTCCTGACGATCGGCGCGGACGGAAACTGGGAATATGTGCTGCCGAGAAGGGGACGAATGCTCGCTGCATTCGCATTGACCGGTGCCGCAATCGCCTATTCAACGATCGTGTTTCAGACGATCACGGGCAACCGGATTTTGACTCCGAACATTATCGGACTGGATTCGCTGTACCTGCTGATTCAAACGTTTATTATTTTCGTGTTCGGCTCGCTCAGCTACATTATGGTGCAGGGGAACATCAACTTTCTGCTCTCAACTGCGGCGATGATCGGTTTTTCGTTTCTGTTTTACAAGCTGCTCTTTCAAGGAGAGAAGCGTCAACTCTACTTCCTGCTGCTCGTCGGCTTTGTGCTCGGTACGTTTTTCTCCAGTCTCTCGACGTTTATGCAGGTGCTGATGGATCCAAACGAATTTCAAAACGTTCAAAACCGTATGTTTGCTAGTTTTCAGCGAGTGCAGACGGATCTGCTTCTGCTTACCGGAGCTGCATTTGCTGGTCTGGCGTTCATTGGCTGGCGCTGGCGTGATTATCTCGACGTACTCGCGCTCGGCAAGGATCACGCGGTTAATTTAGGCGTAGCCTATGATCGGATCGTACGGAAGCTTCTCATTCTCGTCGCCGCACTCATTTCCATCGCAACAGCGCTTGTCGGGCCAATTATGTTTCTCGGGCTGCTTGTCGCAAACGTCACCTATGAAATGATGCGTACGCATGAACACCGGTGGCTGCTGCCGGCCGGTATGCTCACGGGAATGGGAGCGCTGATTCTCGGACAAATCGTCGTAGAGCACGTCTTTACGTTCTCCACGACGCTCAGCGTCATTATCAACTTTATCGGCGGAGTTTACTTTCTCTGGCTGATCCTAAAGGAGAGGAAAACATGATCGCAGCGGAGTCACTCATAAAACAGTACGGAGATACACCGGTTGTCGACAACGTGACGGCATCGATTCAGACAGGAACGATGACAACCTTTATCGGGCCGAACGGCGCGGGGAAAAGTACGCTTCTCTCGATGGTCAGCAGACTGCTGAAACGAGACGGCGGCTCTGTCTCGATTGACGGCATGCCGATGGAGGCTTTTGCAGAAAACGAGCTGGCACAAAAGATGTCGATTTTAAAGCAGACGAACGAGATGAATGTGCGCTTGTCTGTCCAGGATCTTGTCTCCTTTGGCCGCTTTCCCTATTCGAAGGGGAGGCTGAATGAGAAGGACCGAAAAGTTGTCTCAGATTCGATCGCGTTTACCGAGCTGGAGGACATGAAGGATAAATACTTGGACCAGCTGAGCGGCGGACAGCGGCAGCGGGCTTTTATCGCCATGATTCTCGCGCAGGATACGGATTATATTTTACTGGACGAGCCGTTAAACAATTTGGATATGCGGCATTCTGTGCAGGTGATGAAAGTACTGCGCTCGCTCGTGGATGAGCTGGGTAAGACAGTGGTGCTTGTCGTGCACGATATTAACTTCGCTTCCTGCTATTCTGACTACATTGTGGCAATGAAGGAAGGCCGCGTGGTAAAGGAAGGCCGCACGTGGGAAGTGATTCACCCGGAGCACTTGAAACGCATTTACGACATGGATTTTCAAGTGCAGGAAATAAACAATCAGAAAATATGCGTCTACTTTTCATAATATAATTGGAGGAATAGATCATGAAAAAACGAACAACCGCCTCTCTTTTTGCCGGAGCACTGCTGCTCGCAGCCTGCACAGGAGAAGGAGACGCAAATCAGACGGACAATGCAGAAGCGGCGGGAGACAACGGCCAGGACGAAGTGAACGCCGATGATGAAGCAAAAAGCATCACCGTAACCCATGAGCTCGGCGAAACAGAAGTACCGGTCAATCCGGAAAGCGTCGTCGTGTTTGATTTCGGCGTGCTGGATACGATGGACGTACTCGGCGAGGAGCCGATTGCTCTGCCCCAAGGAAACGTTCCGTCTTACCTGTCGGACTATGAAAGCGATGCATACGAAAATGCCGGAACGCTGTTTGAGCCGGACTTCGAAGCGATTTATGCGATGGAGCCGGACCTGATTTTAATCGGCGGACGCACGGCAGAAGCGTACGATGAACTCAGTGAGATTGCACCGACCGTGATGATGGGCGTCGATCAGGAAAACTACATCGAATCGTTTGAAGACCAAGTAACGCTTCTCGGCGACATTTTTGCGAAGGAGGACGAAGCAGCTTCAGCGCTTGCGGATGTGCAGGAGCAGCTTGAGGAGCTGCAGCAGACTGACTTTGATGGGAACGGCCTGATGGTGATGACGAGCGAGGGATCACTCAGCGCCTACGGTCCGGGATCCCGTTTCGGTCTTCTGCATAACGAGTTTGAGATTGCACCAGCGGATGAAGGAATTGATGATGCCAGCCACGGGCAGAACGTCTCGTTTGAATATGTGCTGGAAACAAACCCAGATGTCCTGTTTGTACTCGACCGCGGCTCCGTCGTTGGCGGTGAAGAGGAAGACAGCGCAGATGAAGTGCTGAATAACGATATCATTAACCAGACGCAGGCATCTGAAAATGACAGCATTGTCTACTTGAATACGGAGTACTGGTACATTTCCGCAGGCGGACTGACGTCAGTGAGCGGAATGATCGAAGAAGTGCAAAACGCAGTGGAATAATCGCAGCGGGGAGTCTCCAGTCTTGGAGGCTCCTTTTTTTGCATTGTCACGGGGACGAGTCAATCGTTATTGAGAATATATCCGGAAAGCTTCCGGCAGCTCTCTAAATGAATTGGAGGAGGAAAGTTTTCACGGTGGCGGCTGATGTTATTAACCAGCGACTCAAACATTTCATTCTCCACTCTCAACTTATTGACCTGAGGCTGAAACTTATTACGGTTATCAACTTTCGTTCTTGATAGCGAATAGTTTATCAAGCTCGCATGCGAAGTTTTCAATCTCGGCCGTAAAGTTATCATTTCAACGCATCTCTCCGCGTGCAGCGGATTCGAATGCAATACGAAAACAGCCTCTGCCTGATCAAGAAAAAATATCCAAATATAGTTTGTGCTATAATAACCGAGGGAAAATATAGATAACCTACTAGATGAGGAGGAAACATCATGGAACAATGGTTTTCCGCTGACACGTGGCTCGGGGATATTCTTGGCTTTTTCGAGGGTATTATTTGGGGCTATGTGTTAATTTATGTGCTTCTCGGCCTCGGGCTGTACTTAACGATCCGCACGAACTTTGTGCAGTTCCGCATGCTTCCGACAATGGTGCGCGAGCTGTTTAAAGGCACAGATCGGACGGCATTTAAAGAAAAAAAGGGGACGACGCCGTTTCAGGCCTTCGCTATCAGCACAGCGGCCCGGGTAGGAACAGGCAACCTTGCCGGTGTGGCGATCGCGATTTCACTCGGCGGCCCAGGTGCAATTTTTTGGATGTGGATCGTAGCACTCATCGGTGCAGCAACGGGCTTCATCGAAAGCACGCTGGCTCAAATTTATAAAGTAAAGGACAAGGACGGCTTCCGCGGCGGACCTGCCTACTACATGCAGCGAGGTCTCGGCTCCCGCATGATGGGGATTATTTTTGCCGTTCTGATGATTCTCTGCTTTGGACTAATTTTCAATGGCGTGCAGACAAACACGATTTCAGACGCCTTCGCTGGATCCTTCAACGTCGACCCGCTTATCGTTGGAATTGTGATCTCGGCTGCAATGGCCTTTATTATCTTTGGCGGAGTGCGCCGAATCGCCGTCCTTGCTGAGGTCATCGTACCGGTTTTCGCGGTTACATACGTGCTCGCGGCGCTTGTCATCATGATCATTAATTTTGACCAGGTGCCTGGAGTATTTGCCCTGATTTTCCAGAACGCCTTCGGTATCCAGGAGGTTGTCGGCGGGGGACTTGGCGCTGTGATTATGAATGGTATTCAGCGTGGCCTCTTCTCCAACGAGGCTGGTATGGGTAGTGCACCGAACGCCGCTGCTACCGTTTACGTGAATCACCCAGTCAAGCAGGGGCTGGTCCAGTCTCTCGGAGTTCTGGTTGATACGATCATTATCTGCAGCGCGACCGCCTTTATTATCCTCCTTACAGATGTATATACTGTCGGGGATATTGAAGGGATTCAGCTTACGCAGATGGCGCTTGCGGAACATGTCGGTGAAGGGGCCGGTATCTTTGTGGCCATTGCGGTGTTCTTCTTTGCCTTCAGCTCCCTGCTCGGCAACTATTATTACGGCCAGGTGAACGTGGAATTTATCTCAGAAAAGCCGTGGGCGCTGCTTGCCTTCCGCCTTGCTTTTCTGGCGATGATTATTGTCGGAGCGACAGCCGATCTCGAGCTGATCTGGCTCATGGCTGACGTCTTTATGGGCTCTATGGCGCTCGTCAACCTGATCGCAGTGGCGCTGCTTTCCGGCATTGCTGTCAAAGCACTCCGTCACTTCAACAATCAGTCACGGCGCGGACTTGATCCTACCTTCTATGCGGACAGCATTAAAGGATTGAAAAACGTAGAAAGCTGGGATAAGAAGTCGGATAGCCGCAAGTAACAATATAATGAAGGCCGGTTCCTGCGGGAGCCGGTCTTTTTTCAGGCGCCGGTTTTAAAAGCCTGTACGCGGGAATACGTTCAGCGAGGAGGGTGACAATCATGACAAAAAGCACGTCGTTTCTAAAAAAATATTTCCTTTCCCACCGGGAAGTAACGAAAGAACTCACAGAAAAAATCAGTTCAGAGGATTACGCGTATAAGCCGACGGACACATCCATGACGGCACAGGAGCTCGTCACACACATGCTGACGTCATTTCATCAGTTTGCATGCATTGCTGCAGGTGACGAGCCGGAGAAGCTGCACGAGGATACCGAAAAGGCGACACTGCAAGAGCTTGCAGAGCGCTATACCAATGCCTCTGTGAAAAAAATCGAATCGATCAGCGAGGAGCGGCTGGAAGAAACAATTGATCTTTCCGATACGTTCGGCATGAAAGTGCCGGCGTGGCGCCTGATTGAAATCGGCATCGATCACGAAATCAACCATAAGGGTAATTTGTTCGTATACGTCCGAAGTCTCGGCTTTAATGAGCTGCCGATGTTCGTGAAAGCGTAAGCCTTTTATAACAAAGGAAGCACGGAACAGAAGGGAGGCTTCCCTTTGCTCCGTGCTTTTATGTGCTGAAGCAGCTGCTCTGCTACTGCAGAATCGCAAGCAGCACGGTAATCGTGATCACGCTCAGCAGCGTCGTAACCATTGTGACGCTTGATACATAGCGCGGCTGGTTATCAAACTGCACGCAGAACATAACGATGGTCGCAGCAGACGGCATAGCAGCAGAAACGATCAGTACCTTTGCCAGAAGAGGATCCATCGGCATCAGCATCGTCAATCCCCAGGCGATCAGCGGAGAAATCAACAGCCGGACTGTTGTACTGTAGGAGATAGACGGCCAGTCAAACTGACCGATTTGCATATTGGCAAGCTGCATGCCCAGAATAATCATCACAATCGGGATCGCTGCCGCCGCCACAATATCCACTGCCCCCATCAGATTATCCGGCATCGCAAGCGGAGTTGCCTGCATGACCACCGCAAGCAGCAGCGCATACGTGACCGGCATCGTCAAGATACTGCGGACAGCGTAACGTGAGCCGGCATAGCCTTTCGCGGCGTAATAAACGCCGAACACGTTCATAATAATCGACTGCAGCACCATAAAGGAGACTGCGTAAGCAAAGCCTTCCTGGCCGTAGGCAAATAAAATAATCGGCGCACCGTAATTACCGGCGTTCATAAACGCCGTCGATAAAATCCATCCGCTCTCTTTTTTCTCCGAACGCTTGGTTATCTTCGCTACAAGCTTGTTTAAAAGAATCAGCGAGAACAGCAGCGCGAAGGAAAACACAACCATATACACATACTGCCGGTCCAGCTCGGCTTCATAAAATGTTTGAAAAACTAGCGCCGGCGTTGCTACATACAGTGCGACGACCGAAACTGGCTTAATATCGACCTTTTTCCATTTTTGTATGGCAAAGCCCGCTGCAAAAATAAGCAGCACAGGCAGAACCACCTGAATAAAAATTGTCATGAACAGCCCTTCTTTCCACCATTTCCACTCTTTAGTTTACGCCTCCATGCCTGTCATTTCATCCGAATGAATACAATTTTGTGAATTTCCCGTAATATACGGTACACTGAAAAACAAACAATTGGAGCGGAGGGCCTGTTTATGAAAGAGATCGTATCACTATCAAATGTGACCGTACAGCGCGGTGGCAATATACTCGTAAAGGATGTCTCCTGGCAGATTCAGCGCGGCGAGCACTGGGGGCTCCTCGGTCGGAATGGCTGCGGCAAGACGACGCTGTTAAAAGTGCTGTCCGGTTCAATGTGGCCGAAAGCAGGAAGCGGGCCGGTTGATATTCTCGGAAACCGCTACGGAAGGGCCTACATGCCGGACGTGAAAAAATCGATCGGCTGGGTCAGTCAGGCGCTTGAGCGGCAGTATCAAAACTACCCGCATGCAGACGGTCTGGAAATCGTGCTCAGCGGCCTGCACGCCTCGATCGGTCTGTATGAGCCGGTCACGCAGCAGGAAATGGACCGCGCCTATCAGCTGCTGGAGCAATTTGGAGCTGGTCATCTGGCAGAAACACCGCAGCAGCACTTTTCGCAGGGCGAGCTGAAAAAAGTGCTGCTGGCGCGGGCCTGGATGGCGGAGCCGGCGCTGTTAATTCTGGATGAACCTTGCTCCGGGCTGGATCTTGCGGCACGGGAAGAGCTCCTCAGCCGGCTTGAGCAAAGCTTGCAGCAGGGAGGACCAACGCTCATTTATGTCACGCACCATATGGAAGAGCTGATTGCACCGATCACGCATGCGGCGCTGATGAAAGATGGATCGTTTATCAGTCAGGGAGAGAAAGAAACGGTGCTGAATGAGAAGGAGGCGTCCGCTGCGTTTGACGTCCCGGTTTCGGTTTCATGGGAGCACGGCAGGCCGTGGGTGAAAGTGAAGCCATTACTATAGTAGAAACAGGACTGTTCCCATGCTGGAAACAGTCCTGTTTCTCTAAACATATCCTATTCAATGTTGCGAGCGACATATTTCGTTTCAAGGTATTCCTCGATGCCTTCCACACCGCCTTCGCGTCCGTAGCCGGATTCCTTTAACCCGCCGAACGGTGCCTGAGCTGCGGAAGGAACACCGTCGTTCCAGCCGACAACGCCAAATTCCAGTGCTTCCGTGACGCGCGTGCCGGTAGCCGCGTCCTCTGTGAAGACATAAGAAGCCAGTCCGTAAGGGGTATTGTTGGCGAGCTCAATTGCCTCAGCTTCCGTTTTAAACGACTGAATTGGCGCTACCGGCCCGAATGTTTCCTCCTGCATGATGAGCATATCAGAGGTGACGCCGGTAAGGACGGTCGGCTGATAGAAATAGGCGCCGTTTTCCGCCGTGCCGGTTCCGCCAGCCGCGGCTTCTGCTCCGTGCTCGATCGCATTTTGCACGTGCTTGTCTATTTTTTCGTAGCCGTCTTCGTCGATGACGGCGCCGATGTCGTTTTCTTCCTTCATGCCGTCGCCGGCCTTCATGCTTTTTACTTTTTCAACGAAGCGTTCCGTAAAGGCATCCAGTATTCCTTCCTGGACGTAAAACCGGTTGGCAGCGATACAGGACTGTCCTCCGTTCCGGAATTTGGCTATAGCGGCTTCCTTTACTGCTTTATCCAGGTCTGCGTCATCAAACACTAGGAGCGGAGCATGTCCTCCAAGCTCAAGCGAAAGCTTCTTCACTTGAGCAGCGCTCTGTTCAATCAGCATTTTTCCGACCTCTGTTGAACCAGTAAAGGAGACCTTGCGCACCCGGCTGTCTTCCATAAAGACGGAGGTAATATCAGAGGCGCTGCCGGTAAGCAGGTTTACGACACCTTCAGGAATGCCTGCTTCTTCGCAAAGCTCGATGATCTTCATCGCAGTCAGCGGTGTTGCTGTAGCGGGCTTAATAATAAACGTACAGCCGGCAGCAAGCGCTGGGGCGAGCTTTCTCGTAATCATGGCAGCCGGGAAATTCCACGGCGTAATGGCAGCTGTGACGCCGATCGGCTGCTTGAGCACGTCAATCCGGTGTCCGGCATGCTTGCCGGGAACTTTCCTGCCGTACACACGCTTTGCTTCGTCCGCGAACCAGTCGAGAAAAGAAGCGGCGTAAACGACTTCTGCCTTAGAGTCGGCGAGCGTTTTGCCGTTCTCGAGCGTCATGAGTTCGGCGATTTCATCCTTCTGCTCCATCATAAGCCGGTATACTTCGCGCAAATATACGGCTCGCTCCTGTGCCGACGTCTGTTTCCAGTCACTGAGGGCGTCAGACGCAGCGTCGACCGCTGACTCCGCCTCCTTTTTACCCGCTTTTGGAACCGTACTGATCAGGGCGCCTGTTCCGGGATTGGTGACGTTAATCTGCTCCAGCGAGCTTCCGGTCCAGGATCCGTTTACATATAGTTCATTTTTCATCGCTATCCCTCCTAAGTAAAAATGTTCCTTTTCCATGATGGACTGAAACATATTTCTGCTAAATACGGAGCAGCATCCAAAAAGAAGGTTTCGAATGAAATCAAAAGAGGTATAAAGCAACACCTGTATGTTATTTTAAGGTGACGGATTGTTTTCCGGAAATTTACTGCCAACCTGCGTTTAGCACCTATTTTTATGACCAGATAGTGAGTAAATTCCGAACATTCAAATGAAAGCGTATTCAAAATGACAGACAGCTGTTTTGTATAAAACATGATTATTCACCCTCTAAGCCCCTTTAATTACAATAAATGACATTTTAGCTGAATCACTCCTCATTCACCGGATCTTTCTCCTTGACTTTTAAATATGAAGAAACACGATCATTTTGGATGAAAAGCTTATAATGACAGCGTTTTCAGTCAGAAAATCTGCGAAAGCTACGGAACACGAAAGTCCTTGCCTCACAAGGGATTGCAAACGGTTGTAGTCAGAAAATAGCGACAAAGTGTTAATTAATGCCTTTGTAAATTCGAAAAAAGATGGTATTATTCAATGATATGAAAGAAAAGTTCACCAATTTCTGAATTTTTCTGCTGCGCACACCGGTTTGTTCCATTTATTGGAGTGTACACCGATGTGTATAAAAATGTGAACGAACGATTAAATATAACGTATCGGCGTCGTATCTTTTCGTTCGTGCATATTTGTATCTTTAAGGAGGGACGTTATCATGATGAATCACGGATATCCTACTGCTCAGGGGCTTTATGATCCCAGAGAGGAACACGAAGCCTGCGGGATTGGGATGATTGCGAATATTAACGGTACGAAATCCCATGATATCGTTCAAAATGCGATCACCATTCTCTGTAACCTCGAGCACCGCGGAGGACAGTCAGCGGATGTCAGCTCCGGTGACGGCGCCGGTATTTTGACTCAGATTCCGCATCGGTTTTTCCAGAAGCAGTTCCATAAGGAAGATATTGCGGTTCCGGAAGAAGGCAAGTACGGAATCGGCATGATTTTCTTTCCTCAGGAACAAAAGGAACGAAAGGAATCTCGACGCATTTTCGAGCGTATTATTGAAGAAGAAGGCCAGCGGGTACTCGGCTGGCGCACGGTTCCCGTAAACGATTCGTTCGTTGGGGATGAAGCCAAAAAAACCGAGCCGTTCATCCGCCAGGTGATCGTTGCTCCATCAGAAGATCTGGAAGATCAGGATGCATTCGAGCGTAAGCTGTATGTCATCCGTAAACGCACAGAAATTGAAATTGCAAAAACGCTGAAAAGCCAGGACTTCTACATTTGCAGTTTGTCTACGCGTACGATCATCTATAAGGGAATGCTAATTCCGGAACAGCTCGATTCATTTTATATCGATCTGAACCACCCGGATTTCAAATCAGCGGTCGCATTCGTCCATTCCCGTTTCAGTACGAATACCTTCCCGAGCTGGAAGCGTGCTCACCCGAACCGGTACACGATTCATAACGGAGAATTCAACACCATCCGCGGTAATATGAACTGGATGAAAGCAAGAGAGAAGATGTGCCAGTCCAAGTACTTCACTGATGAAGAGCTGGACAGCCTGCTGCCGGTTATTGATAAAAACGGCTCTGACTCTTCCATGTTCGATAACGCTTTTGAATTTCTGCATCTCTCCGGACGATCCCTCGCACACACTGCGATGATGATGATTCCTGAACCTTGGGCCAACGATGATTCCATTAAACCGGAAAAGCGTGACTTCTATGAGTACCATAGTACGCTCATGGAGCCATGGGACGGTCCTGCCGCCATCGGCTTTACAGACGGACGCCACGTCGGTACCATTTTGGACCGGAACGGACTGCGTCCAGCTCGTTACTATGTAACGAAAAGCGGCATGCTCGTGCTCGGTTCTGAAGTAGGGGCTCTGGATATTTTTGCAGATGACATTCTGGTGAAAGAGCGTCTTCACCCGGGACGTATGCTGCTGCTTGATCTGGAAGAGGGAAAAATCATTCCGGATGAAGAGATTAAAATGAACATTGCAAAAGAAAAGCCCTACCGCGACTGGATTAACAACAACATGATCGATCTGGATGATATTCCAAAGGTCAGCGAGTCTGAGCTGCCGGATGACTCTGCGGATCTCGTGGATAAGCAGCTTGCGTTTGGCTACACCAATGAAGAAATGCACAAAATTCTAAAGCCGCTCGTAGCAGACAAAAAAGATCCGGTCGGTTCTATGGGGTACGATTCTCCGCTTGCGGTGCTGTCAAAGAAGCCGCAGCTGTTGTTTAACTACTTTAAACAGCTGTTTGCCCAAGTCACAAACCCGGCAATCGATGCGATTCGGGAAGAAATCGTCACCCAGGTCAGCACGACGATCGGAGCAGAAGGCAGTCTCGTGAATCCGAAGCCGGAGAGCTGCCGTCACATTCGTCTGAATAAACCGGTGCTGAGCAATGAGCAGCTGGAAACACTTCGTCAGCAGGAGCTGAAAGGCTTTAAATCATGCACGCTGCCGATTCTCTTTGATGTGGCCTCCGGAAAAGAAGGATTGGAGCCTGCACTCGAGGATCTGTTCAAGCAGGCTGATCGAGCTGTGGAAGACGGCTGTGTACTGCTCATTTTATCGGACCGCGAACTGAGCAAAGATAAAGCAGCGATCCCATCTCTGCTTGCCGTTTCCGCGCTGCATCACCACCTGATCCGTCAAGGCAACCGAACGAAGGTAAGCCTCCTGCTCGAATCAGCAGAAGTGCGCGAGGTGCATCACGTGGCGACCCTGCTTGGCTACGGCGCAGAGGCCATTAACCCGTACCTGGCACTCGCTTCTCTTGCAGATCTGCGTGAACGCGGGGAAATCGACAAAGCGTATACAACGCATGAAATTACCTATCAGTATATTGATTCTGTGACAGACGGTGTCGTAAAAGTCATGTCGAAGATGGGGATTTCCACGATCCAGAGTTACCGTGGTGCTCAAATCTTTGAATCTGTCGGGATCGCAAAAGACGTCATCGACCGTCACTTTACGCGGACAGCTGCCAAGCTCGACGGTATCGGGCTTGACGTGATTGCCGAAGAAGTGCTGAAACGGCACGTGCCGGCCTTCGAGGAAATCCGCGGCGGAAGCAAGAAGCTCGAAGCTGGGGACGAATTCCAGTACCGTCAAAACGGGGAAGATCATCAGTACAATCCGAAAACCATTCATATGCTGCAGCACTCTACCCGTACGGGTGACTACGAAGCATTTAAAGAATATTCGAAGCTTATTACGGATGAGAAAAATAACCTGCAGTCGCTGCGCGGCTTAATTGCCTTTAAGGATCGCCAGTCCGTTCCGCTTGAAGAGGTAGAATCCGTTGAATCAATCTGCAAGCGATTCAAGACGGGTGCCATGTCACTCGGTGCCATCAGTGCAGAAGCACACGAAGCGCTTGCCATTGCGATGAACCGCATCGGCGGAAGCAGCAACAGCGGGGAAGGCGGCGAATATCCGGAGCGTTTCACGCCGGATGAGAACGGTGATTCCCGCCGCAGCTCGATTAAACAGGTCGCGTCCGGACGATTCGGCGTGAAGAGCCATTACCTCGTCAACGCGGATGAAATTCAAATTAAAGTTGCCCAAGGAGCGAAGCCTGGTGAAGGCGGACATCTGCCTGGCAAGAAGGTGTACCCGTGGATTGCCGAAGTACGCGGATCGACGCCTGGGGTAGAGCTTATTTCACCGCCGCCTCACCACGATATTTATTCGATTGAGGACCTGGCAGAGCTGATTCATAACCTGAAAAACGCAAACCCGCGCGCTCGTATTTCCGTTAAGCTTGTATCCGCAGGCGGAGTTGGAACGATCGCAGCAGGTGTGGCAAAAGGCCGCGCTGATCTCGTTCTGATCAGCGGTTATGACGGCGGTACCGGTGCTGCACCGCGTACGAGCCTGAAGCACGCCGGTCTGCCGTGGGAAATCGGCCTGGCTGAAACGCACCAGACGCTGCTCCTGAACGGACTGCGTGACCGGATTGTTGTCGAAACGGACGGCAAGATGATGACCGGCCGTGATGTTGTTGTCGCAACGCTTCTTGGAGCAGAAGAATACGGATTCTCCACAGCACCGCTTGTCGTGCTCGGCTGTATCATGATGCGCGTCTGCCATCTCGATACGTGCCCGGTCGGCGTTGCCACCCAGAACCCGGAGCTGCGTAAAAAGTTCATGGGATCTGCAGAAGCCGTTGAAAACTTCATGCGCTTTGTCGCAGAAGAAACGAGAGAATTGATGGCAGAGCTCGGTTTCCGTACCATCAATGAAATGGTCGGACGCACCGACGTGCTGGAAGTCAATAAAGAAGTGGACCACTGGAAAGGCAAGTACCTGAACTTGGAGGCGCTCCTTTATCAGCCGGAAGTAAAAGCCGGCCAGACCGTTTACGCGAGCCGCAAGCAGGATCATGCACTGGAAAAATCGCTTGATCATCAAGAGCTGCTTCCGTTCTGTGAAGAAGCCCTTGAGAACGGTACACCTGTAAAAGGAACTGCTGCAGTACGAAACATTCACCGCGTAGTTGGTACGATTCTCGGCAGTGAAGTGTCACGACGCTATGGCCTCGAAGGTCTGCCGGAAGACACGATCCGCCTCACGTTCAAAGGCTCAGCCGGCCAAAGCTTTGGTGCGTTCGTGCCGCACGGTATGACGCTGAAGCTCGTCGGTGATGCAAACGACTTTATCGGCAAGGGACTATCAGGCGGTAAAATCATCGCCCGTCCATCCCGTAAATCGCCATTCAAGTGGGAAGAAAACATCATCGTCGGAAACGTCGCCTTTTATGGCGCCTCCGGAGGCGAAGCATACATCAGCGGTATCGCTGGTGAACGCTTCTGCGTCCGAAACAGCGGCGTAAAAGCCGTGGTCGAAGGTGTCGGAGACCACGGATGTGAGTATATGACAGGCGGGAAGGTCGTCATCCTTGGGGAAACAGGCCGAAACTTTGCAGCCGGTATGTCAGGCGGCGTCGCGTATATTCTCGACGAAGCAGGCGATTTTGATGCGAAGTGCAACGCTGAACTCGTTGATCTGGAAAGCCTGAACGATAAAGAGGAGATCGCCGAACTCAAAGCGATGATCGAACGCCACGTTGACTACACGCTCAGCCGAAAAGGCCAGCGAATCTTAAATAACTGGGAGCACTTCGAAGCGAAATTCGTCAAAGTCATCCCGCAGGACTACCGTGCTATCCAGGAGCGAATCTCGCACCACCTCGCTCAAGGCATGAGCCAGTATGACGCCGAAATGGCCGCGTTCGAAGACAGCAAAAAACCAAAAGTCGCAGCGAAATAGAAAAGCGGAGCGTCCCGCTTAGGGGCGCTGCGAATGGACTGACACTCACGAGATAAAGAAGACACTGCCGAAAGGCAGATGTCGCCTTATCGTAAGAGAGCAGAGGGAAATCGCCCAGCCCCTGGGACGCGAAGCTGGACAAAAAGAAAAGCGGAGCCTGGCGTTCTGAGGTGAAGCCAGTGGACTGCGCCCTGCGAGATAAAGGAATCACTGCCGAGAGGCAGATGATGACTTATCGTAAGGAGGGCAAGGGAAGTGGCCAAGCCTCAGCCAGGCGGAGCTGTTTGATTCGTTAGCTTGCAGACAGATAAATGATGGAAACACGGAGCAGCAAAGCTGCTGATACCCAAAAGAAATGGATTGAAGGAGGGTACTGTGATGGGAAAAGCGACAGGATTTATGGAGTATACTCGCCAGACGATACCCGAGCGTAACCCTTCTGAACGAACGAAGGACTGGGATGAATATACGCTCCCGATGTCGGATGAAGAGGCTAAGAAGCAGGGCGCCCGCTGCATGGACTGCGGTGTGCCGACGTGCCACACCGGTATGGAGCTGAACGGGGTAACAACAGGCTGTCCTGTGTACCACCTGATTCCGGAATGGAACGACCTCGTATACCGCGGCCAGTGGAAAGAAGCACTGGATAAAGAGCACGAAATGAACAATTTCCCGGAATTCACTGGGTTTGCCTGCCCGGCGCCTTGTGAAGGAGCCTGCGTGCTTGGCATAAATGAACCGCCGGTAGCTATCCGCTCTGTGGAAAAGTCGATCATTGAAAAGGGCTTCGCAGAAGGATGGGTGCAGCCGAACCCGCCAAAGCAGCGCACTGGCAAGCGTGTTGCTGTGGTCGGTTCAGGACCTGCAGGACTCGCTGCTGCCGATCAGCTCAATAAAGCTGGTCACAGCGTTTCCGTATTTGAGCGCGCAGACCGCCTCGGCGGACTGCTCACGTACGGCATTCCGGAAATGAAGCTTCCGTATGCGATCGTTCAGCGTCGTATCGATATTCTGGAAGCGGAAGGCATCGAATTCTTTACGAACACAGAAGTTGGCAAAGACGTAACGTCCGAGCAGCTGAAGAGCGATTTCGACGCAACGATTCTCTGCGGAGGCGCAACGGTGCACCGGGACGTTCCTGCGGAGAACAATGATCTGAAGGGCATCCACTATGCAATGGACTTTCTGCATGCCAATACAAAGAGCCTGCTTGATTCCAAGCTGGAAGATGGCAGCTACATTTCCGCTAAGGACAAAAATGTGCTTGTTATCGGGGGAGGGGATACAGGAACCGACTGTATCGCTACTTCTCTTCGTCATGAATGTAAGAGCCTTGTCCAGTTCGATATTTACGATAAAAAAGCGCCGGCCCGCGACATGATGATCAATCCGTGGCCCCAGTATCCGATCATTCACCGTATTGAGTACGGTCAGAAGGAAGCGGAGGCTGTATTTGGTGACGATCCGCGTGCTTACGCCGTCATGACAAAGAAATTTGTCGGAGATGATGAAGGCCATGTGAAGGAAGTGCACACGGTGAACGTTTCGCTTCGCTATGACGAAGAAGGCAAAAAAATCCGTGAAGAGATTCCAGGCACTGAAAAAGTATGGCCGGTAGATCTCGTACTCGTAGCCATCGGCTTTAAAGGACCGGAACAAGGTCTGATTGAACAACTGAATGTAGAGACAAAAACAAATTCAACGGTACGTGCCCAGTACGATGACTACCGTACAAATGTGGAAGGCGTATTTGCAGCCGGAGACATGAGACGCGGTCAGAGTCTGATTGTGTGGGCGATCAACGAAGGACGCGGTGCAGCCCGCGAATGCGACCGTTTCCTCATGGGGGAAACAAAGCTTCCGTGATGATTCTTTACCGCAGGACAGCCTCGTCCTGCGGTGTTTTTTTGTTTGAGGTTTGCTCTTCCCCTTCTAAGGTAATAGGTATAAGGAGAACAATAAAGGGAGGAGGAAGCACAATGGCAGACGATGAAAGAGGAGCCGGCTCCGTGTTTATTAAGTACGCGTTCATCACGATTATTGTCATCATTATTTTATTCTTTATCGTGAACTTCCTGCTGCCAATGATTGGCGGCGGCGGTGGTGAAGGCGAAAACAATGGAATTAACGTAAACATTGACGTCAATGACGACTTGGACCCAAATGGAGAATAGATAGTAAAACGTGCTGGAATCGTACATGATCCCAGCACGTTTTTGTGCGTTTAACAGGCAGCACGTCGTACGCTCCGGTTTGCTGCTGTATTATGCTTCTGACCCAGTAAGCGCAGTAGGGAAGGCATTCTTCGTCCAAGACGTACTCCTTTGTAAGCGGAATTACGTTTGTACAATCCTTATTCATGCTATCATAATACTATATACATCATGATTGTTCAGGCTGGTCATCCCACGGTTTTAAGTCGGTTAAAATGGCAGCCAGCTTGCGGCTTTGTTCCCGGCTCTTTTTCCGTACGGAGATACGCTCTGGCGCGGTGTCGAATAAATACTTCTCTTCTTCCGACTCTGGAACGACCGGGGGCACGGGAGCAGTCTTGCCTTTGTCATCGAGAGCGACAAACGTTAAAAAGCTGGTTGCAGCAAGCCGGCGTTCGCCGGTCAGCAAGTCCTCTGCAATCACCTTCACGAACACTTCCATCGAGCTTCTCCCCGTGGAGGAAACGTGCGATTCCAGACAGACAGAATCGGTCTGGCGAATCGGGTGGAGGAAGTCAACGGAATCCGTAGACGCCGTTACGCATTCCGTCCGGCAGTGGCGAGCTGCGGAAATGGAGGCGACATCATCAATATCACGCATCAGCTTGCCGCCAAAAAGCGTATCGTGGTTGTTTGTATCCTGCGGAAACACGCGCCCCGTTTTAATGACCTTAGAGGCCCGGCATGTCTTTTCTTTCATGAATGATCACTCCTGCTAAAAGGTATGCCTGATTATATCACGTTCGTACATAAGGAGAGAGAAAAATGAACAAACGCACGATTCGAGGAGCGGTTGACGGCGAAACGCGCTGCAGTCATTACCATGGACCGACAGATATCATCGCGCTGAAGTGCTATTGCTGCCGGGAGTATTTCCCTTGCCACGCCTGTCACGAGGAGCAGACGGGTAAAGCTTTCACCCCGTGGCCAAAGGGATATGAGCAGGAGAAGGCAGTGCTTTGCGGAAGCTGCAAACAGGAGCTCACAATTGGTGACTATCGGAAAAGCGGAAGCCGTTGTCCGGAATGCGGAGCAAGCTTCAATCCAGGATGCCGCTTGCATGCGCACCTTTATTTTTCAGAAGCATAGGAGGAACGAATTCGATGAAAAAATGGACTAGTTTAGGAGCACTGCTGTTTCTCACTGCCTGCGGAGCGGGAGAAGAGGCGGCAGATGCGGATGATCTTTCTGAGCAGGACTGGGAGGAGATTACTGCCGCAGCCGAGGGGGCTGAGATCGGCATCTATATGTGGGGCGGTGATGAAGGCGTGAATGCGTACATCGATGACGTTGTGGCCCCCGCGCTTGAAGAATCATACGATATCACGCTGGCACGCTACCCGATGGAGGCGCCGGAATTTTTATCCCGGCTTCGGACCGAACGGGAAGCCGGCAGCATGGATGGCAGTGCAGATATTCTCTGGATCAATGGAGAAAACTTCCGCATCGCCAAAGAGAACGACCTGCTTTACGGCTCGTTTGCGGAACTGCTGCCGAACATGGAAGCTTACGTCAATGACGACGCGCCATATGTGGAAACAGATATGGGTATTCCGGTGGAAGGCATGCAGGTGCCTTGGGGGAACGTCCAGTACGCCTTTCAGTTCCGCGGTGACGCAGATCCTCCTGAGACGATGGAGGGGCTCCTCAGCTGGGCGGAAGAGAACCCAGGGGCCTTCACCTATCCGAATGTCTCAAACGATACCGGAGCGGGTTTTGTGCGTCACGTGATGCATCATGTTGCTGACGATGCGGAAGATTTGGAAACGTTTGATGAAGAATGGCTGGAGGAAAAAGGGGAGGAGGTCTGGCACATCCTGCGCGAGCTGCAGCCGCACTTATGGAGGGAAGGCCGGACTTATCCGGAAACGCTGGAGCAGCAGGATCAGCTGTTCAGCAGCGGAGAAGTGGACGTGACGCTTGGCTTCAACGAGTACCGGGCGGAAAGCTTGGTCGATCAGGGAACGTTTCCGGAAGACACACAAACTGTCGGATTGGAATCCGGATCAATCGCCAGCACCCACTATTTGAGCATGCCATTTAATACGACAGAGCCGGAAGCGGCTTTAACGGCGATCAATTATTTACTGTCCCCGGAAGCGCAGACAGCGAAGCTCGATCCGGAGCGGTGGGGAGAGGGGCATATCCTCGACCTCGATGCTCTGTCCGAGGAAGAAAACGAGGCGATTGAATCGTTGTCCGGTGAAGAGATCGTTCCTCAGGAGACGATTCTGCCGGAGCTGGATGCACGGTACGTTGACTGGATTCAGCAGAACTGGGAGCAGGAAGTTGTCCAGCAGCGTTAAAGGCTGGCTGCTGGCGCTGCCGGTGCTGTTGTTTATGGCCGTGTTCGCTGCGCAGGGGCTGTACCGGGCTTGGCTGGAAAGCATGCAGACGGAAACCTCGTTCAGCGCCTATGCGGAGCTGCTGACAGGTCGAAGCTTCTGGTCGTCCTTTGGCATCAGCGTGTACGTTTCCTTTTTGTCAGCCGCGCTCTCTATTGTGATCGGACTCTGGCTGGTGCGATTGCTTCACCGTCATTTTATACGCGATGACTGGAAGCTTGCCGTCTGGTTTCCAATGCTTATTCCTCATTTTGCAGCAGCTTATTTGACCGTGCTGTTTTTTTCTCCGGGAGGCTGGTTTGCCTCTTTAACGGCTTCAGCAGGATTAGGTGGATTTCCGATTCTCGTCAATGACCCGCTTTATATTGGCGTGATCCTGACCTACCTGTGGAAAGAAATTCCGTTTGTCGTATTGATGCTGCTGCCGGTCTATCAGGAGCTTGACTGGCGCATGGAGGAAGCGGCCAAAAGCCTTGGAGCCGGTGCATGGACGCGCTTTAAAACCGTTGAGCTTCCTTGGTGCGGGCCGGTACTGCTTGAAGTATGGCTGATTTTGTTCGTCTTTATGCTTGGAGCATATGAAATTCCAGCGCTTCTTGGTGTCACATACCCATCTATGCTCCCGGTGCTTGCATTTGAGTGGTTTTACCAGGCCGGCTGGAGCCAGCGTCCGCTGGCTCAGGCCATGATGGTTGTGCTGACGCTGCTCTCCGCCTTTACTGCCTTTCTGCTGTTGTTTATCATTCAGCGGTCCCGGCGGCGCTGGCTGCGAGGAGGGATGCGTACATGAACAAGAGCCGGAAAACGCTGCTCGCTGCTTTGCTGTTGCTGCTGTTTGTTGCGCCAGTGTTGTTTTTATTCGTGCGCAGCATTGCCTTCGGCTGGCGATTCCCGGACATAGTCCCGTCTGCATTCTCGATGCGGGGCTGGGAGGCTGTCTGGTCGGATCCACAGCTGATACAGGCGCTGGGTTCGACGATGGCTATCGGGACAGCGGTCGTTCTGCTTAATTACCTGCTGGCGCTGCCTGCAGCATACGCGCTCAGTCACTATGAACCTCGCGGGAAAGCAGTGATGGAAACGATTATCATGCTGCCAATTTTTGTACCGGTTCTGGCGGTCGCCATGGGGCTGCATCTGTTTATGATCCGTATTGGGGCGGCCGACAGCTGGATCGGCGTCGTGCTGATTCACATGCTTCCGACACTCCCGTACGCGGTGCGGATTTTAAAGTCAGGATTTGACCGGCTGCAGACCGATTGGATGTGGCAGGGGCGGACGCTTGGAATGAGCCCGGTGCGGACATTTTTCAGCCTGATGCTCCCGATGATGCTGCCAAGCCTGCGCAGCTGCGGTATTCTCGTTTTCGTCATTTCTCTCAGCCAGTACGTGCTGACGGCGATCATCGGCGGAGGACGAGTTACGACCTTGCCCATCTTATATTTTCCGTTTTTCAGCAGTGCGGATGAAGCAGTAACAGCAGCGTTTACGATGCTGTTTGCCATACTGCCGATCGCATTTCTTCTTCTGCTGGAAGCGGCGTTGTATGCGTATACGAAATGGAGCAAGACGGTTTAAGGAGGAAAAGCATGCTGGAAATCATTGACGCAGAAAAACAGTACGGGAAACACACCGTTTTCAGCGGTGTCTCTCTTTTTGCAGCTGCAGGAGAAACAGCCTGTATCGTCGGACCATCCGGCTGCGGCAAAACAACGCTGCTGCGGGCTGCGGCAGGTCTCGTGCAGCTAACAAAAGGCAGCGTCATCCTGGACGGCACAGATATCACCAGCTGGAAAGCCGAACAGCGGCCCGTCGTACTGTTATTCCAGGAAGCGCTGCTCTTCCCGCAGCTCACCGTGCTGCAAAACATTGCCTATGGGTTGAAGTATGGACGACGGAAGCTCGGGCGAGACGAACGGCTGAAGGAAAGCCGGCGTATGCTGCAGAAAATAGAGATGAATCAGTGGGAAAACGCCTACCCGGTCGAACTCTCCGGCGGTCAAAAGCAGCGCGTGGCTCTGGCGCGGGCACTTGTGTTAAAGCCTAAGCTGCTGCTGCTTGATGAGCCTTTTTCGAGTCTTGACGCATCGCTTCGACAGTCGCTGCGGACGTGGGTGCGCGGATTTTTGCGTGAAGAGGGCGTGACCTCTCTTTTCGTTACTCACGACAAGGAGGAGGCTGTCATGATGAGCGACCGGCTGATCGTCATGAAGGACGGCGCCGTGCAGCAGCAGGGCTCGCCTGAAGCAGTCTATCATCATCCGGAAAACCGCGCGGCGGCGGATGTCATTGGGGACGGGTTATACGACAAACGCTTCATTCCTGCATCCTCAATCAGCGTAGAAGCAGCAGGATCGTACAGCGGCATCGTGGAGCATCCGCTCTTTATGCACGGCTACCGCTTTTACCGTATCGCAGTGCCAGCACTAAAGCAGACGGTCGTTGTTCGAAGTGATACGATGTATCAAGAGGGGGACGAGGTGAAGCTGTCCGTTAAGGAAGAGAAGGAGAATGGTGCGCTGTGATTGATACGAAGGCAAGATACATCGTGCAGCCAGTGATTGAAAAAACAGCAGGAGTCGCGCTGCGGACCGGTCTCTCTGCCAATCAAATGACGGTGCTCGGTTTTCTCACAGGAATAGCAGCCGCCGGAGCAGTATTTGCAGGCTGGTATGTCACCGGCTTTCTGCTGCTCTGGTTTTCCGGGTTTTTAGACGCCGTTGACGGCACGATGGCCCGGAAAACGATCAGTACAAAATTCGGCACGGTGCTCGACGTCAGCTTTGACCGGCTCGTCGAGGCAGGTATCATTCTTGCCCTCGCGTTCCGCTATCCGGATCTGATGTGGGCGATGCTGCTGCTCATGGCATCTATTTTATATACGGTCACCATCTTTCTCACCGTGGGTGCCGTTGCTGATAAGAAAACAGAGAAATCCTTTTACTATCAGCCTGCGCTTGCGGAACGGACAGAAGGCTTTATTTTGCTGTCGCTAATGATTTTATTCACGGAGTATCTGCTGTTTTTCACACTGCTGTTTCTCGCTGTCGAGCTGATCACAGCCTTTCAGCGACTGTATATGGCGAAAAAACTGCTGCAGGAGGAGGAAGAATCATGAGTTTGCTGTACGTCACCGCGAACCCTAAAGATACACACGAATCATACGGTCTTCGGCTCGGAGAAGCGTTTCTTTCCGCCTATCAGGACACCTATCCGGAAGCTCACATAGAGCGTCTCGATCTGTTTGCGGACTCGCCGCCGCCGCTGACTGGCGACAAGCTGGACGCGTGGGAGCGAAAGACAACCCGCCCGGTGACAAGTCCGTGGGTTGATCAATTTTTGCGTTTTGATCAAGTCGTGTTCGTTACTCCGCTCTGGAATATGGGGCTGCCTTCTCCTGTAAAAGCATACATCGATCAGCTGATCCTGCCGGATAAAACGTTCCGCTTTGGGGAGCGTGGCATGGAGGGGCTGCTCGGCCACGTCAGGATACTGCACCTTCAGTCGCGCGGCGGGGTCTATTCGCACGGCAAGCTCCAGGCGTTTGAGCACGGCGACTCCTATTTACGGACTATCTTCGGCCTGACCGGAGTGAAGCAGTATGATCACATTCACGTCGAAGGCACCAGTACGTATCCTGACGAAGCTGAAACGCGCCTGAAAAAAGCAGTAAAGGAGGCAGAAGCCCTTGCGCGGACCTTTCACGGATGACGCGTGAAATGGAAAACGGGCGAATGCATCATTAGGCTTTCCTGCAAACTGTATTTTCGGAAAAGCTGCACAAGCCCGCGCAAATGTAACTCTGCCTCGGGTGCAAGGCGCCTTAACGGCGGACAAAAGGAACCCACCGGCAAGCAAAAGTAACTTACGGAACTTAACAGATCGCTATAACGAATAAAGTGACACAAGGACCATGAGACGCAACACAAAGCCGGTGTAAGTTAACAATTCACTGGGCACAGCATATGAAAAACCCTCTGGCAAGTAATAAGCCAGAGGGTTCTTTCGGTACTTATCTTAATAATTCGGCTGCATTTCACCGGATTCGATTTCCTCAATGTAGTGGCAGGCGGCGCGGTGGCCGTCTTTCATCAGGTCATCGTTTGTTCGGAGCTCAGGATCATCCGTTACACACTTATCGGTCGCAAATGGGCAGCGTGTATGGAACCGGCAGCCGCTTGGCGGATCAATCGGAGAAGGAACGTCACCCTTCAGAATGATCTGCTCTTTCCGCTTTGTCGGATCCGGAACCGGAATCGCGGACAAAAGCGTTCGCGTATACGGGTGCTTCGGGTTGTCGAACAGCGATTTCTTGTCTGCAATCTCAACGATTTTCCCGAGGTACATCACGAGTACGCGGTCGGAAATATGACGGACGACACCAAGGTCGTGCGAAATGAAGAGATACGTCAGATCGAGATCCCGCTGCAGCTTCTTCAGCAGGTTCAATACCTGTGCCTGAATCGATACGTCGAGTGCCGACACCGACTCGTCACAGATGATCATTTTCGGGTCTACGGAAAGCGCACGGGCGATCCCGATACGCTGACGCTGACCGCCGCTGAATTCGTGCGGGAAGCGGTCAATCTGGTGCTCACCGAGACCGACCGTCTTCATCAGCTCTTTAATTCGCTCTTCACGGTCTTTTTTCGGAGCGACGTTTTGAATCTCCATCGCCTCATTCAGAATCTGACGTACCGTCTGGCGAGGGTTAATCGATGCGTAAGGATCCTGGAAGATAATCTGCAGGTCCTTTCGCATATCGCGCATTTCCTTCTTGCTGAGAGAGACGAGATCCTTTCCGTTAAATTCCACGGTACCGGAAGTTGGGTTATCCAATCGCAGAATTGCGCGTCCTGTCGTCGATTTACCGCAACCTGATTCGCCAACAATGCTGAGCGTTTCACCAGCATTCACTTCAAAGCTGATATCGTCGACAGCTTTCACGTCGTTTACTTTGCGGCCAAAAATACCGCCTTTGATCGGAAAGTACTGCTTAAGATTTTGTACTTTCAGGATCTGCTGTGGAGTAGTCATCTCGTACGTTCACCTCCGGTCCGTCCCACTGGTCTGTATGAATCCAGCAGCGTACTTGGTTTCCGTCTTCAAGCTCTTCAAGGTCCGGCAGTCGTTCATGGCACATATCACGGGCAAACGGGCACCGTGGTGCGAAGCGGCAGCCTTCCGGAAGCTCATCCGGACGTGGAACCATGCCGCGGATCACTTCAAGCTCGTCCTGATCGATGTCGTGACGTGGCAGCGACTTCAGCAGGCCGACCGTATATGGATGCTTTGGCTTGGAGAAAAGTGTTTCCACGTCTGCATATTCAATGATTTTACCTGCATACATAACGGCAACGTAATCGCACGTTTCCGCCACAACACCGAGGTCGTGTGTGATCAGCATCATTGACATGCCGAGGTCCTTCTGCAAGTTATTGATCAGGCGCAAAATCTGTGCCTGAATCGTCACGTCAAGAGCCGTTGTCGGCTCATCGGCAATCAGCAGCTCTGGATCACACGCGAGGGCAATCGCTATCATCGCGCGCTGGCGCATACCGCCGGAGAGCTCGTGCGGGTAAGCTTTCACCCGGGCCTTCGGAGAAGGAATACCAACGAGTTCCAGCATATCAACTGCTTTATTCAGAGCTTCCTTTTTGGACATGCCGCGGTGAATCTGATAAGCTTCCGCAATTTGGTCGCCGACGGTGTAGACCGGGTTCAGAGACGTCATTGGCTCCTGAAAGATCATCGAGATTTTATTCCCGCGGATCTGGCGCATTTCTGCTTCACTTTTCTCAAGCAGGTCCTCGCCGTGGAAGTAAATATGACCGCCCTTGATTTTACCCGGGTCTTCAATCAAACGCATGATAGAAAGGGACGTGATGCTTTTTCCTGAACCGGATTCGCCCACAATTCCGAGCGTTTTTCCGGCCGGGACGTCAAAGTGTACACCGTCTACGGCCTTGATTTCCCCTTTATGGGTAAAGAAGGACGTCTGGAGGTCGTCCACTTTAATAATGGATGGTTTTTGTTCCAACGTTTTTCCCACCTTTCAATGTCGGAATATCGGTTAATCCAGCTCGATCCGCTTGTTGAGGAGTCGATAGGAAATATCTACAAGGAAGTTAACGAACACAAACAACAGAGCAAGAATCAGTACAGCCCCCTGAACGATCGGGAAATCACGCTGAGATATAGCTTCCACGACGAGACGTCCGAGCCCATTGATGGCAAACACGGTTTCTGTTAGTACGGCGCCGCCGAGAAGGGTACCGAACTGAAGACCAACTACCGTGACAACCGGGATCATTGCATTGCGCAATGCGTGCTTGTAAATGACATAACGCTCCTTTACCCCCTTAGCGCGGGCGGTGCGGATGTAATCCTGATGAATAACTTCCAGCATACTGGAGCGCATCATTCGGGCGATAATCGCGGCCCCGGCAGTCCCTAGGGTGATGACAGGCAGAATAATCGCCTGCGGAGAGCCCCATCCGGAAACTGGCATCCATTCAATGTTCAAGGCTAAGTACTGAATCAGCATAAGACCAAGCCAGAAGTTCGGCATAGACAGACCGAACAAGGCAAAGACCATGATAAACATGTCAGAAAAAGAATTACGTCTTGTCGCCGAAATAACGCCGGCGATGATACCGATAAACACGCTGACAATCGTACTGTAAAGGGCAAGTTCTACGGTAATCCAGAAACGGACGCCGATTTCATCACTGACAGCACGTCCGCTGCGGATCGAGTTGCCGAGATCACCTTGTACAGCATTTCCGACAAACGTGCCGTACTGTACATAAAGCGGATCATTCAGGCCGAGACGGTCACGCATTTGTTCAATCTGTGTTTCGCTCGCACGCTCCCCAGCCATAATCTGAGCCGGGTCCCCCGGAATGAGGTGCATCATCAGAAAAACGATGATCGTCACCCCGAACATAACCGGAATGGTTTGAAGCAGGCGGCGTATCGTATATTTAATCAAAGTGTTTCACCTCGCTTGCGTTATTTTATGCTTTCAGTTTCGGATCCAGTGCGTCACGGACTCCGTCACCAAACAGGTTGAAGGCAAGAACGACCAGGACGATGGCAATACCAGGGAAGAGGGCAATATGCGGATGCTCCCACATATAGTTTCTTCCAGCAGACAGCATCGCTCCCCATTCCGGTGTCGGAGGCTGAGCTCCAAGACCAAGGAAGGAAAGACCGCTTGCTGTCAAGACCGCAGTCGCGATAAACAAGGTTGCCTGAACGATGATCGGCGACATAATGTTCGGCAGAATGTGCCGGAAAATGATCCGGAAATCTGACGCGCCGAGTGCACGCACCGCATCGACATATTCCAGCTGGCGCACAGCGAGCGTAGAACCACGTACGATTCGGGCAAATACAGGTACAGAAAAAATGGAAATGGCAATAATAACGTTATTAATGCTCGGTCCGAGAACAGCTACGATACCAAGAGCAAGCAGGATACCAGGAAAAGCAAGGAGCACATCCATCGTACGCATGATGATCGCGTCAATTGCTTTTCCGTAGTAGCCGGAGACGATACCGAGTGCGACCCCGAACACCATTCCGATCGCTACTGAAAGGAATCCTATGTATAATGTGATCGACATTCCATGAATAATACGGGTGAAGATGTCACGTCCGTGATGGTCCGTGCCAAACCAGTGTTCAGAAGACGGACCTTGAAGCCGTGCCTGTACATTCGGCATGTTCGGATCCAGACTCGTCAGCATCGGTCCGACAAAGGCAGTAATAATGAAGAAAAGAATCAAGATACCGCCGGCCATCGCCAAATAGTTCTGACGAAGCTTACGCCAGGCCGTTTTGAAGTTTTCCAAATATGGATTGATCCGCTTCGGATCCTTTGGGGCATGTCTGACAGTTGTCTCAGCCATAACGAAACCTCTCTTTCACAAAATATATTTGATTTTGACAAATGTAACCGCTTAATTGCCATTATCCTCCTATTATAATAGGACACTGAATAAACGATACGAAAAAATTATATCATTAACACACTTTTACACAAGGGATAATCCCAAAAAAGACAGATATTTTTACAATATAGTTTTGTATGTAAATTAAATCTGGCATATGTTGTAAAAAAGCTTGTAAGAAAGGTTAACAAGCAAGTGATTTATTGCACAAAGCTTGTATTCCTTTAACGCGGTGATGAAGTTATATTGCAGTAATAATTGCTCAATATATTATTTTCAGAAAAAAAGAACTTGTTTTTTTATGAACCGTATTGTAAATTAAAGTGGAGCAAGAATGTAAAAATATGAGATACCATTAAGGGGGAACGATCATGCTAAAAAGCAAGACGCTGAAAGCAGCGCTCATCACGACTGCTGCTGCCATGACATTCGCGGCGTGTGCCAGCGAGCCGGATAACAACGGCGGCGGGGACAACAACGCTGCACCGGACAACGGGGCAGAAGAGAACAACAACGAAGAAGCAGCCGACAATAACGACGGCGAAGAAGCAGCTGACGGAGAAGGCGAAGCGACGGATGAGGATCTCGATCCGAATAACCTCGTTATCGCACAGATTTCCGACATCGTTGCACTTGATCCTCAAGGATCCAACGACGTACCTTCCAGTAACGTGCAGCACAACCTCTACGAAACACTTGTAGCACAGTCTGAAGAAGGCGAAATCGAGCCGCTTCTTGCTGAAGAGTGGGAAGATGTAGAAGAAGACGTATGGCAGTTCACGCTCCGTGAAGGCGTGACGTTCCACGATGGTTCTGATTTTACAGCTGACGACGTTGTCGCTACTTTTGAGCGGATCCAGGACCCGGATGTTGCATCCGAGCGTGCGTTCCTCTTTGAAATGGTTGAAGAAGTTGTCGCGGTAGATGATTATACAGTAGAATTTCACACGGAGTTTCCTTTCGCTCCACTGCCGGCACACCTGGCTCATACTGGCGGAAGCATCATCAGTGAAGAAGCGATTGAAGCAGACTATGAGCAGGCAGAAGATGGCGGACAGCCGGGCGACTACCTGAACGAAAATCCTTCCGGAACTGGTTTCTTCCAGTTTGAAGAGTGGAACCCGGGCTCTGAAGTAGTGCTCAGTCGCAATGACGACTACTGGGGTGACCCTGCAGGTGTTGACCAGGTAACATTTAAGGTAACTCCTGAGCCGCAGACTCAGATTGGTGAGCTTGAAACTGGTGCAGCCAGCATCATCTATCCTGTACGTCCGGATGACCGCAACCGTGTAGACGGAACAGACGGTATCAGCGTATACGAGCAGGAAAGCTTAAGCCTTGCATACATCGGCTTCAACATGCAGCAGGAGCCGCTTGATGACCAGCAGGTGCGTCAGGCACTGACAATGGCGATCAACAAGGACGACATCATTGAAGGTGCAACTGGCGGGACTGCAAACCCGGCCGTTGGTCCGATCAACGATCTCGTATTCGGTTTCTCTGATGAAGTAGAAGAGCTTAGCTATGATCCAGAGCGCGCGCAGGAGCTGCTTGAAGAAGCTGGCTACGGCGACGGCATGGACATCACGCTCTGGACGAACGACAGCGAAGAGCGTATCCAGATTGCAGAACTCGTTCAGGCGCAGCTCTCCGTGATCGGCGTTAACGCTGAGATCGAAGTACTTGAGTGGGGCGCATACCTCGACAGCACAGCTGAAGGTGAGCACGACATGTTCATCCTCGGTTGGGTAACAGTAACAGCGGATGCCGACTACGGTATGTACGCACTGTTCCACTCCAGCCAGCACGGTGCAGCAGGTAACCGTTCCTTCATGGACAACGAAGAGCTTGACCAGCTGCTTGACGATGCACGTACAGAAACAGATGAAGCTACTCGTGAAGACCTTTACGAGCAGGCGATGGAAATTCTCGTAGAAGAAGCTCCAATGCTATATCTGTATCACTCTGACTACCTCGTCGGTCTTCGTGACGAAGTACAAGGCTTCTGGAAGCATCCAAACGGCCTTTACCAGCTACACGAAGTAACAATCGAAGAATAGAACATTTTCTATCCCCGGAGCCAGCCTCCGGGGATTTTCTTATTCGTGCTGAAAAGCCTGCTTTACCTGTTGAAGCAGGAGTTCGGATTTAGTATACTTACGTTATGTCTTTTCAAAGAGGACATTTGTACATTTAAAAGAAACAAAGAAGGGGACAGGCATATGGTAAAGGTAGCAAAATTCGGCGGAAGCTCGCTGGCTGACGCCGGGCAGTTTGAAAAAGCAGCGACCATTATCCGTGCGGACAGCGAACGCAGGCTGATCGTCGTTTCCGCACCCGGAAAACGGCATGGAGAAGACATCAAGACAACCGATCTGCTTGTCACCCTGGCAGCTGACGTACTGGAGGATGGCCCTGTTGAGGAAAGTCTTCAGGCAGTGAAAGAACGCTATGAATCGATCGTCCGCGGACTTGGCCTGTCGGGAAATCCGGCAGCCGAAACAGAGCAGCAGCTGCGGAAGCTGATTGACGAATACAAAACCGATCCGCCACGGCTCATGGATGCGCTGATGGCAAGTGGTGAAAATGAGAACGCCAAGCTCATGGCTGCCTATTTGCGGTCGTTAGGAGAAACAGCCCGGTACGTATCACCTGAGGAAGCAGGTATGGTTGTGACAGACGAACCGGCAAACGCCCGCATCCTGCCTGAAGCGTACGAGCGGCTGAAGAAGCTGCGCGAAGAGGAAGGCATTCTTGTGATTCCTGGATTTTTCGGAGTGTCCAAAGCGGGGCATATCGTGACGTTTCCGCGCGGCGGTTCTGATATCAGCGGCTCGATCATCGCTGCTGGTGTCGAAGCGTCCCTCTATGAGAATTTCACAGATGTGGATTCCGTTTACTCGGTCAACCCGTCGCTCGTTGAAAACCCGAAAGAAATGAAGCAGCTGACGTACCGGGAAATGCGGGAGCTTGCGTATGCCGGATTTTCGGTGTTCCACGATGAAGCGCTGCTGCCGGTGGTAGCAAAGAAAGTGCCGGTCGCCATCAAAAATACGAATCACCCGGACGCGCCGGGAACACGCATCACTGCTGAGCGGGAACGGGAAGGTCTGCCGGTGATCGGCATTGCAAGCGACAGCGGGTTTGTGACGATTAACCTGACGAAATATTTGATGAACCGGGAAGTCGGCTTTGGCCGGAACCTGCTGAACATTTTAGCTGAAGAAGGTATTTCCTTTGAGCATACGCCGTCCGGAATCGACAATATGTCCATTATCGTTCGGGAAGAATATTTGAACGATGCGGCTGAGAAGCGGATCCTCGAGCGGATTCGCGAAGAGCTCGATGTGGAGGAGGTGCATGTCGAGCGGAACCTTGCCATGGTCATGGTCGTCGGAGAAGGCATGGCAAGCACGGTCGGTGTCGCATCTAAGGCGACGACGGCCCTCTCAGAAGCGGGCGTGAACATTAAGATGATCAACCAAGGATCCTCTGAGGTGAGCATGATGTTTGGCGTAAATGCAGAAGATGCCGATTTAGCCGTCAAAAGCTTGTATAAGGCATGCTTTGAAAAAGAACCGGTATAACGTGAAAAAAGGCGCCGCTGTCAGGAAGCGGCGCCTCTTTTTATGGGTGAAGACGCACGGTGTTACTCTTTTTTTACATAGACAGAAACACTCCCGCCGTCTACAGGAAAGTCTGCATTGCCTTCTTCATCAATTTCAATATCATCTTCTACGCTGCCGGTCAGATCATGCCATATTTCACCGGCTCGGTGTTCGCCGACGTTCATCGTTTTCGACCCCGGCTCTCCGTTCGTCATAATGACCGCACAGCCGGAGTCGGGATGGTCCTCTGAACCGAGCCGGACCCAGCCGATGGTGCTGTGATGATCGAAATAGTCGATCTGCTCGCCGTAGCTGTACTGGTTACGGGCGTGCAGGAGCGGATCCAGCATCTCCTTTTTACCGTCGATCGGTTCATCGCCGTCAATCCCGTAGTAGTCGCCGTAAAAGACGCACGGATAGCCGTCTTCGCGCAGTAAAATAAGAGCATAGGCCATCGGCTTGAACCAGTCATCGACCCAGGATTCGAGCGATTCGCCCGGCTGTGAGTCATGATTGTCGACGAACGTCACGACGTTCGCTTCATGCTTTTCCACGAGTGACCCTTCAAAAATGGTCCGCAGATCAAAGTCTTCACCTTTTTCTGAAGCCTCGTGAAACCGGTAGTGCAGACCAACATCAAATAAGTCGATGCTGTAGTCGACGTACTCCAAAAACTCTTCTTTCGCTTCCGCGTCCGGATTCCAAAATTCGCCGACAAAGTAAAAGCCGCCGCCCTGTTCTTCCCGTACCTGCCAGATGAAGTCAGAGATAAAGTTGTGATTAATATGCTTGATCGCATCGAGTCGGAAGCCGTCGACGCCTGTTTCAGCGGCAAACCATTTTGCCCAGTTCAACGTCTCTTCCACAACTTCCGGATGATTGTAGTCAATGTTTGCGAACATGAGATAATCGTAGTTGCCGAATTCATCATCGACGTGATCGTTCCATTCCTTCCCATCGCCAAGAATCCGGAAGACAGCATCCTTTTCTTCCGCTTGATCGTAGTCCGTTCCATTAAAGTGGTAGTAGTGCCAGATGAAGTCAGAGTGTTCGCCGTCCCGTCCGGGAAACGTGAACTTGGTCCAGCCTTCGATGTCATAGGGATCGCTTATTACGTCGGTGCGATTGTCCGGGTCAACTTCCACGACTTCAAACGTTTCCGTTTCATCTGCGCCGGCTTTATGGTTCATCACAATATCGGCGTAAACCATCACATCATGATCGTGACAGGCATGAATCGCTTCCAGCAGCTCTTCCTTCGTGCCGTACTTTGTGCGGACCGTCCCTTTTTGATCAAACTCTCCGAGATCATAAAGGTCATACACGCCATAGCCATTGTCATCCTGGGAGATTGCCTTTGTTACTGGTGGAATCCAGACAGCATTAATGCCAACACCCTGAAGCTCTTCCACGTGCTCCTTCAGACGCTGCCAGTGCTTGCCGTCGTTCGGTACGTGCCATTCAAAAAATTGCATCATTGTATAGTTAGATGGTATTTGTCCCATAAAATTCCTCCTGTAAGTGATGTGGATATGCTCTTATACCCGTTACAGGCAGAATGAAACAGGACCTTCGATTACCGAAACAACCCCTTATACAAAAAAGACGCCCCGGCACGCGGCCGGAGCGAGACGATCAATTCCATTCGAACGGTGTCTGCTGGTAAACGTAGTAGTTGAGCCAGTTGGAAAACAGCAGGTGCGCATGAGAGCGCCAGCGGTTCATCGGCGCTTCGGATGGATCATTGTTCGGAAAATAATGAGCAGGAATCTGCACGCTCAGTCCGCGGTCGAGATCGCGCTCATACTCTTCTTTCAACGTGACCGTATCATATTCGAGATGGCCGGTTGCCATGACGTGACGTCCGTCCTTCGACATTAACAGAAACGGCCCTGCTTCCTTCGACGAAGCGAGCAGAAGCAGGTCATCATGCTCCAGCGTCGAATCGACGGCAATATTCGTGTAGCGTGAGTGCGGGGCGATAAACTCATCGTCAAAGCCGCGCAGCAGCTCGATCTGCTTCACGGCCGGATCAATCCGGTGCCGGAAGATGCCGGAACACTTCTGTTCAAGCGGCACCTTTTGAATACCATACAGATGATAGAGGGCCGCCTGCGCCCCCCAGCAGATGTGTAAGCTCGACGTCACGTTCTGCTCCGCCCAGTCCATGATCTCCGTGATTTCCTTCCAATAAATCACGTCTTCAAAGGAAAGATGCTCAATCGGGGCACCGGTGATAATCATGCCGTCAAACTTGTGCTCGCGAATGCTGTCAAAGTCCTTGTAAAACTCCTCCAGATGCGAGTGGCTGACATTTTTCGGCTGATAGGTCACCGTGCGCAAAAACGTAATGTTTACCTGAAGCGGCGAGTTTCCGAGCAGCCTGAGCAGGTGGGCTTCTGTTTTTTCTTTTTCCGGCATGAGGTTCAAAATCACGATGTTAAGCGGACGAATGTCCTGCATTGTCGCGCGCTCATCTTCCATGACGAAAATATTTTCGCCTTCCAGTACATCCTTGGCCGGAAGGTTTTTCGGGACATTAATCGGCACTGCGGTTCCACCCTCTCCTGCTGACGCAAAAATCTGATAACTTCTATTATAACAACTGGCAGGAAATCTACAATGATTTTATCCGGAAGCCGCGCACATGTAAACGCTTAACTGCACGAAGTTGTCTGTAAACCGCTGTACGACGGTGTTTAGTTGGCTTATAATGGACGGAGCATCCATATCCAGAGAGGGGACAGAAGACGATGGCCGATCGAAAACTGCTTTTTTTTGACATAGACGGAACACTTGTAGATGAGGAGAAAAAACTGCCGGATTCCACAATCGCAGCGATTCAGGAGCTGCAGGACGCCGGACACTATACAGCGATCGCGACGGGGCGGGCACCATTTATGTTCAGCCGGCTGCGAGAGAAGCTTTCCATCAGCTCCTTTGTCAGCTTTAACGGCTCATACGTGGAATTTGAAGGCGAAACGATTCACGAAAATCCGCTAAAGTATGAGGAGCTGAAGCGCCTTACGGCGATGGCAGAAACGAATGACCATCCACTCGTGTACTTGGATCATCGCGACATGAAAGCAAACGTCCCGCACCACCCGCACATTGAAGAGAGCATCGGATCGCTCAAGTTTGATCATCCGGAATTTGACGATACGTACTTGAACAGCCGGCCGATCTACCAAACGCTGCTGTTCTGCACCGATGGAGAAGAGAAGCCGTACGAACAGGAATTCAACGACTTTGATTTTATCCGTTGGCATGAAGTCTCCACAGACATCATCCCGTCCGGCGGCTCCAAAGCGATTGGAATTGAGGCCATGATGAACCGTCTTGGTGCAACCAGAGACGATGTATACGTATTCGGAGACGGACCGAATGACATTGAAATGCTTTCTTTTACAAAAAACAGTGTTGCCATGGGTAACTCTGTGCCGGAAGCACTGAAGGCTGCTTCCCACGTAACCGGTCACGTAGGCGAGGACGGACTTGCAGACGCCCTGCGCCAGTTTGGATTAATCAAGTAGCCTCGGGTGGAAGAAGCCGGGTGATTACGCTATAATGAACAGTGCCGTCTCCCCCTTTCAGGCAGACGGCACATTCGATGACCCTGTAGCTCAGCAGGATAGAGCAGCCGCCTCCTAAGCGGCAGGTCGGAGGTTCGAATCCTCTCAGGGTCGCCATACATAATAACGCTGAAACCCTTGATAGACAAGGGTTTTTTTATGTTTTTCATTGGAATGTATGTTCGAAGAAGGTGATTAACAGCAGTGTTTGGGAGCGAATTTTCTTTCCTTACAGATTCCCTTCAATACATTCATTAAACTGGTCTGAATAGTTGTTTTCCGATATACGATGGCGAATGAAATAGACACGAAGTTTAACTAAAAGTCTCTGTATGTATAACTCACGTTTTAAAGAGGTATCCTTCCACTTGAAATACACGAACGTACGTTCTTTTTAACGAGAAAAGAAAAGCCTCGAAAGGCTTCACTTTTTAAAACTCAACTTCAATGTCTACATCTTCTCCAATATCTTCCCAATCCTCATTAGTAGGGGAGCTCCATGTGATTCGAACGCTTTCAACATCTTCCGCTGCAGAGTTTTCTAATACGAAGAAGAAGGTACCATTGTGAGAAGTTCCTGACATCATGTCACCATCGATATGATCGGAGAGCCACATATCTGATTCAAGCTGCTCTCCAGTACTCGTAGCGATCGTTGCTTGAGAAACGTAGAAAGTGATATCTTCATCTGCAGTGTTTTCGACAGTAAGATCCATTTGGATCATTTCAAGCTCTTCCGTTTCCAGCATGTCAGCCATTTGCTGAGACAGTTCACCAGACTGCGCATTTACTTGTTCAATATCAATGACAACGGGCCCAGTTTCAATTGTATCAATATCATCTTGTCTTGCATGAAGGGTAAACGTCCCACCTTCATTTTCAATCGTTTCCCCAACTTCTGTTTCCCAACCGTCTTCTGCAATTTCATCTGCAGCGTCTTCTTCGTTTCCGTTCATTTCTTCATCAGCTTCAGCATTTTCTTCGTTCTCTTCTTCTAACTCTTCGTTCTCGTTATCTTGCTCATTATTGTCCTCATGCACATCGTCATTATTCATATCGTTCTCATTGTTATTCAAAGCTGCATTAGCTTCGTTCTCATTTGCGTTACCATTATTCTCAGCATCCCCGCATGCTGTGAGTAGAAGAGCAACACCAATCGTAGTTGTAAAAACTGCTTTCCTCAAAAAGACAACCCCTTTTAGTAATAAAATAATATAACCCTACTACATTATGGGAGTAAGTGAGTAAAAAAGAAAGGGTTATTTACTATTGTTTCGTTTGTTCCGTGCACTATTTCATATGAAACGCGTTTCGTCTCCTGGATAGCATTTAATCATTCAAATCGATTAACTACTTTTGCTTCTGGTCGAACTGTCTTTTGTGAAAGATTGGGAAGAACAAGTGTTTAGAAATGTGCAGATTTTCACGGCCGAATTATTTGCTCAATATTTCACAAATTAGACACAAGGTTTATGCTCAGTAATTCACAAGTGTGTGCTATAGTATACCTATAGAAAGGTTGCTCACTAATTCACAAACTAACATCCGGTCATCCCAGCGCGCAGAGCCGGAAGCACTTTGTTCCGTCCATCATGGACAAGAAACGTGAGCAGCTTTTCTTCCAAACCAAACTTATAACAATCTTAGGAGGAATTAATCATGTTTATGGACTTCTTACGGAACAATCGAATTGCTGCTGGTATTCTCACGTTTCTCCGCCTATATCTAGGTTGGGCCTGGTTGACTGCAGGGTGGGGCAAGGTAGTTGGAGGATTTGATGCTTCCGGCTATCTGCAGGGCGTTGTAGCCAATGCTGATGTTGCCGCACAATATCCTACCTACCACGCCTTTATTGAACATATAGCATTGCCGAATGCCGGCCTCTTCAGCTTTATGGTCGCCTGGGGTGAACTGCTTGTCGGATTGGGACTGATCCTCGGTGTGTTCACTACTGCTGCTGCGTTCTTTGGAATCGTGATGAACTTCGCATTCCTGTTCGCTGGAACGATCTCTACGAATCCTTTGCTCGTCCTGGTTACCATCTTCATTCTCGCTGCGGGTGCCAACGCAGGCCGCTTCGGCGGGGACCGCTGGGTGATTCCTTACCTGCGCACCCACCTACTGGGCCGCGACTGGATCCAGAAGCGGATGCCGCAGAGCCGCCGTCCAAAAGCCGCATAGTGAAAGAGAACCGGGAGCAACTGAAGCTTCCGGTTTTTCCATGCGTGCTGCCTTGTGAAAATGTGTATGTTTCGTCTTAAACGCATGCAGCGAGGCAGAAAGGAGGTGCAGTATTTTTCTCCATGTAGCCAACTGTCTGTAATGTCGGATCGCTTCCGGGAGCTGGAAGCTTCCTGATGACTGGAATTCTCTGATGAAAGTTTTTATTTGGGGGCGGAAACGTTTCATTTCAGCCTTCCAACTTTTCATTCTCCGTCCTCAACTTATCATTTCCGGACTGTATCTTATTACGGTTATCACCCTCTGTTCGCGATAGCGAAAATTTAATCATTTGCATGCCTGACGTTTTCACGTTCGCATCGGAACTTATCATTTTGCACCGATATCTCGTCCGACCCCCTCATACACATTAAAAGCCCGAGGCCGCAACGCGCGGCTTCGGGCTTTTCGTCACGTTCTATCGTCGAACTGCTTCGCGGCAGGGGATCGCCTCCACGAAGGAGCCTCCTGCGTCGACTTCGACTTGTTCCACTGCCTGCTCCTGATAGTGGGAACGGAGCTGGAGCAGCACTTCTTTGCCTTTTCCTTTTGGGATAAAAAACAAAATGATCGGACCGGCGCCGCTCAGCGTCGCACCGTATACCGGAAGCTCGTCGATCAGCGTTTCGGCCCGCTGCCATTCCGGAATGGAAGGGAGGCGGTACGGCCGGTGAAACAGGTCGTTTTTCATCATTTTGCCGGCGAGCTCCCAGTTGTTCTGCATAATGGCAGCGGTCAGCACGTTCGCCGCGCTGCTGGCGTTGACGGCTGCCTTATAGGAAAAGCCTTCTGGAAGCGTATCGCGCGATTCCTTCGTGCTGAGTTCATACGACGGGATGACCGCGACGAGATCAATGTCCGGCACGCCGGCGTGCACAAGGTATGTGTCCTCTTCGTACTGGCTGCCGATGACGAGCCCGCCGTAAATGGAGGGAACGACGTTATCCGGATGTCCTTCATACAGGCTTGACCAGTGCGCTTTGTCTTCGCGCGTCAGCTGCAGATCGCAGAGCACATCCGCAAGCTCAATGCCGGCTACGATGGCCGTGGCGCTGCTTCCAAACCCGCGGGAAAGAGGGATGTCGCTCTCCATTTTGACGCGGGCGGCGGGAAGGGCGACGTCATACTTTTCTGCGATCCATTCGGCGATGATATAAATCAGGTTTTCTTTTCCGGCGGGAATGCCCTCAAGATGAGGAGAGTCCGCTTCGAATACCCATTCGTCAGCCGGCTCTGCATACAGCGTCAAGTAGCGGTTCAGCGCCATGCCGATGGAGTCAAAGCCGGGACCCAGGTTGGCGGTGCTTGCCGGAACGCGGATTTTCCACTGCTGATTCATGACTGCTTCACCCTTCCAAGCATATGATCAAAGACGACCTGCTCATCATTTGGCAGCTTGACAGGCTGCACAGGAGCGGTATCGATCGCCGTATTCGGATCCTTCAGTCCGTTTCCAGTCAGTACAGAAACGACGCGGGAGCCCTTTTTGATTTCGCCGGATTCGATCTGTTTGATCAGGCCGGCTACAGAAGCGGCAGAAGCCGGCTCGGCGAACACGCCTTCTTCGCGCGCGAGCAGCTTGTAGGCTGCGACGATTTCATCGTCTGTGACAAAGTCAATCGCGCCGCCGGAAGCTGATGCAGCGTTTACTGCCTTATCCCAGCTTGCCGGGTTGCCGATCCGGATCGCGGTTGCGAGTGTTTCCGGCTGATCGATGACTTTGTTTTGCACGATCGCCGCTGACCCTTCTGCTTCGAAGCCGCGCATTTGCGGGAGTCCTGTTCCTCGCGCTTTGTGATACTCTTCAAACCCTTTCCAGTAGGCCGTGATGTTGCCGGCGTTGCCGACGGGAATCGTCAGGACGTCCGGCGCGCTGCCGAGTGCGTCCACCACTTCAAAGGCGGCCGTTTTCTGTCCTTCAATCCGGTACGGGTTCACCGAGTTTACAAGCGTGATCGGCGTCTGTTTTTCCAAGTTGCGCACCATCTGCAGCGCATTGTCGAAGTTTCCTTCGATGCTGACGATTTCAGCCCCGTAGACGACCGCCTGCGCGAGCTTGCCCATGGCAATTTTCCCGTCCGGAATGACGATCAGGCAGCGCATTTTTGCCTGAGCCGCATAAGCGGCAGCGGCAGCTGACGTGTTTCCGGTAGAAGCGCACATGATCGCTTCGCTTCCAGATTCCTTCGCTTTGGCAACAGCCATGACCATGCCGCGGTCTTTGAATGAGCCGGTCGGGTTGGCACCGTCGTATTTCACGTACAATTCTACGCCGAGCTTCTCAGAAAGATGCTTCATCGGCAGCAGCGGTGTATTGCCCTCCTGCAGCGAAAGCATTGGTGTATCTTCAGTTACTGGCAGATATTCCTTATATTCTTCTAATAGTCCGCGCCACAGCATTATGACATGTCTCCTTCCGTACGGTAGCTGCTCTTAATCTCGACGACAACATCCTCGTCCTGAAGGCGCTCCAGTACTTCCTCATAATCTTTTTTCGTTACTTCATGAGTGACTACAATGATTTCCGCCAGGCGGCCTTCGTTCAGCGGTACCTGCAGGATCTTTTCCAAGCTGACGTTATGCTCGTCGAAAATGCGGGTCAATGCTGCAAACGTGCCGCGCTTGTCTTTTGCGTGAATCCGCAGGAAGTACTTCGAACGGATTTCTTCATCGGTTTTCAGCTGCTTCTCAAACTGAGGAATGACAGCAGAGTTGCCGGTGACCCCGAGCCGCTTGTTTTTCAATACTTCCACTAAGTCGGAAACGACAGCGGTAGCCGTCGGCAGCTTGCCGGCGCCGGGACCGTAAAACATCGTTTCCCCGACCGCTTCCCCGTAGACGTAAACGGCGTTAAACTCGTCATCGACAGACGCAAGCGGATGCTCATGCGGAACGAGCGTCGGCTGCACGCTCACCTCCACTTTATCGCCGTCACGGACAGCAATCCCGATCAGCTTCATCGTATAGCCGAGCTGCTTGCTGTACTGCAGATCCTGGCTCGTCACCCTGCTGATGCCCGAAACCGACACATCATCCAGATCAAGGTTCATGGAAAAGCCGAGCGTGCCGAGAATCGCAATCTTTCTCGCAGCGTCAAGTCCCTCCACATCAGCGGTCGGATCCGCTTCTGCGTAGCCGAGCGCCTGTGCTTCTTTTAACACGTCTTCATAGAGACGTCCTTCTTTCGTCATCTGGGTCAAAATATAGTTTGTCGTACCGTTGACGATCCCCATCATCTTCGTGATCCGGTCGGAGGCCAGCCCCTCCACGATCGTGCGCAGAATCGGAATGCCGCCGGCGACGCTTGCCTCATAAAATAAATCGCATTTTTGCTCGTTTGCTGTTTTCAGCAGCTCGCTGCCGTGTACAGCCATCACATCTTTATTGGCTGTAACAACATGCTTGCCGTGCTCCAGCGCTTTTTTCATATAGTCGCGTGCCTGCTCCATGCCGCCCATCACTTCTACGACCACATCAATGTCCTCATCGAGAAGAATATCATCTGCATTCGTCGTAAGCTCTGTATGTGCAGCGGCCGGGCCGCGGTCCTTGTCCAGACTTGATACGAGCACTTTCTTTACTTTTACCGGTGCTCCGATCTGGTGAGCTAATTTATCCTGATGCTGCTCAATAATTTCAAGTACTCCGGTTCCTACCGTGCCGAAGCCAAGTAGTCCTACATTCATCTGTTGTGCCATCCCCGCTCACTCCTGATTGTCTCTATTTACGGTACAAATGTTTTCGTATAAAGGACATTATATAGAGGATAATGCGTAATAACAACCACTTGGACGCAAATAAACGAGGTATTTTTATGATAGCGTTTTCACTATCAGGGCGTTTGTTTTTTAGTCAATCCATAGACGTGATAATATGGAAGCAGATTGGAGAGGAGGATGTGCAGAATGAATCATACCATTCACCGTCACCACCATCATTTTGTCTGGGACCGGTCGCTTGAACCGGTATATGAGGCAGAGCCGGGTGAGGAAATCGGCTTTGAAGTAACGGACTCGTCTGCCGGTCAGCTGTCCAAAACGTCTACCGCGCAGGACGTGGCGAAATTGGATTTTGACAAAGTAAACCCCGTAAACGGACCCGTTTACGTCAAGGGAGCCAAACCGGGCGATACGCTGGAAGTGGAAATTCTCGGTTTTGGTCCGCAAAGCTGGGGCTGGACGGGCGTCATTCCTGGATTCGGACTGCTGAGCGAGCATTTTCAGGAGGCTGCTTTAAAAATCTGGGACCTGGAACAGGGGAAAGCGGAATTCCTTCACGGGATCGAGATTCCAATCGCACCGTTTCCAGGCACGATCGGCACGGCTCTCGCTGAACAAGGAGCACACAGCGTTGTACCGCCGCGTCAAAACGGAGGCAACATGGACATCCGTCACTTAACGCGGGGAACCAAGCTGTACCTGCCGGTGTGGGTGGAGGGAGCGATGTTTTCCGTAGGAGACACGCATGCTGCCCAGGGAGACGGGGAAGTATGCGGCACAGCGATTGAGGCGCCGATGGACATCGAGCTGAAGTTTCAGCTGCATAAAGGAAGGCAGATCAAGGAGCCGCAGTTTGAGACGAAAGGCCCGCTCGTTCACGGTCCGCCTGACCAGCGCTATTATGTCACTACCGGCTTTGGTGAGGATCTGATGACGGCCTGCCGCAAAGCAGTGAGTTACATGATTGAGCATATCAGCCACACATACGGCCTTTCAGACGTCGAAGCATACATGCTTTGCAGCACCGCAGTTGACTTGAAGCTGAGTGAAGTAGTGGATATTCCGCACTACCTCGTCTCTGCGTATCTTCCATTATCTATCTTTAAGTAGCGACAGGATGTTTATTCTGTCGTTTTTTTGAGTAAAAAAACCTATAATGGAAGTAACAGCTTAGAAGAAACGACGTCTATAACTTTAATTTGTATAAAAGGAGCTTCAATATGGAACGATATCAGCAGATGGTGTATAAGCGGATCGAGAAGACACTGGAGCTCTGGGAGCAGTCAGGGGATATTCGCGAAGATGAATTGTACCGCTTTTTTCATAACGTGAAAGGCACAGCAGGAACCGTTGGAATGACGGACGTGTATGAGGCGGCGTCAGTCAGGCTGGAACAGCTGTCAGAAACGGGACACTCAGTGCTGCCGCGGTCAACCTGGAAACCGATGCTTGAGCAGCTCATGCCGAGCAGGGAACAGCCGGTATTAAAGGAGCCTGAGCCCGAGCCGGAGGAAGAGACACCTTTTATCCTGGTGATTGACGATGATGTAGAGTTTATTGCCTATGCAAAAGAACTGCTGGAATCAAATGGGTACCAGGCTTTGCTGGCGATGACCGGTGAAAAAGGAATCGACATGTTTTATGAGTTCCGTCCGAAGCTCGTTATTTTAGACGCGCTCATGCCAGCTTTAAATGGGGAGAGCGTGTTCAGCCGGATTCGTGACAAGGCCGTGAGCGACTTTACCCCGATTGTCCTGCTGGGGGCAGGGGCAGGTCTGGAAGAACGGATCAGCGCTTATGAACAGGGAGCAATGGACTTTATCAGCAAACCGCTGCAGCAGGAGCTGTTTTTTCCCTTTTTAAAAAACCGGCTGCAGCTTCAGGAGCGCATCTGGAATTCGGCACTGCAGGATGAGCTGACTGGTGCGCGAAACCGCAAGCGCTTGTTTCAGGATATGGCTGTCCTGCAGGAAAAAGCGAAAGAAGCAGCCGTTTCGTTTTCCCTCATTCTTTGTGATCTGGATTATTTTAAAAAGATCAACGACACATATGGACACAGCACCGGGGATGAAGCACTCCGCCTGTTTGTGGATGAAACAGAAGCGCTGCTCGGAGCAGGAGAGAGCCTGTACCGCTATGGCGGCGAAGAATTCGTCGTCATTATGGAAGATGCCGGACCGGAGCAGGCAGAATACCGCATGGATCAGCTGAGGGAACGACTGGAGCAGCGTCCGCTGGAGGAAAGCGGAGTCAAGCTGAAGTTTTCTGCCGGCATTTCGACCCCTGAGAAGGAGTCCTTCCATCCGGAGGAGCTGCTTGAAAAAGCCGATCAGGCGCTGTATTACGCCAAGCGGCACGGCCGGGGCCGAACGGTTCCCTATAAAGAAGGGATCGCAGATGCGGTTGAGCAGGGAGTCGTGCAGGTGATTGTCGTCGACGATGACGAAGTGGTGCGGGATATGCTGCGACAGTACATGCAGCGCCGGACGGAGTTTGCAGGCAAAATCGTCCGTTTCCGCAGTTATCCGGACGGTGCCGCATTTTTAGAGGATAACTGGTATCGGGAAAATGATTATTACTTTCTGCTCCTGGACGGCATGATGCCGAAGCTTGACGGCATTGATGTGTTGACGGAAGTGCGCAGCTCGTATCCGAAAGAACGAATACTCGTGTCGATGCTTACGGCCAGAAAAAGCGAGGCCGAAATTGCGCGGGCACTGGAGCTTGGCGCAGATGATTATATGGTCAAGCCCTTCCGAGTAAGGGAAGTGGCTGCCCGCATGACAAGATTAATGGAAAGGGTGTTTGCCTGATGATGTGGGCTGTGTGGCTGATCATACTGTTTGTCGCTTTGCAGCTGGTGCTGCTCGTCTATTTGCTTTTGATGAAGTCGCGCGCACTCCGCTATGAGGAAGCACTGCAGGCGCATTATGAAAATCTGCTGCCGAAAATGGTGTCCTACGCTTCTGGTGAAGAGCAGCATCTGCCTGATTTTCCGGAACGGGGCCAGCTGAAGGTGGCGATCATCGAGAAGGTGCTCGACCGGCTGGCGCTGATAACGGAAAACACCGGCGAACAGGAGCGGCTTCAGCTCTTTGCTGAACAGGAGCTGCTGCCGGTTTATAAAAAGCGTCTCCGTAAAGGCAATTGGGCGGAACGGATGAATACGCTCTACTTTATTGAAGACCTGCATTTGACGCAGATGGCTGATGCTGTGGATACCCACATCAACCGGCTGCAGCAGGGAACAGAAGAATACAGGCAGGCAGTCCGGACACTTGCATCACTCGGCCATACTGGTGCGGTTGATGAATTGCTTCGTGAAGACACGACCGGAGTCGTCTTTCAAAAAGAAATCCTGCGGAGGCTCCCCGAAGAAGAGCTTCGGCACCTAGTAAACCGGCTTGACTCTGAAGCGCACCCGGAGCTCTTCCAGGCGCTTATTGTTCACATTGGGGAACGGGGGCTGCTGGAATTTCTGCCGGATGTGGAGCGGGCGCTTCATCATACGAATAAGGAAATCCGGTTAAAGGCGATGCGGAGCATCGGTGCCTTTCAGTATATGAATACACCGGCGCTGATCGATCCCTTTTTCCGTTCAGACCATTGGGAAGAGCGGATGTATGCCTGTAAAACGGCGGCCGTTCTTTCTCTGGAAAACCGGAGGGATGAGCTGCTGGAGCTGCTTGCAGACTCGGAATGGTGGGTCCGCTATGCCGCAGCTGAAGCGCTGCAGAGCTTTTCAGATGGCGAAATTCTGCTGGAATACGCACGGAATAATCATGAAGACCGCTTTGCACGGGATATGGCAGCGCGGACGCTGACAGCAAAAGCGGAAGGGGAGCGGTAAACATGGACATCCTTTCACTTCTCTTGACGATCACTGGTTACATGATCATCGCCTACATGCTGATCGTAGGCGGCATTTACCTGATTCTCTTTTTTATGTCGATGCCGAAAATCCGCCGCGAGCACGGACTGGACCGCGATGAACCGATAGAAGAGCTCACCGAGAGCGAGGATACGTATCCTGTCTCTGTGCTCGTTCCTGCTTATAATGAAGAGCTCGGGGTCGTTTCTACGGTCCGTTCGCTGCTTGCGCTGAAGTATCCGGAGTTTGAAATTATCGTCATTAACGACGGTTCCAAAGATAAAACGAATGAGAAAATGCTGACGTCATTTAACATGGAAAAAGTAAACTCACCGATTCGACAGCATTTTCCGACTGCGCAGGTGAACCACGTGTACCGCTCCCGCACCCATAAAAACGTCTGGCTGCTGGAAAAGGATAACGGCGGAAAAGCCGATGCGCTGAATGCAGGCATTAACTTTTCCAGATACCCTTATTTTGCAGCGATCGACGGGGACTCCATTCTGGAGCGGGACGCCCTCTTGAAGACGATGAAACCGATCATTGATTCAAACGGCGGAGTTACCTGCACAGGCGGGACGGTCCGGATCGCTAACGGATCGGAAATCCGCCGCAGCGTCGTGGAAAAAATTGCCCTGCCGAAGCAGCCGCTCGCAATCATGCAGATCGTGGAATACTTCCGGGCGTTTTTAATCGGGAGGCTGGGGCTCAGCCGGGTCAACGTTCTGCTGATCATATCCGGCGCGTTCGGCGTGTTTGAAAAGCAGCGGGTGATCCGGGCCGGGGGCTATGAAACGAAAACGATCGGAGAAGACATGGAGCTGATCGTGCGGCTGCATAAAATGCTCAAGGATGAAAAATCAACCCAGCGCATTGAATACATTCAGGACCCTGTCTGCTGGACGGAAGCGCCATCTGATGTCAAATCGCTGAAATCGCAGCGGATCCGCTGGCAGAAAGGGCTTGCCCAGACGCTCTGGCGTCATAAGAAGATGATGTTTAATCCAAAATATAAAGGCATCGGCCTGTTTTCCATGCCGTATTATTTTTTTGTGGAGCTGCTCAGCTCCGTCTTTGAATTTCTCGGTTATTTTATTATCATAGCCGGTCTCGTGTTCGGGTTAGTGAATCCGGAAGTGACGACGCTCATGATCATTGTCACGATCCTGTACGGCTCGCTGCTTTCTGCACTGGCGGTGCTGCTGGAGGAATGGACGTATCACAAGTACCGGGATATGAAGAGCATCCTCGTTTTGTATTTCTGGGCGCTCACCGAATCATTCTGGTTCCGTCCGTTTATGGTCTGGTGCCGCGTTGTCGGATTGTTCTCTGTCCTGAAGAAGAAGCAGTCCTGGGGCGATATGAAGCGAAAAGGAATTGAAGAAGAGCAGAAAGGAGCCTGATCGTGAAACGAATTTTAGTTGCAGATGATGAAGAGATTCTGCGCATGCTGATCACCGATACGCTGGAGGATCTCGGTCATGATATTACAGAAGCAGAGGATGGGGCGGATGCGCTGCAAAAGCTTAGCGAAGCCTCGTTTGATTTACTCGTCGTCGATTATATGATGCCGGAGAAAACAGGAATGGAAGTGCTGGAAAGCCTGTCGGATGAACAGCGGAATATGCCTGTTATCATGCTGACTGCTAAAGCACAGGAGCAGGATAAGCAGCGCGCCCTCGCTGCAGGAGCCGATTATTTTATGGCAAAACCGTTCAGTCCGGAAGAACTGGAAGCGCTCGTGGAGGATATTTTATGATGAAACGTTCCATTCGCAGCAGCTACATACAAAAGGCGGCTATTTTCGTTGCCGTTGTTCTCATTGTGACAGCTGCGGTTACAGGCTATTTAATTTATGACCAGAATCAGAAGGAAAAAGCACGGGAGCAGCTGACAGAGCGGTATGAAGCCGTCGATGCGGTATCAGAACGGCTGAACGAACTGTTTTTTCGTGCGAGGTCCTACTATGCCTATCAGGATCCTGAAGATCTCCGCCACACAGAGCTGGATCTAAGGGCGCTTCTTGCCGGGCTTGACCGGATGGAAGAGCTTGAATTAACAGAGGAGGAAAGCTTGTTTGCTGCAGAGCTTCGGTCATTTTTGATTACTTATGAATCGGACATTCTGCCAACCGCTGTGGCACTCGTAGCTGCCGATGATTACGAAGGGCTTCGCAGCTTCGGCCAGGAAGGTTCGGTAGCGCAGATTAACGGGCTTTTCGATGAAGCATCTGAGCTGCGGAATACCGTTTTCGCTGACTTGCAGCAGGAGTATGAATCCGCGCTGAGTGCGAGTATGACGAATCTGTTGCTCTCCTTTGGGTTTGGAATGCTCGTCTTTTTTGCGATTTTATTTGCGTCCCAGCGTATGCTGCGGAAACTGATTGTACCGGTGGAAGAGCTGACGGAAGCTTCCGATAAGCTGGCAGAAGGGGAAGCGATCGACATAGAGGCAGCGACCCGCAATGATGAGCTGGGCGTGCTTGGCCGATCTTTCATGAATATGGCGCTCACCCTGCAGCAGAACGAGGAAGAGATGCAGGCTCAGAATGAAGAGCTGAAAGCACAGCAGGATTCGCTGCAGGAGCTGCTGGAAGAAGCGGATCGGGAAAAACGCAAGGTGGACCGTTTCAGCCTGTTGAATGAAACGATGTCGACCCGCCTTGACCGCCAGGAGCTTCTCAGCGCCGTTTTCGCTTACGTGAACGAGCTTTATCCGAGCGACCGCAGCATGTTCTGTATGGTGGATACCAGTGATTTTCGTTCAGCCAACATGACGGAGGCGATGATCGAATCCTGGCGGGAGGCGGATAAAGCAGTCTGGGTTAAACGTCTGTTAAACGAGAAACGTGTCATCATCACACGCCCGGCGGAAGCCTCGGATAAAGGGATCGCACCTGAAGCAGATGTGACCGATTATTATACAGCTGTGAGAGACGCTGAAGGGCACATTTACGCTATCTTTGCCGCTACTACGATCGGGAAACGGTTTACAGAAGAAGAAATGGAAGAAATCGAGGCCCTGATGAGCCATGTAGGGATCGGTCTGCAGCGTGTCCTCATTCATGAAGAGATTGCGACATCGCGGCAAATCAGTCAAACCATACTCGACACTGTCAATGAAGGCATTCAGCTGATTGACGGCGAGGGAATTCGCCTTCAGGAAAACCGGGCCGCAGCGGAGCTGGTTCCTGGGGAGTGGCCGTCCAGTCTTCTCCAGCTTGTGGATGAACCGGGGGAGCTGGAACGCTTCTTTGAGGACATGGTTCACCGGCAGTCGGGATCGGCTTCTCATGAATTTACGATACAGCATGAAGAAGGCTCCGTCGTGTACAGCGTGTACGGAACACCTGTCTTTGACGACGATAAGCGCATCGGCACCATTTTTGTTTACCGTGATCGTACGAGGGAATCGGAGCTCGACCGCATGAAATCCGAGCTCGTCAGCACGGTAAGCCATGAGCTGCGGACGCCGCTTTCCAGCGTGTTAGGCTTTACAGAGCTGCTCTTAAAGAAAGAGCTGAAGCCGGAGCGTCAAAAAAAATACATTACGACGATTCATAAAGAAGCGAAGCGTCTGACCAATTTGATTAATGATTTTCTGGATCTGCAGCGAATGGAGGCCGGCAGTCAGCCGTACCGGATGGAAAACATACAGCTCGATCAGCTGGTTCTCGAAACAATGTACCAGTTCCGTCACGTGACGACGCATGAGCTTCTGTTTGAGGATACGGCAGGCGGAGTAACAGTTGAAGCAGACGGAGAGCGGATGCAGCAGGTGCTGACGAACTTGATCAGCAACGCTGTGAAGTTTTCCCCTGAAGGCGGAGCTGTGAAAGTGAAGCTTGCCGCTCAAGAGGATCTGCTGCGGCTTAGCGTGTCTGATGAAGGACTCGGTATTCCAGAGGCAGAAATCGCCAGACTGTTTCAGAAGTTCCAGCGAATTGACCAGAGCGACCGCCGCAACATCGGCGGTACGGGACTCGGTCTCGCGATTTGCCGGGAAATCGTCGAGAAACATGGCGGCAGAATCTTCGTAGATTCCGTAGAGGGAACAGGCTCCACGTTTACTGTCGAACTTCCACTGCTCGTAAACGCACAGCCGTCTGACGACCGGGAGCCGAATGTGAACGGCGAAACCGTTGTGATCGTGGAAGACGATGCGAGTCTCGCTCTGCTGCTGTCAGAGGAGCTGAAAACAAACGGATACCGGGTAGTCCATTATTTACACGCGGAAGCTGCCCTGAACGCGATGAAGGAAACCCCGCCGTCAGCGGCTGTGATTGACCTGATGCTCGGCGAAGGAGGGAACGGCTGGGATCTGGTTCAGCGAATGAAACAGGATGCTGCCACAAAGGACATTCCGATCGTCATTTCCTCAGCGCTCGATGAAGCAGAAGAAAAAACAGAGGAATTCGGTATCGCCCGCTACTTGACGAAGCCGTATCCGCCGGAAAAACTGAGCCGCGCGGTGATGGAGAACGCAGGGCAAAACGGTGATATTCTTTTTCCCGAAAACAGCTCCACTACCTGAACACGTTAGCGCGCAGCATATGAGCGGACGATCGAGTTTTCGATCGTCCGCTCACGCTTTTTAACGAAGTAAAATGCCGCTGCCTTTCAGGGTGTACGCTGAAAGCCTCCTCCCATCCTTTAGATGAAAAGGTTATTCTCGTTAACTGTTTATCATTTCTATGCCGTCCTTCTCCGCTTATCTGGCCTTCCGTTCAACATCAAACGACTTTGAAGACCTGGCAGCACGTGAAAGCCTGGAAACACGACTACATAAAATCACATATCAAACAGGTTTAGTTATACATAGATTGGGAATATATTAAACAAAAGCTCAACAATACTGGAGGCGGATAGGAATGGAACACTTTGAAGGGAAGGTTGTTCTCGTCAACGGCGGGACTTCCGGAATCGGCGCAGAAGCCGTCAAGCAGTTTGCTGAACGCGGTGCGCGCGTTTACTTCACAGGAAGACGGGAAGATGAAGGAAAATCCGTGGAGCAGGAAGCCGGAAGCACTGCCCACTTTCATAAAGTTGATAACACGAATCGTCAGGAAGTAGCTGATTTTTTTGAGAAGCTGTTGGAAGAAGAAGAGCAGATCGACATTTTGTTTAACAACTCAGGCGTCCTTTCACTTGGCAGTGGCCCGCTCGCACGGGTAAAGGAAGAAGACTGGGATGAACTCATCGCAGTGAACCAGACCGCGTTGTTTCTGTATATGAAGTATACGCTTCAGCAAATGCAGAAGCAGAAATCCGGTGCGATCATTAACAACGCCGCTATCCTCGGAAACGACAAAGTCAATCCGATGCTTCCGGCATACAGCGGAACAAAGGCAGCCGTTAAAGCCATGACGAAAAGCACGGCGCTGCGTTTTGCGAGACAAGGTATACGCGTCAACTGTATTTCTCCCGGTCCTACAAAGACAAAGCTGGCCGTGAAAGCATATGGGAACGAAGAATCCTTTGATAAAGCCTCAAAGGAAGCACCGCGCGGATCGTATGCCGATCCATCTGAAATTGTCGCAGCTGTCCGGTTTTTAGCCTCAGACGCTGCCTCTTATGTCATTGGCACCGAGCTCGTCGTTGACGGCGGGTACTCGTTGAAATAGATTGACCCGGGAGAGGTACCGCGGACTTTCCGGGTCCTATACGATGCAAGCTGATAGAAGGGGCTGCTCCGGGATTGACCGCGGAGCAGCCCCTTCTTATGCACGGAGTCGTACAAGCATCATATTCATTGGCTGGCCGAGCCTGTCGTGAAGCGGTTCAGGGTCAAGCGGCTCCCGGATTAAGGCGGGGTGGGATGCACAAAGTGCCAGCACGGCTGCATCGAGCAGGTCATCTGTGGCAAAGGCAGACCGCGGGTACTGCCGGAGCGTGTCGGAAACAAAGCGACGTACGCCGGGATCGAGCGTTTCAAGCAGCGTAAGCCGCTCTTCGCGGCCTTCGGGCTGCTTTTTTTTGGACAATACGGGACCTTCATTCAGGCAGGCAAATAACAGCTCCGGATGGGCCTCGGTTAAAGCGAGAATGTTTGCAGCTTCTCGAGCTTCGGCGATTTTCGGCAGGATAAACCAGCCCTGCTTCTGCAGTCCGGAGCCGGTCAGCTCTTTATGAAGCACGTTCGCTTCAGGGTAGGAAGCTGCTTCCAGCACTTCCTCAGCCGGCACCGGAAACACGGTTGAACCTCGGCCGGGAAGCCGTTTTCGAGCCAGCTGTTCTGTTCGGCGCGGATAGCTGCCGGCGGAAGGGAGCCCGATCGGAATATCGATCCAGATGGCCCCGTAGGCCCCTGCTGCCAGCTGACTCAGCTGGGGCAGCAGAAAAGCGCCGGTGAGCCGGCCGTTCTTTGAGGTCACTGCAATCCAGCCCTGGCGGCATCCGTCCAGTCCGGCTGCAATCAAAGCGTTCCCTCCTCCATCCGCTTCATGTTCAGCTTGACGGTGTCCTTCTGCTGCTTCGTATCCTCTTCACTGCGATTGTCTACGTGCTTGTAAATCATGCCCATGCGCTGGTTGCTGCGGAACCTGTCTTCGTGCCGTTCAAGAAAGTCCCAGTAGAGCGCATGGAACGGGCAGGCGTCTTCGCCGTATTTTTCTTTCACGCTGTAGCGGCAGTCACCGCAGTAGCGGCTCATCTTCTGGATGTAGTTTCCGCTCGACACGTACGGTTTAGTCGACATCAGGCCGCCGTCCGCGTAAAGCGCCATACCCAGCACGTTCGGAAGTACAACCCAGTCGTGCGCATCCACATACATTTCATTGAACCAGTCGGACACCTGCTTTGGCTCAATACCGGCCAGATTTGCAAAGTTGCCGAGCACCATCAGCCGTTGAATGTGATGACTGTAGCCGTGATGCACGACCGCGCTGGTGCATTCCTTTAAGCAGTTCATCTCGGTGTCTGCCGTCCAGTAAAAGTCGGGCAGGTCGCGCTTGTGGTTCAGCTCGTTTGTATTCTCATAGTCCGGCATTTTCCGGATGTAAATGCCGCGGATATACTCTCTCCAGCCGATAATCTGACGGATAAAGCCTTCGACAGCATTAAGCGGAGCCTGCTCATCGTGATACGCCTGCTCCGCTCTGCGTACAACATCGAGCGGGTCCAGCAGCGCATTGTTGATGGAAGTCGAGAGCAGCGAGTGGGCCATAAACGGATCTCCCGGAATCATCGCGTCCTGATAATCACCGAACAGCTCGAGGCGGTTTTTCATAAAATCCTCTGAAAAAGCCTCAGCGGCATCGGCTGTAACCGGATAATGAAAGGTCTCCAGTGTGCCGTACGTGTCAGGAAAGTTTTTTTCGACCTCTTGTATCACGTCTTTTGTGATTTGATCCGGTTTTGGCCAGTCAGGGTTCGGAAATTCCATTTCTTTTTTCGGCTTTTTGCGGTTGTCGGCATCGTAGCTCCACTTACCGCCAATTGGTTTTTTCTGCTTCGTCAGCAGCACATCCATGTCTTTGCGGAATTTGCGGTACAGCTTGTCCATCTGCCAGTTTTCATTGTCTGGAAGAAGCGATTCCCATTCATCGCGTCCGATTAAAAATCCACCTTCCTCCGTCGTATGCACGTCCGTATCTTTCTGCGCCTTCACCCATTTCCGAACGTCCTGCAGCCGATGGTAGTCGGTTGGTTCATGCAGGTAAAGCTCGTTTGGACGATACTGATTGACGTGCATGTCGAGCCCTTCTGAGAACGTATCGGCCGTTCGGTAATCCACTTTGTAGCCTTTCTTTTCGAGCTCCTCTTTAAAATGGCGCATAATCGAAAAAATGAGGACGAGTTTTTGCTTGTGATACCCTTTCCACAATTTTTTTGAATGCTCCTCAACGAGCAGCACCGTATCCTCTTCTTTATCAAACGACTCGAACCAGGGCTGCCGGAGCGAGCACTGATGACCCATCAGCCAAAGCGTTGCCAACATAACCGCCTCCTTCTCCTTTCTCCATACCCCATCCATCCCTCTGCAATCCGTTCATTGATATATGTAAACGAAAGACTCATCGCAAATGACAGCACAAGGTCCTGAATCAGCAGTAGAGGAGACAACAAAAAAAGCCGCTCAAGAGGCGGCTTCAGAGTGTTGATAACGTCATTTCAGGTGAATAACCTTGCATCTGCGGATACTCATTTTCCGGAGGGAATGGGCTCGGCTTTCACCTCGTTCTGATCCTCCTTTAGTCGAGGTCCTTCGATTTGGCAGCTGGCAGTCCGTTTGAAACGCCTGGTGATGATGCAAACGAGCTTGTTCCATATGGATGGAACCTTTATATAGGCAACGCTTCGATGTCGAATAGGGATGCCAGTGCTTCAAATATTCACCAAAAAAGCAAAAGAGCTGCAGCGTCTAGCGATCGGGACGTTTTTTTCCATTAAACAAACCCGTTTTCCCGTCGTATCCGGCGGGGACGCCTGTGGAATAAGCGCAGCCTGAAGATCCTTTCTCAGGGGTTTCCCCTGAGAAATAGCTGAAGGCAAGCCCACGGCAAGCTTCCGCCGGTAAGCAAAGGGGAAATACAATCAATTGAATAAATATATAAGCTGATTGACTTTCTCAACAGCCTGAAGCCGCCCAGCAGGCGGCTTCAGATGGCTATCGGTGGTCGATGGTTTCCGGGTACATGTCGTGGTTCATCATGCGGTGCTCGGCCATTTTTTCATATTTCGTGCCGGGCTTGCCGTAGTTCGTGTACGGGTCGATGGAAATGCCGCCGCGCGGCGTGAATTTACCCCAGACTTCAATGTAACGGGGGTCCATCAGCTTGACGAGGTCGTTTAAAATCGTATTCATGCAGTCCTCATGAAAGTCGCCGTGGTTGCGGAAGCTGAACAAATACAGCTTGAGCGATTTGCTTTCCACCATGCGCTCATCCGGAATGTAGCTGATATAAACGGTTGCAAAGTCCGGCTGGCCGGTTTTCGGACAGAGGCTTGTGAACTCCGGACAGTTAAATTTAACAAAATAATCGCGGTACGTGTGGCGGTTCTCAAATGCCTCCAGAATGTCCGGATCATAATCCATTTTGTAATCAACGTTTGTATTGCCGAGCAGCTCGACTTCTTCATCGCGGCTGTGTGCCATGCGTATCGTTCCTTTCCTGTCTGTCGTTTCGTTGTTTATCTTACATCGTCTGCGCCAATTTTGCCACCCAAACCCGTCCGGTGCTACAATGAAAGCACATACATAATCAGGAGAGGGGCGGACGGCATGAAAGAAACAGCTTCGGAAAACGTAAGCGGCACACGATTGATTCACACATACGAAGGCGGCGGATGGACCGAGCAGGAGGACGACATTGCGCTCGAAGCGCCGGTGACGATTCACGTAAATGGCGACGAATTTGCCACACTGCTTTGTACTCCTTCTTATATGGAAGACATGGTTTACGGCTTTCTTTTGTCAGAAGGCGTGATCCGTTCGGCAGATGACGTGACGCGGCTTGATATTTCGGAGGAAAAGGGCATCGTGCACGCCGATGTAAAAGAAATGCTGCCGCTTGACCGTCTCGGGGTGTCGAAGCGGGTCATCGGCTCCTGCTGCGGAAAGAGCAGGCAGTTTTACTTTGAAAACGACCGTCGAACGGCTAAAACGGTTTCCAGCCCGGTGCGGATTCGCCCCGAGCAGATCATCCGCCTGATGAAGGAAATGCAGGAAGGATCTGCAGACTTTCACGCTACCGGAGGCCTGCACAACGTTGGATTGGCAACGGCAGACGAACTGCTCGTCACCCGATCCGACATCGGCCGGCACAACGGACTCGACAAGCTGTTCGGCTACAGCGTCCGACACCGTATCAGCTTAAAGGATAAAGTGATTGTGTTCAGCGGCAGGCTTTCCTCTGAAGTGCTGCTCAAGGTGTCTAAAATTGGGGCTGGTGTTGTCCTCTCCAAGTCGGCTCCGACCTCGCTCGCCCTGGATCTGGCAGATGATCTCGGCATTACGGCAGTCGGCTTTATCCGCCGGGACCGGTTCAACGTGTACACGCATCCAGAGCGGATTGACGGCTGACCGCAGTTGCGAAGCCGCCTGAAATATGGTAGCGTTAGAGCATTCGAACCGATGGAGAGATGCCGTATGGTAACCGTCCGCTCCGTGCATGTCCAACAGCAGAAGTAGCTCTGCCTGAACCGCTGTCAAAAGCTGGATCAGGGAGGGCTTACACGTATGTAACCGCAGACGCTGGACCATGTGCATGGGAGCCGTGCGGTTTTTTTGTGTTCGTAAAGAGAGGATGGGTACCATGGAAGAAAGACGACTGACCGCCCTGCCGGAAACGGTAGAGCAGTATCAGGCCGGGTTTCCGCTGCTGACAGAAGAAGCGGTCGGGAACCGGACTGATTTAGAAGAAGGAGAGCTGTTCACGCTGGAGGCGCCGGACGGAGATTTTCTCGGACGAGGCTATATCGGCAAGCAGAATAAAGGCATCGGCTGGATTCTGACGAAAAAGGAAAACGAACAGATTGATGAACAGTTCATTTCCAAAAAGCTGATGATGGCGATCAGCCGGCGGGGAAACCTGCTTGCCTCAGAAGAAACGACCGCATTTCGGGTCTTTAACGGAGAAGGAGACGGATTCGGCGGTATTCTGATTGACTACTACGCAGGCTACTACGTGCTGCAGTTCTACAGCCAGGGAGCATACTCCTTCCGCCAGCAGTTTATCGATATTTTGACGCAGACGATGGACCCTGCCGGTATCTATGAGAAAAAGCGCTTTTCCGATGATCAGGAAAAGCAGCAGAGCGACTTTGTCAGCGGCAATGAAGCACCGGCACCGCTTCCTATTAAGGAAAACGGCATGAACTTTGCCGTCTACCTGGACGATGGGGCGATGACAGGCATATTTCTCGATCAGCGTGACGTAAGAAAAACGCTGCGGGATGAATGGGCTGCAGGCAGCACAGTTCTGAATACGTTCAGTTACACCGGAGCATTTTCAACAGCGGCGGCTCTCGGAGGAGCTGTTTCAACCGTAAGCGTAGACGCTGCAAACCGCAGCCGTGAGAAAACCGCGGAGCAGTTCCGCCTGAACGAAATCGACATGGACAGCCAGACGATTCTCGTAGATGACGTGTTCAGCTGGTTCCGCAAGGCGGCTTCCCGCCAGCAAACGTATGATATCGTCGTCCTCGACCCGCCGAGCTTTGCCAGGACGAAGCAGACGATGTTCCGTGCCGCCAAGGATTACGGGCGTCTGGTAGAGGATGCGCTTGAACTGATGGAGCCGGGATCGCTGCTGATTGCGTCTACGAACCATGCAGGACTGCCAAGGTGGCGCTTCCGCCGTCAAGTTGAACAGGCCTTCAAAGCGAAGGACCGCCGCTTCCGAATGGAAAAGCAGTTTTCGCTGCCGGAGGATTTTCTTGTTAATGCCGATTATCCAGAGGGAGACTACCTGAAGGTTCTTGCAATGAGAGTGCTGTAGCATGCAGGCTGGATCGTGACAGGATAAAAAAACACAGCGTCCGGCAGCAACGCCTGCCGGAATGACAGATGAAGAAAGGTGATGGAACCGTGAGCGAAACACACACTCATTTTATTAAGCATATTGTGTCAAAAGACATGGAAGAGGGCGCGTACGATGAAATTGTAACGCGCTTTCCGCCGGAGCCGAACGGCTATCTGCACATTGGCCACGCTAAGTCGATTGTCTTAAACTTTGAGCTCGCTGATGAATTCGGGGGCCGTACGAACCTTCGCTTTGATGACACGAATCCGCTGAAGGAAGACGTGGAATACGTTAAGGCCATTAAAGAAGATATTGACTGGCTCGGCTACGAACCGGAGGAAATCCGCTTTGCATCGGACTATTTTGAGGAGATGTATAAACAGGCGGTTCATTTGATCAAACAGGGACTGGCATACGTCGAGGATCTGTCTCAGGACGAGATCCGCGATATGCGCGGAACGCTGACTGAGCCGGGCAAGGAAAGTCCATCCCGCTCCCGCAGTGTAGAAGAGAACCTGGATCTGTTTGAGAAGATGCGCGCAGGAGAATTCGCGGACGGAGAAAAGGTGCTTCGCGCGAAAATCGATATGAGCTCGCCGAACATCAACCTGCGTGATCCGGTTATTTACCGTATTTCTCACACGACGCATCACAATACCGGGGAGACGTGGTGCATTTACCCAATGTATTCGTTCGCCCATCCGCTTGAGGATGCGATCGAAGGCGTCACACATTCGATATGTACGCTGGAGTTTGAAGACCAGCGACCGCTGTATGACTGGGTGGTTGCACATGCGGAAAACTTGTCGGAGCCGAAGCAGATTGAATTTGCGCGGCTGAACCTGACCAATACGGTCATGAGCAAGCGGAAGCTGAAACAGCTCGTTGATGAAAACATTGTAGACGGCTGGGACGACCCACGGATGCCGACAATTTCCGGCCTGCGCCGCCGCGGTTTTACACCGGAATCAATCAAACAGTTCTGTCGTGAGATTGGCGTAGCGAAGGCGGACAACCTCGTAGATTTCCGCATGCTGGAGCATTTTCTGCGCGAGGATTTAAAGCTGAAGGCGCCGCGCACGATGGCCGTGCTCGATCCGATTAAAGTTGTCATTACCAACTATCCGGAAGGACAGGTGGAATGGCTTCCGGCAGACATCAATCCGGAAAATGAAGACATGGGTATGCGTGAAATTCCGTTTTCCCGTGAAATCTACATCGAGCGGGAAGATTTCATGGAAGACCCGCCGAAAAAGTATTTCCGTCTCTATCCAGGCAACGAAGTACGGATCAAGCACGCCTATTTCATTAAGTGCGAGGACGTCATCAAAGACGAGAACGGCCGCATCACCGAGCTTCACTGCACGTACGATCCGGAAACAAAAAGCGGGTCCGGCTTTAATGCCCGCAAAGTAAAAGGCACGCTGCATTATGTCGAAGCAACACGCGCCGTGCCGGCAGAGTTCCGACTTTACGAGCCGCTCATTGGCGATGAAGCCGGCGGCGACTTCATGGAGCACGTCAATGAAGACTCTGTACAGATTCACCGTGGATTTGTCGAGCCGAACATGGCAGATGTACAAGGGAATGACAAATTCCAGTTTTTCCGCCACGGCTACTTCAACGTTGATCCAAAGGAAAGCCGGAAAGACCATCTGGTATTCAATCGGATCGTAAGCCTGAAAAGCTCGTTTAAGCTAAACGGATAAGTGAAAGCAGCCTCTTTAACGGGGCTGCTTTTTTTCCTAGGCGCAGCGGTGCTTTGGCACCAAGCGTTGCAGGTGAACATCAGCACAGCGCGGGGCACGTACGTTAACAGCACAGGTTCTTCATCCCGCTAAAAAAGATCAAAAAAAGGCTGCCGCAGCAGCCTTTCAAACGGTTTAGCGATTTTCGACAGCATCGATGACTTTACGGGCAACGCTCTCACTCGACATTGGATTCTGTCCGGTTACGAGGTTTCCGTCGCGGATGGAAAAGTCCGTCCACTTGTCCCCGCCTTCAAACTGCGCTCCTTTTTCACGAAGCGTAGACTCAAGCAGGAACGGCACGGCGCCTTCGAGACCCATATCGCGCTCTTCCTCGTCCGTAAAGGCATTGACGCGGCGGCCTTTTACGAGCGGGGTACCGTCGGAAAGCGTCACGTGAACGAGCGCTGTCGGTCCGTGGCAGACGGAACCGATTACGCGGTCCTGTTCAGCGTGCTCCCGCAGAATGCGCTGCAGCAGCAGGTTATCCGGAAAATCGAACACGGTACCGTGGCCGCCTGGGAGGTAGACCGCATCGTAGCCGGCGGAAACGTCTTCCTCAGACAGCTTGTCCGTGTTTGTCAGAATAGACTGGGCCTCCTGCCACTCAAGATTCTCTTCTTCCGGCAGACTGTTCGGATCAAGCGGAACCTGTCCGCCGTCGATGCTTTTCACCGTTACATCATATCCTTGTTTTACAAAAGCAGCGTAAGGAGCTGCATATTCTTCCAGCCATAGTCCGGTATCATTTCCGGCAATTTTGTCTGAGCTTGTGACAACGATCAATACTTTTTTACCCAAATCGAAAACCTCCTTGCAGATTAGCCTCGTGGACTCTACTGGCTGATTCCCGCAAACAGGAGATGTTAAACGCCGGAGACTGCTTCTTGAAACAGCCGGTCAACGTGAGCCTGAACAGTTGATACGAACGGCAGAATATCGCTTTTTGCCGCAAGTTCCAGTTCCGTGCAGCCTAGCAGCATGCTCGTACAGCCGGCGTCGCGCCCGTGGCGCGCGCACCGTTCGACGAGCGCCTCGGTATCGGCGGTGACGATGCCGGACGTAAGCTCGCTGAATATCTTTTTATGCAAGTCCTGCTGCAGCGGTGCAGGCAGATAAATGGGTTCAATCCCTCTGTCCCGAAGCGCTTGGTCGTAGAGACGGTGATCGACAGTGAAGGAGGTGCCGAGAACAAGAATCCGCGAGGCAGACACCGCTGCAGCCGCAGCTTCTGTGATCGACATCACAGGAATAGACACAGCCTGTTCCACGTCGCGGATCCGAAGATGCACCGTGTTGGAAAGAATACCGATAAACCGGGCGCCGCTCTGCTCCAGCCGGACAGCAGAATCCGCGAGCATGCGGCCGACGGCATCCCAGTCACCGTCATGCTGATATGTCGTTACCTCATGAAAAGGGAGCGAATCAATCAGGCAGGGAAGGGATACGCCGCTGCCGAACGTCTGCTGAGTCTGTTTCTGCAGCAGCCGGTAGTACATAGCGGTCGTTTCCCAGCTCATTCCGCCGATCAAGCCTGCTTTTCGCAGCATCCGTTCAGGCTTTTGCATAAGCCTTCAGCGCCTTGACGACGGCGTTGCCGTCTGTCGTTTCGTCAAAATCAACTCCGTAGATGTATTCGCCAAGCTCCTTTCGCTTCCAGACAACTTGTCCAATTGGTTGAAGCTCGGTATCTGCGATCGTAAAGGTAAAGGCGAGCATCGTTTCGTCAGGCAGATCAAGCGGTGTGCGAAGGCGCAGTCCGCCTGCACTCAAGTTCAGCAGCACGCCTTTTCCAGGCTTTGACTGCAGCGTCTTCCCCTTGATTCCGCTTATAAAAAAGCTCGTATCGTGCGGTACGCGGAACGCGTACCGGAATGGTTCCTGTCGTTTAAACGGACTCATGCTCATTCCTCCCCGGGTTAACGTATCGAAAAGGTTTGCCGGAATTCCCGCCTGATATCCTGGACGAGCTGCTCATGCGTCAGCAGCTCCAGACCGGTCAACGCAAGTGCTTTGGCACCGATGATCATGCCGTTAAACCCTTCCCGGCTGAGCGCGGCGTCCCGAAACTCCTCGGTGTGGGGAGTCAGCGGCCTGGACGTGATTTGCACGTATGGATGGATGGCAGGGCAGCGCTGGCTGACATTCCCCATATCGAGGGAGCCGCTGCCGTTATCCTCTTCAAAGATGACATCGGGTTTTATGCCGAGTTCCTGAAGCTGTTTCGTAAAAAGGCCGGACAATGTTTCGTTCGTCTGCATGTCGTCATACGAGTATTCGTAGTTTTGAATTTCGAGCTTAGCTCCAGTGGCAAGCGAAGCAGCACGCGCAGCCTCTTTCACCCGCTCAGAAACAGGGTTTAAGGTGCTTCTCGTGGCAGCGCGCACATAAAACTGAGCCGAAGCAAACTCCGGTACGACATTGGCCGCCTCTCCTCCGTTTGGGATAATCCCATGAATGCGGACATCGTCTGTTACGTGCTGACGCATCGCATTTAAGCTGTGGAACAGCTGCAGCACCGCGTCGAGCGCATTGATTCCTTCTTCAGGAGCCGCGGCTGCGTGAGCCGGCCGTCCATAAAACGAGAACTCCAGAGCATCCATCGCAAGCGAGGTACCGCTTTTCACATAGTCGGAAGACGGGTGAGCCATCATCGCGGCATCGAGATGATCGAACATGCCTGCATCGGCCATCGTAACTTTTGCGCCGTTCGTTTCTTCAGCAGGCGTACCGTATACGTAAATGGTGCCGCCAGTTTCGTCGACGACCTGGGCGAGGGCCATGGCGGCCGCCGCACTCTGCGTGCCGATCAGGTTATGGCCGCAGGCATGTCCGATGCCGGGAAGTGCGTCATATTCACACATAAATCCGATCGACGGGCCGGAGCGGTGGGAGTGGTACACTGCCTCAAACGCCGTCTCCGGCTGCCCGGAAAGCTCCCGCTTCACGTGAAATCCAGCCTCCTCAAGCAGGTCGGTAAGCGCTACTTTGGCTTTGTATTCCTGGTTGCCAAGCTCCGGGTTCGTGCCAATATACTGGCTGATATCGTAAAACAGCCCTTTGCTGCTGTCCAGATAGCGTACAATTGTGTCTTTCATGAGGAATCCCCTCTCTATTGCGTTCTTGTCCCTACTTTACCCTATGTCCTTTCAGGCGACAACTGACGGCATTTATTAGCAGGAAAAGCCGCACAGACGTCGAATAAGTAAAAATATGAATTTTCAAAAAATACCTGGAGGCGAGCTTATGCTGAAAAATTATCCGGCCGATGGATATTATGATGAGATGGTAGAAGCGGCGGGCAAAGTCAGACCGCACTACGAGAAGTTCAGACGGATTTTAGAAGAGCACGCACTGGATGAACTGAATGAGAAACACGAAACGGCACAGCTCAGCTTCCTGAGACAAGGCATTACGTTTACGGTTTACCATGAGGAAGGCGGGACGGAACGGACGATGCCGTTTGATCTCGTGCCGATTATCATTGATCACAGCGAATGGCAGAACATTGAAGCCGGGATTAAACAGCGGGTCACAGCGCTTAACTATTTTTTAGAAGATATTTACAACGAAAACCGGATTGTGGAAGACGGAATTATTCCAAAGGATCTGATTAAGCAGAATCAGTACTACTTTGAAAAACAGGCGTCGGGACTTTCCCTTCCGCACAAAAATCATATTTTTCTTGCGGGAATTGATTTAATCCGGGACGGAGAAGGCACGTACCGGGTGTTAGAGGATAACCTGCGCAACCCGTCCGGACTGTCGTACGTGTTTCAAAACCGGTTCGTCATGCGGAAGGTGTTTCCCGAGTTTTTCTTTGAGCACGCTATTCGGACGCTGGAGCACCAAATGTCACACCTGCATAAGGCACTGCTCGCGCACGTTCCGGAAAATTCACCGAACAAAGCGAATCCGCAGGCTGTTCTTTTAACACCGGGCATGTACAACTCGGCCTACTATGACCACGTGTTTCTCGCCCAGCAGATGGGGATCGAGCTCGTAGAAGGACAGGACCTGCTCGTCAAAGACGACGTCGTGTATATGAAAACTGTCCGCGGACTGAAGCGTGTGGACATTATTTACAGACGGATTGACGATGATTATCTCGATCCGGAGGCGTTCGATCCGGAATCTGCTTTAGGAGTTCCCGGGCTGATGCGCGCGGTTAAATGGGGCAACGCAGCGGTCGTTAACGCGGTCGGCAACGGCGTGGCGGATGACAAAGCCATGTATGCATACGTACCGGAAATGATCCGCTACTATATGGGAGAAGAGCCGCTCATACCAAACGTGGACACGTACTTCCTGAGCGATCCGAAAGTGCGGGAAGATGTGCTTGGACGCCTGGAAGAGCTCGTCATTAAAAACGTAGGGGCTTCAGGCGGCTATGACATGCTGATCGGGCCGCAGTCGACAGCGCGCGACCGGGAAATCTTCCGCGAAAAGATTCTTGAAAATCCGCATCAGTATATCGCCCAGCCGACGATCCAGCTCTCGCGCGCGCCGGCCTTCCAGCAGGGACGCTTTTATCCGTGCCATGTGGACCTGCGGGTGTTTGCTGTCGGCAGCGATCATATTCACGTCCTGCCAGGGGGACTGTCCCGGGTCGCGCTTAAAGAAGGCTCCCTCGTCGTCAACTCGTCACAGGGAGGCGGCGGCAAGGATACGTGGGTGCTGAAAGGAGAGGAAGTCCATGCTTAGCAGAGTTGCGTCCAGCTTGTTCTGGATGGCCAGAAACGTCGAGCGCGCAGAAAGCAATGCACGTGTTCTTGAAGCGAGGCTGATTAATGCACTGGAGACACAGGAATATGGTAAGGTATCTCTGAGTGACTGGGAGGCAGTTGTCGAAATTTGCGCATCCAAGGTTGATTACGAGGCTAAAGGAGGCACCTTTACAACAAAGGAAGCTGCTTCGTACATTTCCTTGGCGCCCGAAAACATCAACTCGATCCGCAATTGTCTGGAGAATGCGCGCTTTAATGCGAGGGCGGTACGCGACCATATCCCGGAAGATTTCTGGTACGTGCTGAATGAGCACTATCTGTCCTTCCGCGGGGAACCGTTTACCGACTGGAACATGCGCCGCATTCAGACCTTCCTGCAGGACACGCAGCGGCTTTCCTTTACGCTGCAGGGAATTATCGAATCCTCCATGCTTCGGGAAGAGGCCTACCAGTTCATCAAAATAGGCAAATGGTTGGAACGAAGTGAAAAAACAGCACGCGTGCTGAACGTGATGTGTGAGAAAACGAAAGAGGCAGAGCAGGAAGCGAACGCCAATTACTACTACTGGCTGAGTGCGCTTCAGTTTTTAAATGGCTACAGCGCTTATCTGAAGCGGTTCCCGCCGACGATGGATCCGGAGTATGTCATTCCGTTTCTGATCTCCTACGAGCAGTTTCCGCGTTCGATTGAATACTGCATGGAGCACGTCAGAGAAACCATTATGAAACTCGAAGGGGGCCAAGTGTCCCATTACTCAGAGGATCTGTTCAAATCGCTTGATCATGTAAGCAGCGAATTTATGAAAATTAAATTTCAGCGGCTTTCCAACGAGGAAACGGGTCAGTTTCTGGACCGCTTTCAAAACGATTTAAACCGGATCAGCTCTGTTTTCTCAAGCACGTACTACTTCGTCTAACGTCAGCCGTACCAGAGGTGGTAACACGTGAAATATAAAATAGAACATACCAATGAATTCCGCTACGAATCCTCCGTTGATCAAAGCTTAAACCGGATCCGGCTGAAGCCGCGCACCGACGAGTGCCAGCGGCTTCTTTCCTACTATCCGGAGATCACCCCGGTGTCGCTCACGAAAGAGCATACGGACATATGGGGAAACAACGTCGAGACCTTTTTTATAGCTGAGCCGCATCACGAGCTGCACATTAAAACGACGTCTTATGTGAGCATTCAGAAAAGCCCGTTTATCCGCGTCATTCCTTATACGGATGAAATGAAGGCGATCTATCATTCTGATTTGTTCCATAAGCATTACCTTGCGTACCTTGCGGAAACAGATTATACCTACGTGCCGGATGAACAGCTGCAGGAAATGTGGAACGTGACCGGCTCCAACGGCAACCCGGTGCAGTATGCGCTGGATGTGATGAAATATATGCACGAAACGATCACGTACGACCCGGAAGCGACTGAAGTCCACACGAAGGCTCACGAGGCATTTGCTTTGAAGCGGGGAGTCTGCCAGGACTTTACCAATATTATGCTCGGGGCGCTCCGATCCCGGAAAATTCCAGCCCGCTACGTCAGCGGCTATTTATATGTCGGCGAAAATTCGGCGCTGGTCGGCGACGCAGCGACCCACGCCTGGGTAGAAATGATGGTGCCGGGGATCGGCTGGGTCGGTCTCGATCCGACGAACAATGTCGAGGCGCTGGAGCAGCATATCCGCGTCGGTGTCGGACGGGACTACAACGATACGAGTCCAGTCGAGGGAGTGTACCGGGGCGGGTCGCATACGCTTGACGTGAAAGTAGCCGTTCAGCTCCTGGAGCAGAACTAAGGTCCTCTTTCTGTGTACGGCACTGGATATTTCGCTGGTGGAAAGATATAATCAGGAAAGCGGTTCCAGCTGCGGAGCGGGTAGTCAGGCAGCTGGAGATGTGAGAAAATATGCCGTACACCATTTTTGAATGAGGGATGGAACATGATGATGGATGTGAAGGACAACATAACGCCGTTTACGACGTTCTCCAGAACGGAATGGGCGGCACTGCGTGAATCATACCCAATGGAAGTAACGCCGGAGGAGCTGGAGCGGCTGAAGGGTGTCAACGACGTGCTGAACATGGATGAGGTCGCTGACATTTACCTGCCGCTGACCAGGCTGCTGCACCTCCATGCGATCGCTTCGCAGGAGCTGTACCGGAGCCGTTCGGTGTTCCTGCAAAAGCAGGAAAAGAAAGTGCCTTATATTATCGGCATTGCCGGAAGCGTTGCTGTCGGAAAAAGCACGCTGGCACGTGTTCTTCACACTCTGCTGTCCAGATGGGAGGATCACCCGCGGGTGGATCTTGTCACGACGGACGGATTTCTGTATCCCAACGCTACGCTGGAAAAGCGCGGCATAATGAATAAAAAAGGCTTTCCGGAAAGCTACGATGTCCAGAAGCTGCTCGCGTTTTTATCGGACTTGAAGTCTGGTAAAGCGCAGGTCGAGGCACCGGTTTACTCCCACATTACGTATGACGTAAAGAAGGACGAAAAACAAATTGTCAAGCAGCCGGATATTGTGATTATCGAAGGAATCAACGTCCTGCAGCCGCCGCGTCCGGTCAGTCAGGAGGATGAAGTGGCCGTTTCCGACTACTTCGATTTCTCTATCTACGTGGATGCCGATGAAACAGACATTTTCCGCTGGTACGTCGAACGGTTTAAGAAGCTTCGGGAAACGGCATTCCGCAATCCGGCTTCCTATTTCAGGCGTTATGCTGATTTGAACGACGAGGAGGCATATACGTTTGCCAAAGATATTTGGGACAGAATCAATCATCCCAATTTGACCGAAAATATTCAGCCGACGAGGCACAGGGCAGACCTGATTCTTCGAAAAGGAGAGCATCACCTCGTTAACCAAATCAAAATGAGAAAGATATAGCAGGGAGGCGTCAAACATGCAAAAAAACATTATTCATACGAATCTCGCTCCGGAAGCGATTGGCCCGTATTCCCAGGCGGTCGAAGTAGACGGAGTCATTTATACGTCCGGCCAGATTGGCCTTAATCCGGAAACCGGCGAGCTGGTTGAAGGAGTGGAGGACCAGGCGCACCAGGTTATGAAAAACGTCTCTGCTGTGCTTGAAGCAGCCGGAGCCGATACGTCCACTATCATCAAAGCGCTTATTTTTCTGCAGAACATGGACGATTTTACTGTCGTCAATGAGATTTACGCTTCGTACCTGCAGGAGCCGTATCCGGCCCGAAGCGCTGTAGAAATTTCCAGAATGCCAAAAGGAGCGCTTGTAGAGGTTGAAGTCATCGCCAAAAAAGCATAGCCGATGGTAAAAGCTCCCAGGTCTCGCAGACCTGGGAGCTTTTAGACTGTGGATTAAGTCTTTCAACTTACATGTTTATTCGTTTAGTTATATTTTCCCTGTGCTTACCTAGCCTGCAGTGGGCTGATCTTCAGCTATTTCTCAGGGTGACCCCTGTTCAAAAGGGAGAATGGCGCGGATTCACTCGGACCCAGGCTTCTTATAAAGAAGCCTTCTAGAGCCAGTCCGGCTCCGCTCGTGCGTTGAAACCGTTCGCAGATCTGAACGGCACGGGATCTTCAGACTGTTTGTTGCGACTCCGCCGGACACATCGGGAAAACGGCTCTGCTTATTGGGGAACAACGTCACAATAGGCAACCGCGACTACTTTTTTTCGTTTATCATGCATTCGATGAAGGATTGGCATCCCTATTTAACATCGAAACGTCTCTTCCGGAAGGTTCTATCTGTATGGAAGCCGATCGTGCCTTCATAACCAGCACATGAAACGCACTGCCAGCTGCCGACATCGAAGGTCCTCGACTCCTGGAGGATCAGAACGAGGCGAAGATCCAGCGCTTTCGACAGCAGGAGAAAGCGGTTAGCTGAGCCCGTTCCCTCCGGAAAGCGAGGGTCCGCATATACAGGCAGGTGTAAGGTTATTCACCTAAAATGACTTTATCAATACTCTGAAGCTCCCAGGTCTCGCAGACCTGGGAGCTTTTTCTGAGTCGTTATTAAAAGATAAGGTGGGCGATGAGCACCACGACCGGGAGCGAAATAAGCGTACGCTCCAGAAAAATAATAACGAGGTCGCGGAAATTGACCGGAATTTTTGATCCAAGCAGCACGCCGCCGACTTCTGACAGAAAGATCAGCTGGGTTACGGAGACACAGGCAATAATGAAGCGCGTCATGTCGCTCTCGATGCCGGAAGCGAAAATAGCCGGCAAAAACATATCGGCAAAGCCGACAACAAGCGTCGCTCCGGCTTCGGCTGCTTCCGGCACCTGCATCAGCTGCAGCAGCGGCACAAACGGCGCGCCGAGCCACGTAAACAACGGCGTGTTTTCAGCGAGAATAGTCGCGATGGTCCCGAACGCCATTATGATCGGCGCGACCGCGATCCACATGTCGAGAACGGTTCGCCCGCCCTGCGCGAAAAAGGCGGCAGGACTGCTGTTTTTCGCGGCGCGTTTAGAAGCCATATCAAACCCGAATCGAACGAGACCGAACGACTGGCCGCGGTATTCCTGCGGCAGTGTTTCATCGAGCTTTTCCGTAGCTTCATCGATATAGCTGTTCGATTTCCACGAGAGCGGCGGGATACGCGGCATGATCAGAGCGGTGACGAGACCAGCTGCAATCACCGTTCCGTAAAACTCAAAAAACATATGCTGAAGCCCGACTTCCTCAATGACGACGAGCGCAAAGGTGATGGAAACGACAGAAAAAGTCGTCCCGATGACCGCCGCTTCACGCTGGGAGTAATAGCCTTCCTGGTACTGTTTGTCGGTCAGAATGACACCGATCGTCCCGTCTCCGAGCCAGGACGTTAACGAGTCGATAGAGGAGCGTCCGGGCAGCGTAAACAGCGGACGCATGATCTTCGTCATCAAGCCGCCGAAAAACTCCAGCAGTCCGAAGTTTAATAAAAGCGGCAGGAACAGACCGGCGAACAGAAAGATCGTAAACAGCGTCGGGAGCAGGTCTCCGAACAGAAGGCCGCCCGTAAATTCACTCCATACCATCTCAGGCCCGATTTGAAAATACGTCATGACAACAAACACAGAAGCAAGAAAACGTACGGTAAACCAGAACCAGGAAACATCAAACAGCCGCTGTAAGAATGCATGTTTATCCATTGCCTGCGGCCGCACTGTTTTAATGATGAGCGAGCCGATAAAGCTTATCAGAATGACGAGAACGATTAAGACCGGCAGCACGTTTCCAAGCAGATCACGCAGCCCGGACGATAATATGGCGATCGGAATCGTAAAGCCTTCATCTGTCGGGATCGGTGTCATAAACAGCAGCACCCCGATCAGGGAAAATACAATAAATTTAAGAGGGGAGTATCCTTTCATGATGAACCCCATCCTTTCCAATTAGCATCTTCATTCACAAGAACTAATTCTAATAGATGAAAACCGGAAAATCAATTATAAATATACGATTATAATGAATGAATTTGCGTTTTTTCATCTTCAGGCTAACAGGATGAAAAAAGCCGCCTCCCAGTTAAAATAAGGAGACGGCCGGTGTACGCGTTATTTACGTGCAAGATCACGTTCTTTTTCTTCGCGCGCCACTTTAAGGAATTTATTCGTTTCTGCCACAACAACCCCTGTCAGACCGAGCAGGCCGATCAAGTTCGGAATCGCCATCAGCCCATTCATCACGTCAGCGATGCCCCAGACGAGGTCAAGCTCGGCAACGGCCCCGACGAAGATGGCAGCCACGAAGGCAGCACGGTAATACGGAACTGCTTTGTCGCTGAACAGGTAGCTGAAGCACTTCTCTCCATAATAGGCCCAGCCAAGAATGGTAGAGAAGGCAAAGAATACAATACCGATGGCAACGATGACACCGCCTGCTCCTCCGAGGAAGAGGTCAAAGGATGCGGATGTTAAGGCAGCACCTTCCGGACCGCCGATGTACATGTCACCCATGACAATGACGATACCAGTGATCGAACAAACGATGATCGTATCAATGAACACTTGCGTCATCGAAACGAGTGCCTGACGTCCAGGATAATCGGTACGCGCAGCAGCGGCTGCGATCGGAGCAGAACCGAGACCGGCTTCGTTCGAGAACACGCCTCGTGCGACACCCCAGCGGATGACAGCACCGATCGCACCGCCGGCTACAGCCTGCCCGGTGAAGGCATCGGTAAAGATATAAGCCACAGCACCAGGAACAAGCTCCCAGTTTAAAATCATAATAATGAGTCCTGCGAGTACATAAAAAAGAGCCATGAACGGAACGATAAATGCGGTTGCACGTCCGATCGCGCGGATGCCGCCAAGAATAACAAGTCCGGCGAGTACCGTCAGTATAAGGCCGGTAACAGTCGCATTGACGTTAAATGTTTCCGTGAGCGCTCCGGCAACGGAATTGGACTGTACCATGTTTCCGATCCCGAATGCGGCGATTGCCCCAAACAGGGCAAACAGTACGGCCAGCCATTTCAGGCCGAGCCCTTTCTCAATATAGTACATCGGACCGCCGGAAAACTGTCCTTTTGAGTTCTTCTCCCGGTATTTAACCGCGAGAATGGCTTCTGCATACTTTGTCGCCATCCCGAACAGGGCACTTAGCCACATCCAGAAAACAGCACCAGGTCCCCCGAGCACGACCGCTGTTGCGACACCGGCGATGTTACCTGTACCGATCGTCGCCGCGAGGGCGGTCGTCAATGCTTCGAAGTGACTGATATCCCCTTCTGATTTTTTATCCTGCTTACTAGGGCTGAAGGCGAGCTTCAGACCGTAAAACAACGTGCGGAACTGTAGAAATCCAAGCCGTATTGTTAAGTAAAGCCCTGTTCCGACAATAAGAATTAACGTCGGAATCCCCCAGACGACATCACTGATGGCGCCGATTACATCCATAAGCCAGTCCTGCAATGAAAACTACCCCCTTTAATATGTAAGTAGTTTCATTATATTCCGAAAACTTAGAATAAAAAAGCAATATTTTCAAAAATGTGAAAAAATCCGACAACTTTTTTCATGCGGACAAAGAGGGACAGGGCAAAACGAGAGACCGCCAGCGTGTTTTCATCAGAAGATGAATCTGCCGCTCAGGAAAAAAGATCCTATATTGACAGAATAGTTCGGCAGGCGATAGCAAAACGATCCGCCCAGTTTTCCGGGCGGATCGTCGTATCGTGCTGCTGCCGGCTATGCCCACTCACCGTTTCGAAAAACCGGTTTTACCGTACCGTCAGCTTTGATGCCGTCGATGTTCATGTCGCCTGATCCGATCATGAAATCAACGTGGGTGATGCTCGTATTGAGGCCGGCATGCTTCAGCTCATCGCTGCTCATGTCAGCTCCGCCTTCTACGCAAGTGGAGTAGGCGCTGCCGAGCGCTATATGATTGGATGCGTTCTCGTCATAAAGCGTATTGTAAAACAAAATACCGCTTTGAGAAATGGGGGAGCTGTGCGGAACGAGTGCCACTTCACCGAGACGTGCAGCGCCGTCATCGGTATCAAGCAGATCTTTCAGCGTTTCTTCGCCCTTTTCTGCAGAGAAATCAACCACTTTTCCATCTTTGAACGTCAGCGAAAAGCCGTCAATGATGTTGCCGCCGTAGTTGAGGGGCTTCGTGTTGCGCACCGTTCCGTTGACACCATCTGCTTTTGGTGCGGTAAACACTTCCTCGGTCGGCATGTTCGCGATGAAGTGCACACCGTCCTTGTTCGGGCCGCCTCCGCCGATCCAGATATGCTGTTCCGGAAGTTCAATTGTGAGATCCGTGCCCGGCCCCGTATAGTGGAGACGATCGAATTTTTCCCCTGTAAGCTCCTTCGCTTTCGTTTGCAGCTTCTCGTCGTGTTCTTTCCAGGCTTGAACCGGATCAGCTTCATTGATGCGCACAGCTTCAAACATCGCCTCCCACAGCTTCTGCTCCTGCTCTTCTGCTGGAGCTTCCGGGAAGACCTTTGCTGCCCACGCTGGTGAAGGAGCAGAGATCACAAGCCAGCTGACTTTGTCAGACTGAATATACGTGCGGAACGTATTCATCGCCTGTCCGGACGCCTTGTTAGCAGCTGCGACTTTGCGGCTGTCGACACCTTGAAGCAGGTCTGGATCGGTTGATTTGATGGTCATAAAAGCTGCGCCGTTTTCTGCAAGCTCCTCAAAGCCGCGCGCCTTCCACGCTGGAAATTCATGGAACGCTTCCAAGGGAGCCTTGTCGTACTTCAGCCGCGTTAATCGATCGTCGTTCCATTCCACATGGACGTGCTTAGCACCCGCCTCATAGGCTTTGTCTGCAACCAGATGAACGAAGTCCGCTGCGCTCACCGGTGCATTCACGACGAGCGTCTGATCCTGTTGAATATTCACACCAGCCTTTACGGCCAGTTCTGCGTACTTATCGAGCTTTTTTGCAAATGCTGTCATAGATGTACACCCTTTCCCCTCCATTGATGCTGCCGGCGGATTCAACACCGGTCAGATAAAAATACTCCCTCTGAAAGTATACCAGTCCGTGCCGGAAATTTGTACGTACTGGAGCGGAATCCTTCGGGAATGGAAATGATAAGATTATGAGCGAGTGATAAAGGGAATTATATACTGGTACCAGCGATGTCAAAAAACGTGTAAATAGACCGGGTATATTGGCTTATTGAAGACTTGTTCAGTAAAATAAAAGCAACTACGCTGTTTGCAGTGAACAGTCATCTTCACGCGCATGAGCTGTCATCTGAGAGTGGTTGCCTGTGATTTCATAGAAAGGAAGAGACGGGATGCTTGATTTTATGAACCGACACCGCTTTATGTTTTTGTGCTTAGGCATCCTCTGGATTAAAACTGTTACGGTGTCCTTTCTGACCTTTAATTTGGTCATGGCGCACTGGCTGGAAGCGATTATTTTCGTTATTAATCCGCTTGCATTCCTTCTCATCGTCTTTAGCCTGGGCCTGCTTTTGAAGCCGAAATGGCAGCGGGGCTACTTTTTTACGCTCAGTCTGCTGTTGACGGTCGTCCTCTACAGCAACACCGTGTACTATCGGGAGTTTGCGGATTTGATTACGCTGCCGATGCTGGTGATGGGCGGGAATGCAGGAGATTTAACGACGAGCGTGTTCGAGCTCATCCAATGGTGGGACATCATCTTCTTTCTTGATTTGATTTTAATCGGCTGGATTATGGTGAAAAAACCGGATCCAATTCCGGTAGAACGTGCTCCGATGAAGCACGAGAAGGCAAAATATGCCATCATTGCAGTTGTTGCCGTGCTCATCATCGGACTCGGCCGCGTCGATTTCGCTGAAGCGGAAACCCCTGCACATTCCTTCGACCGCCAGAGCCTGATTAAGAGTCTTGGCATATACAATTTTTACTTTTACGATGCGTATCTCCACTTCACCACCGGTGCTCAGCCGGATCTTGCAGAACAAGATGATCTGGATGCGATTGAGGAGCATTTGGAGCGTTACCATACGGACCCGAATGCAGATTTTTTTGCCGCAGCAGAAGGGATGAACGTTGTCGTGATTTCGCTGGAATCGGTTGAAACACAGGCGATCGAGCTGACGATCGATGGTGAAGAAGTGACCCCGTTTTTAAATGAGCTGATCGAAGAGAGCTTTTATTTTGAGAACGTTTACGACCAGGCAGGACAGGGGAAGACGTCCGACGCGGAATGGATGATGAATAACTCCATGTATCCGCTGGGCCGCGGTGCTGTTTTCCACACCCATCCGGAAATTGAGAGCAGGCCTCTGCCGCGTGCGCTCGGGGAAGAATCCTATACGAATATGGTGTTTCACGCCAATACGGATACATTTTACAATCGGGATGTCGTCTATCCGCATCTTGGTTATGACGAGTATTTCCATTTGGATTATTTTGACGTGACAGATGAGAATTCTGTCGGCTGGGGCCTGAAGGATATTCCGTTTTTCGAGCAGTCGATGGCGTACCTGGCAGAAGAGCCGGAACCGTTTTATGCGACGTTCCTGACGCTGACGAATCACTTTCCGTATGAGCTTGATCCGGAAGACACATTTATTGATCCGCTTGATACAGACAGTGATATCGTAAACCGGTATTATCCAACCGTGCGCTATACAGATGAGGCAGTCCGCCATTTCATGAACCGTATGGAAGAAGAGGGGCTCCACGAAAATACGATGTATGTCATGTATGGAGATCACTACGGCATTGCTGAAAGTCACTACGAGGAGCTTGGTCCTGTCCTTGGAAAAGAGATTGATGATTATGAAGCAGTGAAGCTGGACCGCGTGCCATTTTTAATTCACATTCCGGGAATGGAAGAGGAAGCACAGCGATTCGATACAGTGGGCGGCCATATCGATATGATGCCGACCGTTCTCAATCTGCTCGGGATGTCCCAGGATAACCACGTTATGTTTGGCACAGATCTTATGGCAGAAGAACGCGATGATTTTGCCGTATTACGAAATGGGACAGTTATTACCGATGAGGTCATTTTTGTAAACGAACAGTGCTTTCATGCAGAAGACGGAGAGCTGATTGAAACGGAAAACTGTGTAGAAGCAGCGGCACGCGGGGAAGAGGAGCTTCTCTATTCCGACGAAATTATTTACGGTGACCTGCTCCGGTTTTTTGATGAAGAGGAACTGCAGTAAATAACAGGTTTGAACTTGGATAAAACAGGGAATACGTAATTATTCTATTGCGTTACCTGGAGGTGAACATTCATGGTCCAACACGGTAATCCGTTTATCGGCCGCTATTTACGCTATGCTGTTTTACTGCTTGTTTTTGGACTCTTTTTACCAATTACCTTTTTCTCGGCAGATCCACTGTTTGCTGTGTTAAGCATCACGATCGCGCTGCTCTTTACAGTCGGGGTTGATGTTATGATGTATCAGATCGTTCGTTATAAGGCGAATACAGTGCTGAAAGAGGACATTCAAGCGTCGGTGCCGGCAGTCTTGACGCGATCCGATTGGAGAGGAAGGCTGATTTTCACCGAAAACTATATTGTTTTCGTTCCATACTTTCATAAGATCACGTTCGCCCGCCGCTGGCAAAAGGTATTTGCGTTTGATATGGAAGGCGGCTACCTCGAGCTTCTTTATACGAAGAGCAAGCAGCGCCGCGTGATACACTTTATCGTCGCTTCCCCGTATAAAGTGCGGGAAGAGCTCGCAGGACGTACAAAAGAAGAGCGCGTTGCCGTCGACGTGCAGTAAAAAAAGCAGCCTGGATGGGCTGCTTTTTGTTTGCTGTTTTATATTGGAACGATCGTTTTTATCAGCGCAGCGCGGTCTAAACTGGATAGCGCCAGAAGCGTTCGGTTACGAGCATTTCTTCCATTTCCGTATCGTGCCTGCTTTTGACGGCTTCAATCAGTCCGGCCGTCTGTGAGGCGTGAGCCTCAATCACCTGAAGTTTTTTATCCCGGTAGGCGCTCACGTCTGTAAGGACGTCCGGTGCGCCAAGGTCCTCTTCGGTCCCGTCAGCAAACGCAATGGTGTGAACATCCGGCCGCTCTTCCTCCGGGAGCGCTCGGACAGCGCGAATCACCGCTTCGCCCGTGGCATCATGATCCGGATGGACCGCGTAGCCGGGATAAAAGGTAATGATCCGTTCCGGAGCGACCTCCTGAATGACATCGCTGAAGCGGGAAGCGAGCGCGTCGAGGTCCGTGAACTCAATCGTTTTATCCCGCATGCCAAAGCGGCGCAGGTCCCGGATACCGAGCAGCTCAGATGCCCGGTCCAGCTCATGCCTGCGGATGTCCGGCAGTGTTTCCCGGTTCGCCATCACGGGACGTCCCATGTTTCGGCCCATCTCACCAAGCGTGAGACAGACGTAGGTGACGGTTCCTCCGGCTTCGACGTGTTTCAAGATAGTTCCTGCCACACCGAACGCTTCGTCGTCCGGATGCGGAAATATAACAAGCAGTGGCTTCTTACTCATTGTCAGCGCTCCTTTCGCCCGGATATTGCCCGGGCAGCATTATTTCGGGAAAGGGCTGCGGCTTAGTTCAAGCGCTGCAGCGAGTCTTCCTTCCTCATCGTGACCGGCGAAAAGCAGCCGGTTTTCTTCGTCTTTTTCCCAATCGGTCAGTCCTTCTGCATAGAGCCAGCCGATATCTGTTTCAAGCCCGATTCGGTAGGGGCCGTTCCCGGCAATCTTGCCGATTTCAAACGTCAGCTGAACATTCCGAATAAAAGCGCCGGCAGAAAGCATTCCTTTTTCACGGTGGCTCGCATACGCGCCGTTTGTTGTCTCAAGGTGAACATAGACAGGCTCTCCCCGCAGCTGATCGAGCTCTGCCTGTACGAGTGCTGGATTAATAGCTTTCAATGCCTGCTCCTTTCGCCGCGTTGACAAGTGTACGGGCGATTTCCTTCATTCCCGACGTACCGTAGCGGACTTCCGCCTCGCGGTTGTAGTTTGTGTTTGTATTAACGTCATACGTGTAGGTGGTGCCATCCCGGTCGGTCATTTGTTCGATGCCGGCGAAGGCAATGTCGTTCGCTTGTAAAAACGCCTCGTATTTCGGAATGAGCGGGCTGTCAAAATGCTCGATGATCTCGAATGACGGAGAAGCTGATGCTGCATCGGTCGGACAGTAGCTTTCCTCGAGGCTGCACGCATCTGCCGGGCACAGTTCAAAGCTGCCGCCGGTATCGACCTTCACTGCGTACAGGAATTTTCCATTGACGAATTCGCAGCGTACGATGCTGCTGTCTGGTGAGTCGATATACTGCTGCAGAAGCATCACGCCATCAACGGACGGATCGACTGTTCCGGTTTCCAGAGCGGCAGCGAGGGCATCCACAGAGTCAAATCGCTGGACGCCAAGTCCTTTGCCTGCACGGTTATGCTTTGTAATGAATGGCACAGGCATCGAAGCAGCCGACTGAAGGAGGGCATCGTCACCCACTGCGGCTGTCGTTTTTGGAACGCGGATGCCGTGTGTTTCCAGCGAGGCATACTGTGCCGCTTTGCTCAACTCCAAATAAAGAGCACGGCTTCCATTCAGCACTGTTCGGCCGTGCTGCTCCAGCCAGTTGAGAACAGCAGCTGTCAGTTCAGGGGCATAGCGGTGCCCGCGGGTGTGAGAGGAGGCACTCATCCGATTATAAAACACGCCTTCCGGCGGTGCTTCGTGCATCGGGACATGACCTTCATGCATGTGCCAGGCTTCGTAGTCGGCCCCCAGTCGATCAAGTTCTTCCAGAAGCGGAGCGGTCCATTCGTCATTCTCGTGAAGAATATAAATATCAGCCAATCGGTCTCATCCTTTCCAAAGTCATCTTTCATCATTGTATCAGGAACAGAGGCATTTTCAATTCTGCAAGCCCCCGGAGTCCGTTCTGCAAATTAACACTTGCCAAACTATCAGAAATATAAGACAATAAGCATGGTTATAAATGCTTAATAAGAATCATTTATTTGAGTAAATAGAATTACATAAACGATTAGGAACTATCCGATCTAAGAACAGGGACCTATTATGAAGACGGGACAGGGGGAAACAGCATGATGCATTCACTAAAAGGCAAGATGGTCGTATTCTCAGCAGGGCTGATTGTACTGACGATGCTCGCAGCGTCGTTTGTGATCTATAGTCAGCTGAGCGGAGGGATCGAACAGTCGGTCCAGGAAAATGCGTCGGCTACTGTGGAAGACGCCGAACGCTACATACAGGAATACCTGGATAAGTATTCACTGTCTGTCGACATGCTCGCACAGGACGAGCGTACGGTATCGTTTCTGGCGGACGACGATGAGGAAGCATGGCAGGAAATGAACAGTTACTTTGAGCAGTTTATGGCCAGGGAGGAAGGAACTCAGCTCATGTATGTCGCCACGGAAGCAGGGGAGCTCGTCTCCACCCCGGCAATCGACCTGCCGGATGACTTTGATCCGCGTGAGCGTCCGTGGTATACAGCAGCGGTGGACCATCCGGAAGGTGTGATTTGGACCGATCCGTACATTGATGTGGATACGGAGGAGCTGATCATTACGGCTGCCCGCGCTGTTGAACAAAACGGCAGTCTGCTCGGCGTTCAGGCTGTAGATCTGTCACTTGACCGGATGGTGCAAGTACTGCAGGCGTCTGATACAGGTTATGACGGGGAACTGGCACTCCTTGATGCAGAAGGAACATATATCGCACATACAAACGAATCGCTGGTCGGCGAGACCGCGTCTGAAGCACCTGCCCAAGCGGCAGTCGGCGCAGACAGCGGCGGTTCCAGCTCTTCAGCTGGCGAAACCGCTTATTTTGAACCGGTGGCAGGCTTCGGCTGGACGGTTATGGCCGGCTATGAGGACCGTGTCCTGTACCAGGAGCTCGCGACGGCGCGAAATACGTTTATCGTCGTGGGGCTTGCGGCTGTGCTTCTCGCCGTAGCCGCCTCATATGCAGCGGCTTCCCGTCTTGTGAAGCCAGTGCGCCGTTTGAACGAACATGTAGGACGCATGGCAGACGGAGATTTCTCGGAAGCCGTCTCCATTCGCGGAAAGGATGAGATCGGCCAGCTTGGGGCCTCCGTCAGCGTCATGACTGCCAGCCTGAAAGAACTGATCGGCTCCATTCAGGACTCTGCCGGCCGGTCCAGGGCCATGTCAGAGGAGCTTAGCGCCGTTGCTGAAGAAACAGCTGCAGCAAGCGAAGAAATGGCTTCAGCGGTAACGGGCGTTGCAGACGGCGCCACACGTCAGGCAGAAGACGTGGAGCAGACAAATCAGCAAATGCAGCTGCTTTCCGGACGGCTGGAGGAAGCCGAGCGCCGCACGAAGCGGATGACGGAGCTTTCTGACGATATTCGCGACGCCAATGAGGCAGGAAGCCGCAGCACGAAAAAACTGGCGGAACGAACCGAAGCGGCAGAAACGCTTTATGACAAGGCAAACGAAGCTGTATCGGCACTTACTGCAAAAGTAGCAGAGATCGGAACGGTAGTCCGCACGATTTCAGAATTTGCCGATCAGACGAACCTGCTCGCCCTCAATGCGAGCATCGAAGCAGCACGGGCCGGTGAACATGGACGCGGGTTTGCCGTGGTAGCAGAAGAGGTGCGCCGCCTCGCAGAGCAGTCGCTGGCTGCGACGACGAAAATTAACGACACGATCTCTGAGGTGGAGCACGAAACAAAGCGTGTTGCCGGCACGATGGATTCCGTGAACGAGATGCAGAAGGAGCAGCGCGGAGCTGTAACAGAAACCGGCGAATCCGTGCAGTCCATCATTGCCTCTGTAGAACTGCTGACCGCAACGCTTACAGAGCTGGATGCCGACCTGAAAGAGGTGAGCAGCTACAGAAGCAGCATCGCAGAAGCGGTCGCGAGCGTGGCGGCAGTTGCTGAAGACGCAGCTGCGACATCCGAAGAAGTATCGGCTTCTGCGCAGGAGCAGTCTTCTGCCGTCGCATCGGTTGGAAGCACATCCGAACAGCTGAGCGATTTAAGCATCGCCCTGCAGGAAAAGACAGACCGTTTTCGCTTCTGATACTTGTTCCTGTGCCGGTCCATCCGTATAATATAGACCATAACAGAAGGTTACCCGGCAGGTTTTACTGCGCAGCGGTAACCTTCTTTACTCTATAACAGGCCGAATGGAAAGAGGGGAACAGTGATGAAAAACGGTGTAATTTGCCTGGGTGAAGCGTTGATCGATTTCATCCCGCTTGATGACCATAATGAAACGTTCCAGAAAAGCCCGGGAGGGGCACCTGCCAATGTGGCAGTCGGACTGGCTCGGCTTGGAGCGAAGGCGGTTTTTTTAGGAAAGGTCGGCGACGACGTGCTTGGACGTTTCCTGAAAGAAACGCTCGATGCATTTGGCGTCGATACGTCTGCTATGACGTTTACCCGTGATGTACGGACGGGGATCGTCTTCGTTACGCTCGGCGATGGCGGCGAACGAAGCTTTGAATTTTACATTGATCCAAGCGCAGACCGTTTTTTAGAGCCGGGAGATATTCCGCAACAGCTCTTCGACGAAAATAACGTGCTTCATATCGGCTCCATCAGCTTAATCAGCGAGCCGTCCCGGTCCGCCACGCTGCACGCCGTAAAAGAAGCAAAAGCGAACGGCATGCTGATTTCCTACGATCCAAACCTGCGTCTCGGGCTGTGGGAATCAGAGGAAGAGGCGAAAGAGGGCATCCGGACGCTTCTCGGCGAAGCGGACGTACTGAAGCTTTCCGAGGAGGAGCTGGAATTTCTTACGGGCGAAACCGATATGGAAGCCGGCGTAAGCAGACTGGATGTGTATAATATTCCACTTATTCTCGTCACACTTGGAGCAGACGGAAGCTGGGTGTTTATTCAAGGAGAAGCACCGCTGCACGTACCGGCACAAAAGGTCGATGCCGTTGACACAACAGGAGCCGGAGATGCATTTGTTTCCGGAATGCTCTACCAGCTTCATTTACTCGATCGGGACATTCGCACCCTCTCACCTGAAGAAGCAGCGGAAATGGCAGCCTTCGCAGCCGTTTCCGGTGCTCTGGCAGCTTCGACTAAAGGAGCGATGACGGCACTGCCCACGCTCGAGCAGGTGAAAACGTACAGGGAGGAAAAAGCATGACTGAAAACGAAAAGCAGCTGCACGATGCAGCCTACCAGGCAGTAGTGAAAGAAGGAGCACGAGCAGAAGCGGATCCATATAGACAGGTGTACCACCGGATGCCGCCAGTCGGTCTGTTGAATGACCCGAACGGCTGGATTCAGTGGAAGGGCACGTACCACCTCTTTTTTCAGTGGAACCCGTTCGCGCCGGATCATACCCACAAATTTTGGGGGCACTGGACGTCTGAAGATCTCGTAAATTGGAACGAGGAACCGATTGCACTCGCGCCGAGCGAGTGGTTTGAGAAGAACGGCTGCTATTCCGGAAGCGCGATGGAACTGGATGGAAAGCTGGCGCTTCTATATACCGGCAACGTAAAGGATGAAGCGGGAAATCGCGAAGCGTACCAGTGTCTCGCACTTTCTGAGGACGGCAAAACCTTTGAGAAAAAAGGGCCGCTCGTCGACAGCCAGCCGCAGGGATACACGGCTCATTTCCGCGATCCGAAAGTATGGGAAGAAAACGGCTTCTATTACTTTGTCATCGGGGCCCAGACAGAAGCAGAAGAAGGACAGGTGCTGCTTTACCGGTCCGCTGATTTTCAGAAGTGGGACTATGTCGGTCCGTTTGCAGGCTCCCGCCTGAACGGACTGGACGCGTTCGGCTACATGTGGGAATGCCCGGATCTGTTCCGTCTCGACGGAGAAGATGTGCTGATCGTGTCGCCGCAAGGACTGGAGCAGCAGGGGAACCGCTTTGAGAACGTCTACCAGGCCGGCTATTTTACAGGAAAAGCAAATTTGGAAACGCCGACCTTTGCGCATGGTGACTTTCATGAGCTGGATGAGGGCTTTGAGTTTTATGCTCCGCAGACGACGCTTGATGAAAAAGGCCGGCGCCTGTTGTTCGGCTGGATGGGAGTGCCGGATTCGGACGAGGAGCATCAGCCGACGACTGAAGCCGGCTGGATTCACTGCATGACCGTTCCACGAGTGCTGCGTGTGGAAAATGGCGCTGTCGTACAGGAGCCGGCAGAAGAGCTGGAGGCACTGCGGGCAGGAGACCCGCTTGAGATGAAAGTCCGTCTTGATCAAGGCGCCGAAGCAGCTGTTACCCCCGCGTCGGAAATCGTACTGGAGACGAATGAGGCATCCAGCTTTTCCATTACAATTCGCGAAGGGCTGACCGTGACGTATGAAAACGGGACGCTTTCCATGAGCCGCCCGCGCTTTAAAGACGGCAAAACCGAAACACGCAGCACCGATATTGCCTCGATCGACGAGCTGCGCCTGTTTTTGGACAGCTCGTCGGCAGAAGTATTCGTCGACGGGGGCCGAACCGTCATGACCGCCCGATTTTTCCCGGAACCAGAAGCAAATATCGTCCGTATCAGCGGGGAAGGCAGCCTCATCTGGCGCTCCTGGGAACTGGCATAACGATCGAAAGAAAAGCGCCGCATCGCCGGCGTTTTTTTCGTATCCGCTCTTGTAGAAGCGCGCTCTTTCATTTCGGAAGGCGGGCACCTCGCGTGCGATACTGGAGCAATGTCGCATGTGGCCGGCTTTATATAACGGTTGCTGGTGCTTGTGTCGGTTTATTCTTGAAAACAATCTGTTGCGTTGCATCACTTGCCGCTGGAGTGAAGCAGTTTTCTGAACGGATGCCGAACGCCTCTTTTCTGTTCTCGATCACAAAAAAGCCGCACTCAGGAAGAGGCGGCTAGTCAAGACAGGGAGTCAGCTCATCACTTTTTCAAAGGATTCTTTAATGCGTGCTTCATCAAATGGCTTTACGATAAAATCAGAGGCTCCTTTTTGGATCGCATCGACCACCATCTTCTGCTGTCCCATGGCAGAACACATAATAACCTTGGCATCCGGGTCTAACGCTTTGATTTTTTCCAGTGCCTCAATACCGTTCATTTCCGGCATCGTAATATCCATCGTTACGAGATCCGGCTTATGCTCCTCATACATAGCGACAGCCTCCAGGCCATTCTCTGCTTCAGCGACGACTTCGTAGCCGGCATCCGTCACCATCTTTTTTAACGTCATTCGCATAAAAGCTGCATCATCTGTAATCAACAATCGAGTCATCTCGTTCCCTCCTGTATAATGAAGATAGAAATTCCCTTTACATAGGTACAAAGGTTTGCTTAAGCTACCCACCTTTGATTCGATAGTCTCTTTTAGTATGCCATAATTAGATGGATTGCGAAAGAAGTACTGAGTAAAAAGCCTGACTCAGTCAGGGAAGATGACGAACAGACGGCTTTTGCCGAAACTGTTTTCAGATCTGTATTCAAGGGAAATGAAAGCGGGGAAGGAATTTATATTTCGTCTGGCGAAGTAAACAGGCGTGAGAGGAGCGTACAGAATGGCAGATGCGTTTCAAAATGACTGGCAGCAGGTGATCGGCGGTGAGCTCGCGAAGGATTACTTTCATGACCTGCGTGCATTTTTAAAAGAGGAATACAAGCAGCAGGCTGTTTTCCCGCCTAAGAACGACATTATGAACGCGTTTCATGCTACATCGTTTGAAAAGACTAAGGTTGTGCTGCTCGGTCAGGACCCCTATCACGGCAAAGGACAGGCGCACGGCTTGAGCTTTTCCGTAAAGCCAGGCGTCAAAGTGCCGCCCTCGCTCGTCAATATTTACAAGGAGCTGGAAGCGGACGTAGGGTGTCCTGCTCCTCAGCACGGACATTTGCAAAAGTGGGCAGAACAGGGTGTGCTGATGCTGAATACGGTGCTCACCGTAAGGGCTGGAGAGCCGCAGTCTCATCGGGGGAAGGGCTGGGAAACGTTCACAAACGAAGTGATCGACCGGCTGAATGAACGGGACACCCCGCTGATCTTCCTTTTATGGGGAAAACCTGCGCAGGAAAAGCGGGAGCGGGTGGATGAGGAAAAGCATCTCGTGCTGACATCGCCGCACCCGAGTCCATTTTCAGCTAACCGCGGCTTCTTTGGCAGCCGGCCCTTTTCTGCCATCAATGAGAAGCTGCAGGAATGGGGAAGCGAGCCGATCGACTGGTGTCTGCCGCTCGACCCGGAGGAGGCAAAACGATGAAATCATTAGCAGATACGTGGACACTGGCCAACGGCACGGAAATGCCGTGTCTCGGTTTTGGTGTGTATAAAGTAGACCAGGAAGAAACAGGGCCTGCCGTTCGGACGGCGATTGAGACCGGCTACCGGCTGATTGACACCGCCTCCTATTATGACAATGAGTCCGAAACAGGGCAGGCCATCCGCGATGTCGGTGTTTCACGTGAAACGTTGTTTCTAACGACGAAGGTGTGGAATACCGAGCAGGGCTATGAAGAAACGCTCCGGGCGTTTGAGAAAAGCAGAAAAAAGCTCGGCGTCGATTACGTTGACATGTACTTGATTCACTGGCCCGACACCCCGTATCCGGAAACGTGGCGGGCAATCGAAAAGCTGTACCGGGAAGGCTGGATAAGGGCAGCCGGAGTCAGTAATTTCCTCGTCAGGCATTTGCAGCGGCTGCAGGAAACAGCGGAAATCCAACCGATGGTGAATCAGGTGGAATATCATCCGTGGCTGACCCAGCCCGAGCTTTACAATTACTGCAGAAATAACAACATTCAGCTGCAGGCGTGGAGTCCGCTCACCCGGGGACGAAAGCTGAAGGATCCGGAGCTGGTCCGCATGGCCCAAGCTTACAGCAAAACGCCGGCTCAGATTATTCTCCGCTGGAACATGCAGCGACACGTTGCGGCAGTGCCCAAATCGGTGACGCCGGAGCGCATTCGTGAAAATGCGGCCATTACCGATTTTGAACTGAGCAGCGGCGATGTGGATACGATGACCGCCTGGAATGAAGACATGCGGTTTGGCTCCAGTCCGGAAAAATTCGCATAAAAGGAGAGAGAGCATGAAGGATGTCGGTTTTATTGGAACGGGAGTGATGGGAGCGAGTATGGCAGGGCATCTGATGGAAGCCGGCTATACGCTCCACGTTTACACCCGCACAAAAGAAAAAGCAGACAAGCTGGTGCAAAACGGGGCCGTCTGGCATAATACACCGGCAGAATTGGCGCAGCACACGGACGCCCTCATCACGATGGTGGGCTACCCAGAGGATGTTGAGGCGCTCTATTTTGGAGAGGCGGGACTGATCCGGCAGGCAAAGCAGGGAGCACTGCTAATCGACATGACAACATCCAGTCCGCTGCTCGCCGAAAAAATTGCCGCTGAAGCAGAAGCTGCAGGCCTGCATGCACTGGACGCACCGGTTTCAGGAGGCGACGTCGGTGCCAGAAACGCCGAGCTTGCTATTATGTGCGGCGGAAGCGCCCGGGCCTTTACGCTCGGTGAAGCACTGTTTCGCATCATGGGGAAAAAAATCGAGCACTTCGGAGCTGCGGGATCGGGCCAGTTTACGAAAATGGCGAATCAGATCGCTGTTGCCGGCACCATGCTTGGGGTCGCGGAGTCATTAGCATTTGCAGAAAAAGCAGGACTCGATCCGGAGCAGGTGCTGCAGACGATTGAAACAGGCGCTGCGGGCAGCTTTTCGCTGACCAAACTTGGGCGCCGCATGATCGCTGATGATATGGAGCCAGGCTTTTATATTAAGCATTTTATTAAGGACATGTCGATCGCGCTGCAGGCAGCCGAGGAGCTGAAGCTAGAGCTTCCGGGACTGCAGCTGGCCCGCAAGCTGTACGGACAGCTGGCTGAAAACGGCCGCGCGGACGAAGGCACGCAGGCGCTGATCCGCTGGTATGAGGGCGGCTGACCAGGATTATGAAAAGAAGACTCAGTCACCAGCTTTTTATTTTTATGCTGCTCGTGTCTGTGCTCCCGATGCTCCTCATCGCTGTTATCGGCTATACTTCTCAAAAGGAAGAGCTGACGCGGCAGGTGGAGCGGGAGCTGCGGCAGCAGAGCAGTCAGATCACGGCCGAAACGGCCCGTTACTTAGAAGACAGGCTGGCAGATACCCGCTACCTGGCAGAAAATGACGTGCTCCGCAATCCGTTTTCAACGGCAACGGAAATGCGGGAGCAGCTCAATCAGTTTCTGGACGTTCATACCCGCTATGACGATGTTTTCATCATTCATCCCCGCGGTATCGTACTGACGGATGGACGAAGCGGCCTTTACGGACAGGACGTAAGCGGCCGTCCCTGGTTTCAGCAGGTGCTTGCCGGCAGCGCACAAGTATCCTCGATTTACCGCTCACCGCTGCTGGATGAAGTAGTGCTTGCCTTTGCAGCTCCGGTATACGATGAGGACAATGAACTGGTCCGGATGCTGCTGCCGATCTTTACGATCCAAAACTTTCAGGAGGACATCAGCGGGTTTATTCAAAGCAGCGATGCCGGCTACGCGATGCTGATGGACAGCGGCGGGGAGCTCCTGTCGCATCCGGACGAATCACTTGTGCTGGAAGAAGCCTACTTGGATGATGACATGCTTTCAGCTGCTTCAGAAGGTGCCATTGTCTCGACAGACAGCGGTGAACTGGTATCAGTAGCCGAGATAGACAGCTTTCCCGGCTTTGAACAAAGCTGGTATCTGGGTGTCGCAGCAGATGAGCAGGTGCTGCAGACGCCGTTGATGAACCTGATGATCAGCTACGTTGCCGGCTTCGGCTTTGTGCTCGGGCTGCTTATCATCGCTGTCTACTGGCTTGCAGAGCGGCTGACGAATCCCGTGCGGCAGCTCGTCCGCAAATCGCGGGCGCTAGCTTCCGGAGAGCGGGAAGAGGAAGCCTTTCACGGCCACTACCGGGAAATGATGGAGCTGAACCGGTCGTTCGATGCGATGGCCACAAAGCTGCAGGAACGGGAGGCCTTTCACCGGCGCTCAACGCTTGCGCTTGAATCAAGTGACAACGGGGTTTTTGCCTTCGACCGGAAAACAGGCGCCATCACGCTTTGGAACCGGACGAGTGCGTTTATGTTTGGCGTACCGGCTGAAGAAGCTGTAAGTATCGATGCGCTGATGGTACATTCAAGTGCCTTTCGGCAGATGTCAGATCAAATCTCGTTTAACAGCGTCAGCGAACAGCAGGTTACGCTGCAGGCAGAAGGGGAAACAAGGATACATAGCGTGCTGACGGCGCCGTTGCCGACAAAAGAACAAGAAGAGCTGCTCGTCATGTGCTACGACGTTACCGATCGACAGACCGCCGAGCAGGAGATGATCCGTTCGGAAAAGCTGAAGGTGGTGGCTCAGATGGCGGCAGGCTTTGCCCATGAGGTGCGTAACCCGCTTACCACGATCCGCGGCTTTATCCAGCTCAATCATCAAAACCGTACGCTTATGAGCGACGCCTCCTACCAGCTTGTGATCGACGAAATTGACCGGGTGAATACGATTATCCATGAACTGCTGGATACAGCTGATCCGGATGCAGATTCTGCACGGAGAATCACCGACGTCAATCAAGTCATCCGGGATGTGATCACGCTGCAGGAATCCCAGCTGCGATCGAAGGGCATCAGCTGGCAGCTGATGCTCGATCCTAAGCTTCCGGAGGCGCACGTGAATCGGAACAAGCTGAAGCAGGTGCTCGTCAATTTGGTTCAAAATGCTGTGGAAGCGATGCCGGACGGCGGAGAGCTTCGTATGATGACCGATTGGGAAGACGGCGCCATGCTCGTTGGAATTGAAGATACGGGAATCGGCATGGAGCAGCCGGTGATTGACCGGCTCGGCACGCCGTTCTTTACGCGCAAAGCGACAGGCACAGGGCTTGGCCTGACGATGAGCTTTCGTTACGTGGAAGAGATGAACGGGCACATGTCCATTATGTCCCGTCCGGGAGAAGGATCTTTGTTTACCCTCCGGCTCCCGGCAGCCGTATCAGAAAGGCATGCTGCTTTAAGTGAGTAGAACGATCATGGTATCTTTAACACAGTGTTTAAAAATGACAACAATTGAGGTGACCGAGATGAAAAAAGCATTAGTTGCAGGAGCAACGGGGCTTGTCGGACGACAGCTCACCGAAAAGCTCCTTGAACAGAACGCGTACGATAACGTCAGGCTGTTAACGAGAAGGCGCACACCGTTTCATGATCATGAAAACGTCACAGAGCATGTCGTCGATTTTGATGCCCTCGAGCAGTATGCAGAAGCGTTTGAAGGGGTGGACGATGTGTTTATCGCCCTCGGCTCCACGATTAAAAAAGCCGGGTCCCGCGAAAACTTTATGCAGGTCGACTACTTATATCCGCTGAAAATAGCGGAGCTTGCCAATAAACATAACTGCGGCCGGGTCCTCGCGGTATCTGCAATGGGAGCGGACCGGGAATCCCGCTTTTTCTATAATCAGGTAAAGGGCAGCATGGAGGAAGCACTCATGGCACTGGAGCTGCCGACACTGCACATCATTCGTCCATCCCTGCTGACGGGAGAGCGGTATGAGTTCAGGCTCGGTGAAAAATCAGCTGAAATGCTGACGAAGCCGGTAAAAGGCTGGTTGAAGGGCCCGCTGCAGAAGCTGGCGCCGATCGAAGCATCCGTCGTAGCAGAAGCAATGGCGCTGATCGCACAGTCCGAAAGCCGCGGTCTGCACGTGTTTGAAAACGAAGACCTGCACCGTATCGGCACAGCGGTCCGCGGAGGAGGCAGCTCTAAGGAAGGGCGCTACCGGCAGACGTGGAATCTGGACTCGATCTTTAAGGGCGGAAGCAGCTCCAAGCAGTTCGCTCAGTTTTTAACGAACACCGAAACGGATCTGTCCACGATGAAGCTGAAGCTGGAGAAAGCAGCGGCGAAAGATGCTCCTGATCCGGAAGAGTGGGCGTATGCGATTGAGCGGCTGCAGACAGTCGGCATGAAGGTGCGTGAAGTAAACGCCTTCGTCAGCTGTCTGACAGCTCAGGACGTGCACGATAAAGAAGCGCGCCGGCTCGGCGGAAAGACAAAAGAGCTGGCATCGCTTTATCGTCAGCTTTTCTCCATCGTCGACGAGCAGCTGCTTCAGTTTACAGATGCGCAGTGGCATACGTTTATGGAGCAGGAAACGATGCAGAAAATTGCAGAAAACCTGCAGGAACGCCGCGATCTGGCGAAAGAAAAACTTCCATCTGAGCAGGAGCAGCTGATTCAAAAGCTGTCAACGGACGGCTATCACGCATGGGGCGAGCTTTACAACACGATCGTCGGCCGCATGAAGGTGGATATTCGCGAAAAAGGCATAAAGCGCAGCTATTCCGTCGGGCAGGCTGCCAATAAAATGTCTGATAAAAACCGGGCGGTCAGACGCCACGTTTTCCGCCAGTTCGAACAGGCCTGGGAAAAGGAAGCGGAGCTGTTTACAAGCTCGCTGAACCACCTTGCCGGATTCCGTCTCGCTTCGTATGAAGCACGCGGCTGGGAAAATGTGCTGAAGGAACCGCTCATGATCAACCGCATGAAGCAGGAAACACTCGATACGATGTGGGAAACAATTGAGCATAACAAATCACTTTTCACCGGCTACTTGAACCGCAAGGCAGAGCTTCTCGGTGTCGAAAAGCTGGCAATGTACGACGTCAGCGCACCGCTCACAAAGGAAGTGCCGCAGGTATCGTTTGATGATGCGGCAGATATGATTATCGAGCAGTTTGGCCGCTTCAGCCCGGAAATGGCTGCATTTGCGGAAAAGGCGTTCAAAGAAGAATGGATCGAAGCGGAAAATCGCGACGGAAAGCGTCCGGGAGGTTTTTGCACGAGTTTCCCTATCCGCGAGCAGTCCCGTATTTTCATGACCTATGACGGATCGGCTTCGAACGTGGCGACGCTTGCGCATGAGCTAGGACACGCCTATCATCAGCACGTCATGAACGACATGCCGTATATGGCGCAGGGATATGCGATGAACGTGGCGGAAACAGCGTCTACGTTTGCAGAAATGATCGTTGCCGATGCATCCGTCAAGCAGGCATCATCACGCAAAGAAAAGCTGCAGCTGCTGGATGACAAATTAAACAGAAGCGTGGCCTTCTTCATGAACATCCATTCACGTTTTCTGTTTGAAACCCGTTTTTACGAAGAGCGGAAGAACGGACTGGTCAGCCAGGAGCGTCTCAATGAACTGATGACGGAAGCGCAGAAAGAAGCCTATCAGGATTCACTGAGTGAGTACTCGCCGATGTTCTGGGCATCGAAGCTTCACTTCCATATCACCGGCGTTCCGTTTTACAACTTCCCGTACACCTTCGGCTACTTGTTCAGCATGGGCATCTATGCACGTGCCGCAGAAGAAGGAACGTCGTTTGAAGCGAAGTACACGGAGCTGCTTCGAGATACAGGCAGGCTGGACGTCGAAACACTCGCCCATAAACACCTCGGTGAAGATATCACAAAGCCGGATTTCTGGCAGAAGGCCATCGACTTTCTGAAAGAGGACGTTGAAACGTTTATGAAGCTGTCTGAAGAAGAGCTCAGCAGTAAAAAATAATGACGCATCAATCAGCCGTCCCGGTATCGATACCGGGACGGCTGTTCTGTCTTTCGTTTTGAACAGGAAAAGAGTACAATAAGAGCCGGGAACGAAAGGAGCGGAAACTGCAATGGATATACCGGCAAAACTGGTGATCGAAAAAATGGAATCGGAGCTTGCCAAGCTGAAGCAGAGCATGAGCGGGGAGACAGCAACGTCCTACCGGGATCATGCCCAGTCGTTGAAAACGTACTGCGAGCTGCTGCTGGAGTCGCAGCACACCGGCACCTATTATAAAGCGGAACCGGTGCGTCATGCGACACCAGAGCAGGTGAAAAAGCAGGCCGCTCCGGCGCAAGAGCCGGAGAAGCGGAGCAGCTTTTATGATGATGGCGATAAGCCGGACAGCGACAGCCTGTTTGATTTTTAGCGGTTAACGTCCGGGTTGCGCCATTCGACGAGCACGGCGTAGTTATGAGATTCATCGTCTTCCACATAGCCGGGCAGCGGCTGGACCGCCGTGAGCCCTTGACGAAGCATGAAGCTTAAGACGAGGTCGTGGATGCGTCCTGCCGCGACCTCCTGCATGTACTGCCCGGGTGAGAGACGGTCTGCCCATTCGCGGTAGCCGGGAATGCGGCAGCCTGCTACATAACGCGCCAGCCCGAGCCCTCGGACGAGCTGTTTGCGCTGTTCATACAGAGCAGAAGCAACGCCCCGCCCGCGGTAATCCGGCCGGACGCACACATCAATGCCGTAAAGCGTATCGCCGTTCGGGTCATGTGTGCCACGGATGTAGCCGTGATCGGCAACCTCATCCCACGTGTGCGATCCCTCATGCAAGGTCGTAATAAGCGACGTAGCCGACCCGGCAGGCGCACCGTTGTAAAAAGCGATCATCCCGCCTTCAGGGAAGGTGGCAGCGTGCGCTTCAATGTGAGCGCGCGACCACCACAGCTCCTCTGGAAAAGGCGGAGGAAAAGCTTCTTTCTGAATCAGCAGCAATTCATTATAATCATCAAGCGTATATGGCCGTATGTCGATAGAGGACAAACCGTCCCCTCCTTTCAGAATCAGTCTGTGTGCCTATTATAGTAGGGAGAAGGGACCTTCGCAAAGGAAAACCTCAGCCAGGAAAGGGAGTTTACTCGCAATGAAATTATTTTTAATGATTGGCGCTGTTATGTCGTTCTTGTTTGTCGCAATCGGTGCTTTCGGGGCACATGCTTTGGCAGGAAGGCTGGAACAAACCGGATACACGGCAACGTTTGAAACCGGCGTACAGTATCACATGATTCATGCACTCGCGATCATCGCCGTCGCTGTATTGACCCAGCATCTGTCCTCGCACGGTCTGCTGCACGGTGCAGGCTGGGCGTTTACGGCCGGCATCGTCATCTTTTCCGGCAGCCTTTATACACTCAGCCTCACAGGGATCCGGATTTTTGGAGCGATCACGCCGATCGGCGGCCTCGCCTTCCTCATCGGATGGGTGCTCATCGCCATCGCCGCGATTGTCGAATAACCACAGCTCCGAACAAGACAGCTTCCAACAGCTTGAACACCTGCGCAAAAAGAGGGCTCATCCATCGTGGATGAGCCCTATCCAAAGTGTCGATAACGTATTTTTTAGTGAATAACCTTACACCTGCCTGTATCTGCGGACCCTCGCTTTCCGGAGGGAACGGGATCGGCTCTTCCTTCTTCCGTCGGAAGCGCTGGATCTTCGCCTCGTTCTGATCCTCCAGGAGTCGAGATCCTTCGATGTCGGCAGCTGGCAGTCCGTTTCACCTACCTGGTTAGGACTGCACGATCAGGTTCCATACAGGATAGATCTTCCCCATGAGATGTTTCGATGTTGAATAGGGATGTCAGTCCTTCATCGAATGCATAATAAACGGAAAAAAGCAGTCGCGTCTGTCGTGACGTTTTTCTCCAACAAGCAGTCTAAAGATCCTTTCTCAGGGGTCACCCTGAGAAATAGCTGAAGGACAGCCCACGGCAGGCTCGGTAAGCAGAAGGGAAATACAAACAAACGAATAAACATGTAAGTTGAAAAACTTTTTTAGCAGCCTGAAGAGGGCTCATCCATCGTGGATGAGCCCTCTCTTCTTTACGTTCATTCAGCGATGCTGAAGTATGGCTTAATGTCGCTTTCGTCCATTGTCTGACCGACGTAGAACGTGCCGAAGTCGCCGTAGCGTGCGCTGACTTCGTCAAAGCGCATTTCGTATATGAGCTTCTTAAACTGAAGCACGTCGTGAGCAAACAGTGTCACGCCCCACTCCCAGTCGTCAAATCCGACAGAACCGGAGATGATTTGGCGCACCTTGCCGGCATATGTGCGGCCGATCATGCCGTGGCTGCGCATCATCGTGGAACGCTCTTCCATCGAGAGCATGTACCAGTTGTCATCGCCGTCGCGGCGCTTGTCCATCGGATAGAAGCAGACGTACTTCCACTTTGGAAGGATCGGCTTCAGCCGCGCCTGAATCTCAGGATCCTGCTCCGGATCCTTGTCCGACGGCAGATAGTTACTCAGCTCGACAACCGATACGTAAGAATACGTCGGCGTCGTAAACGCGGCCAGCCGCGTCTTGTTGAATTCATTTTCAAGCTCAATCAGCTCGTCCATCGTCGGACGGAGCCAAAGAATCATCAGGTCTGCTTTTTGGCCGAGAATCGAATACAGCCCGTGGCTTCCTTCGAATTTAGCCTGGGTGTCATCCCATTGTTTTGCGAGCTCCAGAAACTCGTTCAGGATGCTGTCACGCTCAGTCTCGCTCAGCTGCTTCCATTCAGCCCAATTGATCGTGCGGAAATCGTGGTAGCAATACCACCCGTCCAGCGTTTTTGCCGGTTCTGCCATGCTGCTTCACTCCATTTCTTCTTCTGTAAGTAGTCCACCGCTTATTATACCTGTGGAGCGGGGGAGTTCGCAAACAGAGTGATATCAGCGGCTCTTTTGAATAAATGCCTCCAGCGCCTGCTGGTGCGCGCGCGACTTGCCGGCAATGCGCTGTGCACGGACTTCGGCCTCCAGCGTATCCTCAAGAGAAGAGGCTGCACCGGTTTTCATGTTCTGCTTCATCAGGCCGTAGGCCGGAAGCGGCGCAGACACAAGTGCTTTGACCAGTGCTTCCGGCCAGCCGAGGCCGTTCAGGAGTCCGGAGGAGAGGGCTTCCTCGACCGGAATCGTTTTGCCAGTGCCAAATTCAATTGCTTTCCCGAGCCCGACGAGGCGGGGGAGAAAGTAGGAGGCGCCGGCATCCGGAGCAAGACCGATTTTAAGAAAGCTCAGTGCCATCACGCTGTCCTTTTCGGCATAGCGGAAATCGCAGGCAAGCGCCAGGCTCAGCCCTGCTCCGACGGCAATGCCGTTCATGTAAGCGACAATTGGCTTTTCTATCCGATCCATGAGCAGAACGAGGCGGTTGTAGGTTTCCTCTAAATAACTGCCGTGATCAAATGACGCAAGCTCCGTCACCGGAATGCTTTTTAAGTCGGCACCGCTGGAAAAGGAATCGCCGCTGCCGGTTAAGACGATCACACGGACCTCGCTGTCTTCATTCGCCTTCGTAAACGCCTGATACAGCTCCTCGTGCATCTTTTTATTGATCGCGTTTTTAACTTCCGGCCGGTTCATGGAAATCAGCGCTGTACGGTCTTTCACCTCATAGGTTACAGTCGTTTTCATGTGAAGCTCCTCTCTACAGTGCGCGTGCAGTTACGGCACCGTCATAAATCGCTTTTTTTGCATCAAGTCCCAGGGCATCTTTGGCACCGCCGATTACGTGAACGCGGCGTCCGTCTTCTGACAGCTGTTCTGCCAGTTCATGATTGATCAGCTGTCCGGCCGCGGTGATGACCATATCTGCCGGAACGAGCGTGCTTTCTCCTTCAATGGTGATTCGGAGGCCATCTTCTTCTACAGCCTCATACGCTTCCACGCCGCCTGTCATACGAATCCCCTTCTGTTTCATTTCCATAAGCGTGGCCCAGCGTGTCGTTTTCCCGATTCCGCGTGCAAACGAGGTGCCCCGCTGCAGAAGTGTGATATCATGAATCCCTTTGTCGGCAAGAAACAGTGCGAGATCACAGGCAATCCCGCCGCCGCCAATGATAACGATTTTGCCGGAAGGCTGTACCTTTTCATCAAAAATGTCCCGGTAGGAAACGGTCCTCTCTAAGCCGCTGACGTCAGGCTGCCTCGGAAGAATACCGGTCGCAATCACGATGTCATCGGCTTCTTCAAACAGTGGATCTGTTCGTTCCATCGTTTTACCAAGCTGGACGTCCACACCGAGCTTATCAAGCTGGACGCGGAAATAACGCAGCGTTTCGTAAAATTCCTCTTTACCAGGAATCCGCTTGGAGTAGTTGAGCTGTCCGCCAAGCTCGGTGCGGCTGTCGGCGATCGTGACCCGGTGTCCGCGTTCAGCGGCAACGCGCGCTGTTTCAAGACCAGCGGGCCCTGCGCCGACAACAACGATATGCTTCGGCGCTTCGGCACGATGAAGCGGGAGGTCCAGCTCCCGGCCAGCCTCTGGATTGACGAGGCAGGTAGCCGCTTTTCCTTCGAACACGTGATCGAGACACGCCTGATTACAGGCAATACACGTATTAATCTCTTCAAAGCGCCCATCCTGCGCTTTCGATAAGATAGCAGGATCGGCCAAAAACGGACGTGCCATGGACACGAGCTGCACCGTCCCCCGGCTGAGCACTTCCTCAGCGTCGCGCGGATCGTTGATGCGGTTGCTGGCGATCACTGGAATCGAGACGTGTCCGGAAATCCGCTCTGCAACAGGAACGAACTTCATGCGAGGCACTTTCATTGAAATCGTTGGAACACGGGATTCATGCCAGCCGATTCCGATATTCAGCGCATCTGCACCTGCTTCTTCAAGCGCCTGCGCCCAGCGGAGCGTTTCCTCCTCTGTCGTGCTGCCTTCAATTAAATCAAGCCCCGACATGCGGTATACGATAGGATAATCAGCACCGACTGCAGAACGCACGGCTTCCATCACCGCTACAGGCAGGCGCAGTCTTTTTTTAAAAGAACCGCCCCAGTCATCCGTGCGCTGATTCGTAACTGGTGACATAAATTCATTGATTAAATACCCTTCGGATCCCATGATTTCCACCGCATCAAAGCCGGCTTCCTTTGCCCGCACGGCTCCTGCTGCAAATGCACCAATCAGCTGCTCGATTTCTTCTGCAGAGAGCTCTCTAGGCGTATCCGGATTGATCGGCGAGCGGATTGCAGAAGGCGCCACCGGATCCAGGCCGGTCATCTGCTTATACGCGTAGCGGCCCGCGTGAAACAGCTGCAGGGCAATCGCGCCGCCTTCTTCATGGACGGCCTCCGTCATCGGCTTCCACCGCTCTGCATCCTCCGGCTTGTAAATCGTCATAAAATCATGTCCGCCTCCGCTTCCTTCAGGAGACACGGCTGCGCCGCCCGTGACGATCAGTCCCGTGCCATTTGCAGCCCGGCGTCGGTAGAATTCGGTCAGCCTTTCTTCGCCGCGGTCAAGCCCCTCCAGCCCTACATGCATCGAGCCCATCATGACGCGGCTTCTCAGTGTAAGCGTATTCAATTTCAGCGGTTCAAATAGCATACAATACCTCCTTATCGAAATGACTGAATGTTCATTCATTATAGTTCTAGTATACAGGATTTTACTTCAGGAGGAACAGTCTGTTTCAGAAAATTAGAACTTTCCTTCGAAAGCCCTTCCAACGTTTTATTTTTCCTGGCGGAACGGGTATGCTAGTACTAATGTGATGAATTAAAGGAGGAATTTCTGTGAGCGACATGTTTACAGATATAAAAGAACAGGTCCGCAGCGCGAATCCGACGCTCGTATTTCCTGAAGGAACAGACGAACGGATTCTGGAAGCTGCTGTACGGCTGAAAGCGGAGGGCGTTATGAATCCGCTTCTGATTGGGAATGAAGCGGACGTCCTTGCCAAGGCAAAAAGCCTGGAGGTGGATGCCTCCGGACTGACGATACTCGATCCGGAAACGTATGAAGGAATGGACGCTCTGATTGATGCATTTGTAGAGCGCCGTAAAGGAAAGAATACGCGCGAGCAGGCGGCAGAGATCCTGAAGCAGCCGAACTATTTCGGTACAATGCTCGTTTATACAGGAGAAGCGACCGGACTCGTCAGCGGTGCAGCTCATTCTACAGGGGATACGGTCCGTCCAGCCCTGCAGATCATCAAGACAAAAGAAGGCGTGAAGAAAACATCCGGCGTTTTCGTGATGGTTAAAAACGATGAGCGCTATATCTTTGGTGACTGTGCCATTAACATTGCACCAGACGCCGACGATCTGGCAGAAACAGCAGTTGAAGCCGCAAAAACAGCAGAAGTGTTTGGAATCGATCCGAAGGTAGCGATGCTCAGCTTCTCCACGAAAGGCTCTGCGAAGAGCGAGGAAACCGAGCGCGTCGTCGAAGCAACGAGAATCGCCCAGGAGAAAGCACCGGGCGTCACCGTTGACGGTGAGTTTCAGTTTGACGCGGCCTTCGTTTCAAGCGTGGCTGAGAAAAAAGCACCGGACTCTCCGCTGAAAGGACAGGCGAACACGTTTATTTTCCCTAGCCTGGAAGCAGGCAACATCGGCTACAAAATCGCTCAGCGCATGGGCGGCTATGAAGCCATTGGTCCCATACTGCAAGGCCTGAACAAGCCGGTAAACGATCTTTCGCGAGGCTGCAACCAGGAAGACGTATACAAGTTGGCCTTGATTACTGCCATGCAGGGGCTTCAATAATAAATCGAGACATGATCAGAGACGAGCCGGACATCACCGGCTCGTTTTTTTAGCATCAAAAAATAAGTTGACGGTTTGGTTGATTGCTAAGTTGCTGGAAGGTAAGGAACGTTTGCGAGACGTTGTCTCCCTCTATTCGTCAAAACGGTTTAAGCTGCTTTTCGGCGTTGAGTTATTCGAATCAACCGCAGTTGCGTATCGGTTGTCTCAGGTTGTACAGCTAGTACCAGCAGATTCTGAGCTGCGCTTTTTTGTCACAGCGGCCATTGTGTACTACAACACAAGAAAATTCTTTTTTCTTAGAGCCTCAGGTGTTTGGCAGCTCCTTCGAAAAAAAATCCCAAAAAAGTATTGCAATCTTTTTTTGTTGTTATACAATAATAAACATGAAAACAAACTGTTATAAAACAGAAGCATTTGCTTGAAGGAGGTTGTTATGGAAGCGGTAAGAATTGGAAGTCTTCGTGTACATCCAAAGTTGAAAGCGTTTGTAGAAGAAGAGCTTCTGCCGGGAACGGACGTCAGTCCAGAAACCTTTTGGGAAGGAGCAGGCAGGCTGATTAACGGCCTGAAGCCGGAAAACGACAGGCTCCTTGCTGAAAGACGCGCGTTTCAGAAGCAACTCGACAGCTGGTATGAAACACATGATGTTACAGACGATCAGGAAGGGTACTTAAGAGAGATCGGGTATCTGGAGGACGAGCCGGAAGCCTTTACCGTTGAAACGTCAGGCATTGACCAGGAAATCAATCAGCAGCCGGGACCGCAGCTCGTCGTTCCGCTCAGTAACCCACGCTATGTGCTCAATGCAGCAAATGCAAGATGGGGCAGCCTGTATGACTCGCTTTACGGCTCCGATATTCTGTCTGAAGAAAACGGAAAAGAGCGTGGAACAAGCTATAATCCGAAGCGTGGCGAAGACGTAATCCGCTGGGCAAAGGAGATGCTCGACCAGCACATGCCGCTTGCTGACGGAAGCCATGCCGAGGTTCAGCACTACCGCATCCGCAGCGGCAAACTGGAAGCGGAGCTGCCGGATCGCCAAACAACCCTCGCTGCTAACCAGCTGAAGGGCTGGCGCGGGCAGGAAGAAGAGCCGGAAGCCATTTTACTCGAGCATCATCATCTTCATATGGAAATTCAGATTGACCGGAATCACCCGATTGGGAAAACGGATGCCGCCGGAGTAAAGGATATTCTGACTGAAGCAGCGATTACGTCAATCATGGACGCAGAAGACAGCGTAGCTGCTGTTGATACAGAAGAGAAAACAGCAGTGTACAGAAGCTGGCTCGGCTTGATGAAGGGAACGCTTGAAACCTCCTTTACAAAAGGCGGGAGAACGGTTACGAGGAGACTCGAGGAGGATCGAACGTACCGCTCGCCGTCAGGCGGAGACGTCACTCTGTCCGGAAGAGTACTGATGCTCGTCCGAAACGTCGGTCATCTGATGACCACGGATATGATCACACTGGAAGATGGCAGTGAAGCACCGGAGGGAATCATTGATGGGCTCGTTACAGCAGCGGCAGCGCTGCACGACTTAAAAGGAAACAGCCCCTTCCAAAATTCTGTCGAAGGTTCTATCTATATCGTAAAGCCGAAAATGCACGGATCGAAAGAAGTAGCCTTCACGAATCACCTGATGACGGAAATCGAAAAGCTTTACGGACTGGCGGCCAATACGATAAAAATCGGCGTAATGGATGAGGAACGCCGTACATCGCTCAACTTGAAAGCGTGCATCCGTGAAGTCAAAGACCGCATCTTTTTCATTAATACCGGCTTTTTGGATCGGACAGGTGATGAGATCCACACATCCTTCCACGCCGGTCCGATGATCCGCAAGGCAGAAATGAAAGCGAGCAGCTGGCTCGGAAGCTATGAAGAGCAGAACGTGTCAGCCGGCCTGCGCGTCCGGTTGCACGAGCGGGGGCAGATCGGAAAAGGCATGTGGGCCATGCCGGATGAGATGAAGCAGATGATGGAGCAGAAAGATGGTCAGCTGCTTGCAGGCGGGAGCACCGCCTGGGTGCCGTCACCGACCGCAGCTGTCCTGCACGCCCTTCACTACCATCAGGTGGATGTACGGGAGGTGCACCGCAGCAAGCTGGAGCAGGAGCCGCCGCAGTCGCGAATGCTTGACGTGCCGGTAGCCGCAGACCGCAGCTGGTCTGCTGAAGAGATTCAGGCGGAGCTTGAGAACAATGCCCAGGGTATTCTCGGCTACGTTGTCCGCTGGGTCGAGCACGGGATCGGCTGCTCGAAGGTGCCGGATATTCACGGCACGAACTTGATGGAGGACCGTGCAACGCTGCGCATCTCCAGCCAGCACATCGCCAACTGGCTTGCACACGGTGTTTGCAGCGAAGACCAGGTGCGGCAGGTGATGGCGAAAATGGCTGCACTCGTCGACAAACAGAATGCGGACGATCCGGAATACCGGTCGATGACCGCAGATCTGGAGCGGTCAGACGCGTTCCAGGCAGCTCTCGAGCTTGTGCTTGAAGGGGGCCGCCAGCCGAACGGCTATACGGAGCCGATTCTTCACCGGCGCCGCCGCGAGTTTAAGCAGCGGCAGTACGTCAGTCAGTAACAACAGCCGCCGGCCGGGGGAAGTCCCCCGGAGCGGGCGGGATCTTATTTCAGAGAGGGGTAGAGGAACATGCTGACAAAACAACGCTCGACCGCAAAGGAATTAGCAGCCAAGTGGGTTGCCCAGCAGCAGGAAAACGGGAGAACAGCAGGGGAGCTGCATCAAACCATGTTCGTCTACGGAGATGATGTGATGCAAGTCGACATGAACGAGAACAAGGAACTGCATATCACGGATCGGACGCCGCAAAAAGTCGTCGTATTCCGTAAACCGGAGCCGGAGCCGGGTCACATTTGCCGATGCTGCTCAATGGAATATGATCATGAAAAGGATGCCCTGCACTGCTGCGCGTATATCGACTGATTTTTTACGGATCATTTGTTATATAACAATACAAATAAAATTAATCTGTATAGTACAGAAGAGGAGAGTGGATGAGAATGACAACACGCGAAGAGCTAATGAACCAGTGGAACACGGAACGATTTGAAGGGGTGGAGCGTCCATATTCCCCGGAGGAAGTATTGAAGCTGCGAGGATCCGTGAAAATTGAACATACGCTTGCCAGAATGGGTGCTGACAGACTGTGGAGGCTGATGGACGAAGAGGACTACATCAATGCGCTCGGTGCCCTCACTGGGAACCAGGCTATGCAGCAGGTGAAAGCAGGCCTGCAGGCGATCTACTTAAGCGGCTGGCAAGTAGCAGCTGACGCCAACCTCTCCGGTCAAATGTACCCGGATCAGAGCCTGTACCCGGCAAACAGCGTGCCGAACGTCGTAAAGAAAATCAATCAGACGCTGCAGCGGGCAGATCAAATTCAGACGGCAGAAGGAGAAGGCGACACGCACTGGTTTGCTCCGATCGTTGCAGATATGGAAGCTGGATTTGGCGGACCGCTGAATGTGTTTGAACTGACAAAGCAGATGATTGAAGCAGGGGCTGCCGGGGTACACTTGGAGGATCAGCTCTCTTCCGAGAAAAAGTGCGGACACCTTGGCGGGAAAGTGCTGCAGCCGACGCAGGTGGCGGTGCGCAACCTGATATCCGCCCGTCTCGCGGCAGACGTAATGGATATTCCGACGATCATCGTTGCCCGTACGGATGCGAATGCGGCTAACCTGATTACGAGCGACATCGATCCGGCAGACCATGAGTTCCTGACCGGTGAGCGCACGCCGGAAGGCTTCTACCGCACAAACCCAGGAATCGACCAGGCGATCGCGCGCGGACTCGCATATGCTCCTTACGCTGATCTAATCTGGTGTGAGACGAGCGAGCCGGACCTTGATGAAGCTCGTCAGTTCGCAGAAGCGATTCATGCGAAGTTCCCCGGCAAAAAGCTTGCGTACAACTGCTCTCCTTCCTTCAACTGGAAGAAGAAGCTCGATGACGAAACGATTGAAAAATTCCAGCGTGAGCTTGGCAAAATGGGCTACAAATTCCAGTTCGTAACGCTTGCCGGCTTCCATGCGCTGAACCACAGCATGTTTGAGCTTGCTCTTGATTACAAGGATCGCGGCATGGCAGCTTACTCCAAGCTGCAGCAGGCAGAGTTTGCTTCTGAGAAAGACGGCTACACGGCAACCCGCCACCAGCGGGAAGTAGGTACAGGCTACTTTGACGAAGTGTCTCAAGTCATTTCCGGCGGTACGTCTTCCACGCTCGCACTGGCGCAATCTACCGAAAGCTCCCAGTTCTAAAAAGCGCGATAAACGATTTTGGAAAGCGGCACCGTGTATACGGCGCCGCTTTCGTTTGCTTTGAGAAAAAAAGAGGAATACGCATTCCCGCAGCGAACTAGTCATGAAGAGGCCGCTTTTTCAGCGGTCTTTTTGCTGCGCTTTATTGTAAGCGCTATCATGATACATAGGAGGACATACAGATGAAGATGCTTACGTCTTTTTCTACCCGGCTGATGCAGCGGTATTTGCCGGATCCGTATTTGTTTGTGCTCGTGCTCACAATGGTCGTATTCGGCATGGGACTTCTGCTCACGCCCAGTACCCCGGTGGAGATGGTCGTTTACTGGGGCGAAGGCTTCTGGGATCTGCTCGAGTTCGCGATGCAGATGGTACTCGTGCTCGTCACCGGCTATGTGCTGGCGAGCAGCCGTCCGTTTAAAAAAGGATTGGATCAGCTGGCGCGTACGGCACATTCACCCGGTCAGGCCATTGTTGTCGTAACGCTCGTTGCGCTTCTGGCAAGCTGGATCAACTGGGGATTCGGCCTTGTCATCGGAGCTCTTTTTGCCAAAGCGCTGGCGCGGCGGATCGCGAAGGTGGACTATCGGCTGCTGATTGCAAGTGCATACAGCGGTTTTATCGTCTGGCACGGAGGTCTTGCCGCCTCCATTCCACTAACAGTAGCGACGCCGGGCCACTTTACCGAAGACATTGTCGGCATTATTCCAACGAGCGAAACGATTTTTGCTCCGTTTAACTTGATGATCGTTGCGGCGCTGTTTATTACAGTGCCGATATTAAACCGGTTTATGATGAATGAAAAAGAGGCCGTTCACGTCGATCCGAAGCTGATTGAGGAAAAAGAAGCGGAAAAGCCGGCTGATAAAGCCGAACAGACACCGGCGCAGCGGCTTGAAAACAGCAGGGTGCTCTCGCTGGTGATCGGTGGAATGGGACTCGTTTTCATCGGCTATTACCTGCTGACTGCCGGATTGGATTTGAACTTGAACATCGTAAACTTTATGTTTTTGTTTCTTGGTATTCTTTTTCATGGAACGCCGCACCATTATCTGGCCAGCGTGGCAGAAGCAGTGCGGAATGCAGGGGGTATCATCATCCAGTTTCCGTTTTACGCAGGCATCATGGGCATGATGGTCGCGTCGGGGCTTGCCGTGCAGTTTTCGGAATGGTTTGTGTCGATGTCGACGGAGGTCACGTATCCACTGTTTGCCTTTTTAAGCGCAGGGATCGTTAACTTCTTCGTCCCGTCCGGCGGCGGACAGTGGGCGGTGCAGGCGCCAATTATGCTCTCTGCAGGAGAATCACTCGGCGTAGATCCGGCGAGAACGGCGATGGCTGTTGCCTGGGGAGACGCCTGGACGAACATGGTCCAGCCGTTTTGGGCGCTGCCGGCACTCGCCATTGCCGGGCTCAGTGCCCGTGATATTATGGGCTTTTGCATATGGGTGCTGTTCCTGAGCGGAGCGGTGATCGGGCTGGGGCTCGTTTTTCTTTAACCAACGGCGAAAGGCTGTTCCGCTCAGCGGGACAGCCTTTCGTTCCGTTTTTTCATACGCTCCAGGTGGTAGCGGTAGCGTTCTTCTTCCTGCGCCCCCCATGAAAACAGCGGGATTCGGCCGTTGCCGAGCGTGTTGTGAATCCGGTCGGTCACCTCTTGATTCGTGAGCGGCTGCTGCATGAGCTCTTCCAGCGAGGCCATGTCTTCCGGACGAATCGACGGATAGCTGTAGCGAACCTCGCCGCCGCGGACAGCAGTATCGTAAAAGCGGCGGATAACCTCTGCCCGCTCTGAGCCGCTTCCGCTCACAGCGAGATAAATCTGTACGGCGATACCGCCGCGGATCCGTCTCTGGGAAATACCGGCGAATTTCCGGCCGTTTACGCTCAGGTCAAACCGTCCCGGACAGTAGGAAGCAGGGATTTCCCCATCAACGATGCGTTCGCCGAGCTCGGGAAACAGCTTGCGAGTCAGCGCCACCATTGTTTCGTAGCCGCGGTCAATGGTCAGGCCCCGCTCTTCAGACAGCACGAGGGAAATGTTGTAGATGCCTGCGTCCAGCACGACCGCAAGCCCCCCGGAATTGCGGACGATAACGTGATAGCCGTCGTCCATCAATTGGGCGATGCCCTTTTCAATAGAAGGAAGGCGGCTGTCCTGGATGCCGAGCACGATGGTGCGGTCGTGTACCCACGTTCGCACGAAGCCGCTGTTCACGTATTTTGCTGCAGCTTCGCAGAGCGTGTCATCCATCGCAAACGAGTGCACCGGATCGAGATCCAGGCCTGTAACAGACTCGTCTACAAGCTGCCACGGTCTGGTTAAAATCATTTCGGTATCAGTCAACGGGATTCTTCCTCTCTCATCAGTTTCCGCCGCTCATTATACCACAGTGGAGGTGAAAAACTCATTGTCGGGACAGGTGGGGAACGGTACAATAAAACATGTCTAACAAAAGGGAGTGCAGGGAATAACACAGCAAGGGGAAATTGGAGTCAGGGAGGATACAGCATGGAGTACGATGACGGTCAGCTGACGGAAGAAAAAGTATTTAAAGACCCGGTACACCGGTACATACATGTCCGCGATGATCTGATCTGGAAGCTGATCGGAACGCGCGAATTTCAGCGGCTGCGGCGAATCCGGCAGCTCGGTACGACCTACGTCACCTTTCACGGAGCCGAGCACACCCGGTTCAACCACTCGCTCGGCGTCTATGAGATTATGCGCCGCATGGTGGAAAATCTGGAAAAGAAAATGACCTGGGAGGAAGAGGAGCGCCTCGTCTGCCTGGCCGCGGCGCTTTTGCACGATGTCGGCCACGGTCCTTTCTCCCATTCCTTCGAGAAAGTGTTCGATACCGATCACGAAGAGTGGACGAGGCGGATTATTTTAGGCGATACGGAAATTAACCGCGTGCTCCTGCAAATGGGAGAAGCCTTTCCAAAAAAGGTGGCAGATGTCATCGCCAAGACCTACGACAATAAACTCGTCGTAAGCCTCATCTCAAGCCAGATTGATGCGGACCGAATGGACTATCTGCTCCGGGATGCGTTTTATACCGGCGTCAGCTACGGGCAGTTTGATATGGAGCGGCTGCTGCGCGTCATGCGTCCGGGAGAGGATCAGGCCGTGTTTAAGCACAGCGGCATGCACGCGGTGGAGGATTACATTTTGAGCCGCTACCAAATGTACTGGCAGGTCTATTTTCATCCGGTAACCCGGAGTGCGGAAGTCATTTTAAGCAAAATTTTAAACCGGGCCAAGGCGTTGCTTGCCGAAGGCTATACGTTCCGGCTCGATCCGTATCACTTTCGGTCCCTGTTTCAATCGACGATGACGCTTGAGGAATACATCCGGCTCGACGAATCGGTTATCATGTATTATTTTCAGGAATGGATCGAGGAGCAGGATGAAATTTTAAGCGATTTATGCGGGCGTTTTATGGACCGCCATCTGTTTAAGTACGTAGAGTGCGACCCGAGTGAACAGCTGAAAATCTGGCCGGAGCTGAAGCGGTTGTATAAGGAAATCGGTCTCGACCCCGACTATTATCTGGTGATTGACTCGTCGTCAGACCTTCCGTACGATTTTTACCGGCCGGGCGAAAAGGACGAGCGGATGCCGATTAACCTGCTCATGCCGGACGGCTCTCTGCGGGAACTGTCTCGGGAATCGGATATCGTAGAGGCGATATCAGGTAAAAAGCGAACGGATCACAAGCTTTACTTTCCATATGATGTATTAGCCGATCAGGGTAAATACAAAGAACAGAAGCAGCGGATTTTAGAGCTGCTGCATCAACAGGAGGGATAATTGTGCTGCTTGAACACGCCAAGCTGCTGGCTATGCTGAAAAACACAGGCAGCATTGCCGGACGTAAAAAACTTCAGAAGATGGTGTATATCGCCAAGCGGATGAAGCAGCCGTTCCGGGAAAAGTTTCAGTTCCATATGTACGGACCTTACTCCGAGGAGCTGACGCTGCAGGTGGAAGAGATGTGCAACGCATCGTTTGTGGAAGAAGTGAAAGAAAAAATCAGCGGCTATTATCAGTACCGCTACAGTCTGTCAGACAAAGGAGAATCTTTTTTGCACGCAGTGCTGGATGAAGAAGAGCCGATCGATTCTCAGCTCATGCAGGAGCTGAACGGCTGCTCCTCTAAATTTTTGGAACTCGTCTCCACCGTCCTTTATTTCGATGAACTGCCGCGGGAGCAGGTGGAGGAAAAAATATACCGTCTGAAAGCGCGCCAGAATTACCAGGAAGCAGACATTGAGGACGCCTACGCCTTTATTCAAAAGCTGAAGCAGCGGGCACGCTGACAAAAACCCGGCATCGCGGTGGTCCGCATGCCGGGTTTGCTGCTGATAAGAGCTTACACGCTGTCGCTCGCGCGCTTGCCGCCCTGGCCGTAGTTGGCCGGATTCATTTCTTCAATCACGACGGTTACCCGCTCAGCCGGAGCCTGTGTGGTACTTGTGACAGCTTCTGTCACCTTTTCAACGAGCGCTTTTTTCTGGTCATCCGTGCGGCCTTCGAGAAGTTGTACGGTTACAATCGGCATTGCAATTCCTCCTTTAAGATAGGTGCGTTCCCCTGTAAGTATACGGTAAAGCAAGCCGGAAATCACATCATCAATGTTTTCAGGAAATCAGCCGGATGTGATAAACTGAAATGAGACACACGTGGAATAAAAGGAGGCGGCCTACATGAATGAAGCAGACCGTAAGAAAAACGAGAAAATCAAAAAAATGAGCGGCAATTTTAATATTTTATCGAATGATTCGACAGATGGGCACGGAGGCTACGGCGTTGGGACGATCAATCTGAATAACATGACGCCGGTCTTTGTCGACCCGGAGGAAGGAAAAGCCTTTATCGACATGGGGGCGCTGCATGCGCGCAGTGAAGTGGAGAAGCGGATCAAGTTTTTGAAGGATAAGGCCGAAGTGCCGAACGGCAAGCTGTACTGGCTCGTCTGGGTTACCGTAGAGCATCTGGAAGGAAAGCCTGCCTATACAGGCGTCGGCGCCTGTGAAATGACCGTGGACCGCTCGATCCGCCGCGGCTATAAAAGCATGCCTGAGCACGTCAACAACATGGACAAATCCCTTAAAGGCAAAATCGCTGTGGAGCAAATGGACGACGTATCCAAGCAGGTGCTGCGCGACTTTCTGATTGAGTTCAACAGCGACTTCTGGGAAGCATCGTCCGATGAGCTGAAGAACGGCCTCAGCACGTAAAAAGAAGAAGCTGCCCGGCTGTTTACCAGCGGGCAGCTTGTTTCACGTTTCCTGCCGGAGCGTGTCAGCGCAGGGGCTGTCGGCACCAGCTCTGCAGATGGAACATCTGTTTGTGAACATACTGTGAACGGTGCCGGAATCGCTTGCGAAAAGCCGGGAATATCTAGTAAACTAGGGAACACACGCAACATACTAAGACAGGAAAGCAGACGAAGGTGGACCCACACACATCCCTTTCGTCTGTTTTTCTGTCTGCAGATAAAAAACGGATCCGCTCAGAGAGCCGGGTCCGCTTTTTTCGTTTACGAGAGGGCATTCCAGTACACTTACCGGCTCTGCTCTTCTTTCAGCGCAATGCTTTCCTGCTTGAGCTTATACTTCTGAATTTTTCCTGAAGCGGTCATCGGATACTCGTCGCAGAACGTAATGAAGCGCGGGATTTTGAAGTGGGAAATGCTGCCGCGGCAATACTCGCGGATCTCTTCCGCTTCGGCTGTTTCACCTTCCTTGAGCCGGATCCAGGCAACAATCTCCTCGCCGTATTTCTCATCCGGTACGCCGACGATTTGCACGTCGAGAATTTTTGGATGCTGGTACAAGAATTCCTCAATTTCACGAGGATAAATGTTTTCGCCGCCGCGGATGATCATATCCTTCAGCCGGCCGGTGATGCTGAAATAGCCATTTTCATCCTGCACAGCCAGGTCTCCGGTATACAGCCAGCCGTCGCTGTCGATCGCATTTTCCGTTTCCTCTGCGTTATTGTAATAGCCGCGCATGACATGGTAGCCGCGCGTCACCAGCTCGCCCTGATCGCCGTTCGGCACTTCCTCACGCGTTCCTGGACGCACAACTTTCGCTTCTACGTTAGGCAGCGTGCGTCCCACCGTGGATACGCGGACGTCGAGCGGATCGTCCGTCCGCGTCTGCGTGATGACCGGAGACGATTCCGTCTGCCCGTAGGCAATCGTAATTTCAGATGCTCCCATGTCGTTGACAACCGCCTTCATCACTTCTATCGGACAATTGGAGCCGGCCATGATGCCTGTTCGGAGCGACGACAGGTCATAGGACGCAAAGTCCGGATGATTCAGTTCGGCAATAAACATGGTCGGAACGCCGTGGAGCGCTGTACACCGCTCCTTGGAAACAGCGTCGAGCACCAGCTCCGGGTCGAACTCCTGTACTGGTACAATCGTCGCTCCGGCATTAAATGCCGCGAGTATCCCGAGCACACAGCCGAAGCAGTGGAAAAACGGCACAGGAATGCACATGCGGTCATCCTTTGTCAGCTTCATGCACTCAGCGATATTCAACCCGTTGTTCACAATGTTGGAGTGCGTGAGCATGACGCCTTTTGGAAAGCCTGTCGTCCCGGACGTGTACTGCATATTAATCACGTCGGACGGATCAAGCGAGGCGAACTGCTGATCGAGCTCCGCTTCTGAGACAGCTTCGGCAGCGTCTGCCACGTCTTCCCAAGAGTAGGTACCGGGATAGCGGTTGTCGCCCAATACGATGACGCGCTTTAAATGAGGGAGCTTTGCAGCCTGCAGGTTTCCAGGCTCAGCCTGCTCCAGCTCCGGTGCGATGGCATATAAAATATCGATATAGGACGTTCCCTTGTACGACTCCATTAAAATCAGCGTGGAGCTTTCTGACTGCTGCAGCAAATACTCCAGCTCTGCTTTCTGGTAGCTCGTGTTTACCGTGACGAGTACCGATCCCATCAGCCCGGTCGCAAATTGAGTTTCGACCCACTCCGGACGATTAGTCGCCCAGACGGCAGCATGATCGCCTTTTTTCATCCCGATGCCCATGAAACCTCGGGCAGTGCGGCGCGCACGCTCGTAAAACTGCTGATACGACCAGCGCAGACCTCGGTCCGGATAGACGACAGCCTCGTGATCCGGATAGGCCGCGGCTTTTTCTGCAAGTAAACCTCCAACTGTCACACTGCGGATCTCTGCCATATGTAACTAACCTCCATGCGGGATCTGAACGCCCGCTCAGAATGAATGCTACTCCTATTATAAGCAATTTTCTGACAAAAAGAAAACGCTTTCAGTAAAATAAGACGAATGACTTATACCAGGTCGTAAAGCGAAGAAAATTAAAATATCTAAAAATTGAAAACATATTGACACTTTTTATTGAAAGCGATTACAATTTAACACATGTACTAGAACAGAAATTGGGAAAGGAGGAAATCAGAGTTACTTCGACTGAACAGTCAGTCAGAATTTCAATCATGAATGGGGGGATCCGCTTGAGAGCGTATCGTATGGAGGTCAGGTTTACGGTCATCATGACGCTGTTAATGGTTGCTGCCGGTAATGTCGCACTCTTCTTTTCCATATTTCCGGTGCAGGGCATGCTGTTCGGCTTTCCAATTATGTACATCATCCCGATTTTATCCGGCTGGTTTGGCATCCTGTTTCTTGCTGTCCTGGCCAATCATTTCGGCAATAAGATCGACGCGGAAATAGAGAAGGCGAATGAAGAAGAGATAGAGGAGCTGGAACAGAGATCAGAAGGAATGGGGGAAATGGAAGATGGAAGAGACTGCATGGCAGTTAAGTAATCCAATACTTGGGATCGTCGCAATCATTGCGATGTTTGTATTGTTTTATGTCGTCAGCTTCATTTCGAATAAAAAGAGTCAGTCCGTCGCAGATCTTTACGTTGCAGGTTCTACGATCGGTCCGGTTACGAACGGACTGGCCATGGCTTCTACATACATGAGCCTGGCGACGTTTCTTGGCATCACTGCACTGATTCTTGAGCTTCAGGTGCCGTTTATCATGCTGTGGATTCAGCTGATCTTATCGATTCCGCTCATCACGATTATTTACGGAACGAGCCTTCGCCGCATGGGCGCATTCTCCCCGACGCACTTTATCCGGGAACGCTACGGCGTCAGTGCGTCTATTATCGCCGCGCTGTTTATGATTCTCGTTTCCTTGATGTACGCGCTTGGACAGATGATCGGGGTGGCCCTCGCCTTTGAAATGGTGCTCGGGATCCCGTACCTGCCGGGGCTTTTGATCGGGGGTCTCCTGATAGTCGGCTACGTCACGATCGGCGGGATGGCAGGAGCATCGAACAACGCTGCCATTCAGATGGTCATCATCGCGCTTATGTTTATTATTCCGCTCGGAGCGATTATGAAGGCAGTCGGCGGAAGCGGATGGTTTTTCCCGCCGCTCCTCTATGCGGATATGGTGCCGGCGATGGTCGATGCCATGCCGGGATTCTTTGACTACCAGTTCTCTCCGAAATGGTACGTCAGCCTGATCGGCCTGACGATCGGGTCACTCGGCCTGCCGCACCTGGCTATGCGGATTTACACCGCCTCCAACTTAAAGTCGGCGCGGAACGCAATGGTCTGGTTCACCTTTATTATCGGCCTCGTCTTCTCCGCAACCTATGCGATGGGCTTTGTCGGCGTATACGCCACACAGACGCAGGGAGTGTCTATTTCATCTACCGACGCGGATAAATTAACGCTCATTTTGAACCTCGTTTACAATCCGGAATGGGTGACCGCCCTTGTTATTGCAGGTGCGATCGCAGCCGGACTGTCGACGATAAGCGGAAACCTGCTGGCGATCGGCGCCCTGTTGTCTCAGGACATCATCACGACGCTCAAGCCGTCCATTCCAACGAAAATGCGCGTGAAGCTCGGCTACGCTGCCATTTTCACCGGGGGTATTGTGAGCATTCTGCTGGCGATTAACCCGCCGGCCTTCCTCGTCGTCAGTATTCTCTGGGCGTTCGGGCTTGCCGGAGTAACCAATGCACCGCTAATTATCGTCGGCGTCTGGTGGAAGGAAGCAAACAAGTACGGGGCTATGGCAGCTTCGGTCATTGGCGGGCTGATTTACATTATCGTTTCTCCGTTCGTCTTTCCTTCTGTCGTCATCACCGGACACGGAGTGACGGACGGCATGGGCTTATCCGGCGCGATGCTTGCCATTCCGATCAGCTTCGTTCTGCTCATCGTCGTGTCGTATGTCACAAACCGGATGCCGTCCCTGTCCAGGCATTTAACGCCTGATGCGGATAAGCGTTTGATTGAACGGATTCACGGATGGTCCAACGTACATCCGCAGCGGTATAACAGCCAGCTCGGTGCCGCAATTACCGTCATTCTTTTTTCTGCAGTAGCTGTATGGGCGTTGTTCCCATGGAATATGTAGAGCAGTAGTCAGGAGGCCGCTTTGATGACCGTAGCACGTATGCTGTTTATGCAGCAGGACGCCTATCAGACATTTTTAGAAAAGGAAAACAGCGCCGTGCTCGTCCGGCTGCTCATTTTGACAGTCGGTCTGCTTTACGGGACAGCGGGCATTCTAGCCAACCTGTCGTTTATTGCGGACTTTGACGCAGCCTTTTTGCAGTACGGATTAGCGCCGCTCATCTTTATCCTGTTCGGCCTGTTCACAGCATGGCTTTCACGGATCGGACTCGGGCTGCTGCTCTGGGCCGGGGCACGCGGATTCGGCGGACCGGGACGCGTGCGAGAGGTCAGCCGCATGAGTGCTGTCATACTCGTGCCGGGTCTGCTCGCGGTACCGCTCATGACCGGTCTGCTTGCCGGTCCTGCTGCGGCAGTGCTCGCAGCCGCCGGCATTACCTGGATGACAGTCGCGGGTATACACGTATTGATGACGACGCAGCAGTTTTCTAAAGGAAAAGCAGCGGCCGCAGCCGCTGCAGTTGTTATTTTCTTTTCAAGCATCTTTTATTTATTTCTCCCATAGCACCGCTGTGGGCATCATCATGAGGAGGGGCATGCATGCAAACGACTGAACTGATAGCACCAGAACAATACAATATTTCCGAAGAGGTGGACCGCCACCAGGACAGCACGACGCTGGCCGTCCGCTGGCGCGACCAGGCAGGCAACCGGCGGGATGTGACCTACCGGGAGCTGACAGAGCGGACGAACCAGTTTGCACGGGCGCTGCAGTCGCTCGGCCTGCAGAAGGGGGATAAAGTACTCGTTCTGCTGCCGCGGATTCCAGAGGCATACATGACCTATCTTGGCTGTCTGCGCGCCGGTATCGTCGCCGTTCCTTGCTCCGATATGCTGCGAAAAAAGGATTTGCAGTACCGGGTGGAGCACTCCGGCGCAAAAGCGGTTATTGCCTATCATGAAAGCACGGGCGAAGTAAACAGAATGGAGACCGAAGAGAAGTTGCACAGGCTGATCGTCGGCGGAGAAGAGATCGGCTGGGAGCGGCTCGAATCCCTCGCGGAACAGGAGCCTGCTGATGCGCTGAAGCTGGAAACGACGCGTGATGATATGGCATTTCTATCGTACACGTCGGGAACGACGGGAAATCCGAAAGGCGTGGTGCATACGCACGGCTGGGGCTATGCCCACGTACGGACTGCTGCAAGGGAATGGCTCGGCGTCCGCGAAGGCGACGTCGTCTGGGCGACGGCAGCGCCTGGCTGGCAAAAATGGATTTGGAGCCCGTTTCTCTCCACGATTACGCTCGGAGCAACCGCCTACGTTTACCACGGTCCGTTCGATGCGGAAACGTACCTGCAGATGATGGAGGACGAGAAAATCAACGTTCTCTGCTGCACGCCGACCGAATACCGGATTATGGCGAAGCTCGACAAGCTCAGCTCCTACGACCTCTCCGCGCTGAAGAGTGCCGTTTCAGCAGGAGAGCCGCTGAACCGCCCGGTGATCGACGCCTTCCGTGAAGCTTTTCAAATCGAAGTCCGCGACGGCTACGGCCAGACGGAAAACACGCTGCTCGTCTGCAACGTGCAGGGGATGGAAGTGAAGCCTGGATCGATGGGACGCCCGACGCCGGGCAACCAGGTGGACATCGTCGACGAATCTGGCAGCCCGGCACCATCCGGCGAGGTTGGAGATATTGCCGTACACAGGGACTGCCCGGCGCTGTTCCGTGAATATTACCTCGATCCGGAGCGGACGCAGGCAGCGTTCCGCGGCGACTGGTACATCACCGGTGACCAGGCGGTAAAGGATGAAGACGGCTACTTCTGGTTTAAAGGGCGCAGCGATGACATCATCATCAGCTCCGGCTATACGATCGGACCATTTGAAGTCGAGGATGCGCTATTGAAGCATCCGGCGGTACGCGAATGTGCCGTCGTCGCCTCACCGGACGAAACGCGGGGGCACGTCGTGAAGGCTTTTATCGTACTGCGGGAAAAGTCCGATAAGCCGGAAGAAGAGCTGGTCAAGGAGCTGCAGGATCACACGAAGCAGATGACGGCACCGTACAAGTATCCGCGCCGCATCGAATTCATGGAAGAACTGCCAAAAACGACTTCCGGCAAAATCCGCCGCATTGAGCTGCGGCTGCAGGAGCTTGGAGAATCATAAACCGAACCGCCCCGGAAGCACCGGGGCGGTTTTTCTTTAGCCGAATATTCATAGAAAAGATTAAAAGGCGTGTGTGGGAAACCGAAGCAAAAGCTGCACAACGCAGTTAGAAACAAACGTGACACCGTGCAAGTAGAATACAGTGCTGCATAAAAGCAAACTCATGTAACTGAACAGGCTGTTATTACAAATGAACGAACCGCGAAGGCTGCACGATTCCGTCCCGCTAGAACGATCCAGGCGGCTCGCGATCGTTTCCCGTTACCGTGTAGAGTAAAGCGATTATAGAAACGAACGAAGTGCTGCTCGCTCCAGCTGGCTGTCCTCCCCTCCAATCATATGAGAAAACACCCCAAAAACACTTGCGATTTCAGTCATTTTCCGCTACGTTAAGAAACGAACTTAAAAGAACGGAGTGACCTTACCTATGAGTATTTGGTTTACGGAAAAACAGACAGAGCATTTCGGAATTACAGCTGAAATTACGCGCACCTATGTCAGTGAAAAGACAGAATTTCAGCAGCTGGATATGGTCGAAACGAAGGAGTTTGGCAACATGCTGCTGCTTGATGGCATGGTGATGACGACAGAAAAAGACGAATTTGTTTACCACGAGATGGTCGCACACGTCCCGCTTCATACGCATCCGAACCCGGAGAACGTCCTCGTCGTCGGCGGCGGTGACGGCGGCGTGATTCGTGAAATATTGAAGCACCCGGAAGTGCAAAAAGCGACGCTCGTTGAAATTGACGGCAAAGTCATCGAGTACTCCAAGCAGTATCTGCCTTCGATTGCAGGTGCACTGGACGATGCACGCGTCGAAGTAAAAGTAGCGGATGGCTTCATGCATATCGCTGAAAGCACGAATGAATATGATGTCATCATGGTCGACTCGACAGAGCCCGTAGGACCTGCGGTGAACCTGTTTACAAAAGGTTTTTATGAGGGCATCAGCCGGGCGCTCAAAGACGACGGTATTTTCGTTGCACAGACCGATAACCCGTGGTTTCAGAAGCAGCTCGTTGCAGACGCCTTCCGTGACATTAAGGCGACTTTCCCAGTGACACGTCTTTATACGGCAAATATCCCGACGTATCCGAGCGGTCTGTGGACGTTCACACTCGGGTCTAAAGTATACGATCCGCTTGAGGTGGAAGATGACCGGTTCCACCCGTTTGAAACCAACTATTATACGAGGCAGATCCATACAGCTGCATTTGCGCTGCCTAAGTTCGTCCAGGACATCACGGAGGGTAAATAAATGAAGCTGTTCGATGCAGGCTATTCGTCCGGAAAGTTTATTATGGCAGATAAAGCATACGAAGAAGCGGACATCGTGCTGTACGGCATGCCGATGGACTATACAGTAAGCTTTCGGCCTGGCTCCCGGTTCGGTCCGCAGCGGATCCGCGAGGCGTCGATCGGCCTTGAAGAATACAGCGTCTATCTGGACCGGCACCTAGAACAAATCCGCGTGCACGATGCCGGTGACATGCTGCTGCCATTCGGAAATGCTGCAAAATCGCTGGAGCTGATGAAGCAGTATACGGCCGGTCTCTTCCGTGACGGACGATTCCCGGTCGGACTTGGCGGCGAGCATCTCGTCTCCTGGCCGGTGATTCAGTCTGCTTACGACGCGTATAACGATCTGGCTGTCATCCATATCGATGCGCATGCCGATCTGCGCGAGGAGTATGAGGGCGAGGAGCTGTCTCACTCCACGCCGATCCGCAAGACGTGCGAGCTGCTCGGACCGGAGAACGTCTACTCGTTCGGCATTCGGTCCGGAATGCGCGAGGAGTTCGAATATGCTGCTTCATCCGGTATGCACATGAGCCGCTTTCACGTGGCAGAACCGTTGAAGCAGAAGCTTCCGGAGCTTTCAGGACGAAACGTATACGTCACGATCGATATTGATGTACTTGATCCGGCATATGCACCGGGCACAGGCACGCCGGAGGCAGGCGGCATTACATCAGCAGAGCTGCTCGAAGCCGTGCGCCTGATTTCGGAGTCTGACGTTAACGTTATTGGCTGTGATCTCGTAGAAGTGCTGCCCGCCTATGACCCGGCTGAGCAGACGTCGGTTGCAGCATGCAAGCTGATCCGGGAAATGATGCTCGGGTTCCCGCCGCGCCCTTGATGAAAGCCGCTTTTTTCCGTTATAATAGTCTGGTTATCAAGAAAGGATCGGGTGAAACACTATGACACAAAACCGCATGCCGGTGGACATCAGTATCCGAACAGACATTAAGGATGGAAAGCAGCGCGAACGGCACACGATGGAGGCAACAGGGGAAGTACTCTGGCGCGGAGACATGGTCGTCCTGAAGTTCCGTGAGCCCCGTGAAGAAAACGAGGCCGGAACGGATCAGACGATGCAGTACCGCGACGGCCGTCTCTCGGTCCGCCGGGAAGGCGACATTTCCATGAACCAGCGCTTTATTGAAGGTGCAAGCACGGAAGGCACTTACAACAGTCAGGCAGGTCCCATGCACATGATGACGAAAACGAAGGAACTCAGCTGCGACTGGGATGCAGACGCAGGGACCGGCGTCATCCGGCTCGTCTATGTGTTGACGCTGCAAGGATCGGAAACGGGAACGTATACGATGAAGGTAACGTTTGAGGAGGAAACGCCATGAGCCAGGTAGAACAGATTAAAGAAACGCTGAAACAAGAGCTGCAGCAGGCTGTCACCGCAGCAGGACTGGCGTCGGCTGAAGAGATTCCCGACGTGGTCATTGAGACGCCAAAAGATAAAGAGCATGGAGATTTTGCGACGAACCTGGCGATGCAGCTCGCCCGCGTGGCCAAAAAGGCTCCGCGTGCGATCGCAGACGACATCGCAGCGAACATCAACTATGAAGCAGCGGCGATCGACAAGCTGGACATCGCCGGACCAGGCTTCATTAACTTTTTCATGAAAAAAGACTACCTGTCGGACATCGTCAAAACGGCGCTGACGATGGATGAAGCGTTTGGAACGAGCGACATTGGTGCCGGGAAAAAGGTGCAGGTAGAGTTTGTTTCAGCGAATCCGACCGGCACGCTGCATCTTGGACACGCCCGTGGAGCCGCCGTCGGTGATACGCTGTCCAACATTTTGACAAAAGCGGGCTACGACGTAGCGCGCGAGTACTACATCAACGATGCCGGCAATCAGATAGACAACCTCGTGCTCTCGCTCGAAGCGCGCTATCTTCAGGAAATCGGGGAAGATGCAGAGATGCCAGCGGACGGCTATCACGGCTCGGATATTATCGGGTTCGCTAAAGAGATTGCCGAATCCTACGGAGACCGGTTTAAGGATGCGGACGTGGATAAGCGCCGTGCCTTCTTCCGCGACTACGGACTAAAGAGGGAAACAGATAAGCTGAAGGACGATCTCGCTGACTTCCGCGTGATGTTCGACAACTGGTTTTCCGAATCCTCGCTGTACGAAGAGGAAAAGATTCAGCCTGTTCTTGATAAGCTTGCCGCCAACGGGGAAACGTATGAAAAGGACGGAGCACTCTGGTTCCGCTCCACAGCATACGGAGATGATAAAGACCGCGTCCTCATTAAACAGGACGGAACGTACACGTACCTGACACCGGATATTGCCTATCACCAGGACAAGCTGAACCGCGGCTTTGAAGAGCTGATTAACATTTGGGGCGCAGATCATCACGGCTATATTCCGCGGATGCAGGCTGCGATTCAGGCGCTCGGCTACGGCAAAGAGCAGCTGACGGTGCAGATCATTCAGATGGTAAACCTGTTTGAAAACGGAGAGAAGGTTAAAATGAGCAAGCGGACAGGCAACGCCGTAACGATGCGCGAGCTCATGGAAGAAGTCGGCATCGATGCGACGCGTTACTTCTTCGCTATGCGCGCAGCGGAGACGCACCTTGACTTCGATCTGACGCTTGCCAAATCGGAATCCAACGAAAATCCGGTTTACTATGTGCAGTATGCGCATGCCCGCATTTGCAGCATGCTTCGCCAAGCGGCTGAAAAAGGCCTGAAGCCGGATCACGAAGCAGATCTGTCTGTGCTGACGAGTGAAAAGGATCAGGATCTCATGAAGAAAATCGGCGAATATCCGGAAGCCGTTGCAGATGCCGCGAAGCGCCACGCACCGCATCGCATGACGAATTACGTCTACGATCTGGCCCAGACGCTGCACAGTTTCTATAACGCAGAAAAAGTTCTCACCGACGATGAGCAGCTCACGAAAGCACGGCTTGCACTCGTGGAAGCAGTCCGTATCACACTTCATAACGCGCTGAGCGATATCGGCGTTTCTGCACCGGAAAAAATGTAAGCACGTCCCGCACCGGCATTAGCCCCGGTGCGGTTTTTTCGTACGGCTGTCAGAACATTTTTTCTGAGTCTAATGAACTTATTTTCGGTAATTCATTAAAAGCACTAGATGTACGTACCTCTTTCTGGTAAGCTGGACAAGGTATAAAATGAACGCAAGGAGAGTGACAGCATGCAGGACGTCATACTGGCTACGCTGGCTGGACTGATTGTTGGATTTGTTTTCGCATGGATCCGTCTTCCGATTCCTGCTCCACCCGCACTGCCGGGCATTATGGGGATCTTTGGCATCTACTTCGGATATAAAATATTTCAGTGGGTTTCCACTTCTTTCTTTGGCTAGAAAGACAAACCGCCTTCTGTGTCCCCGTGACGCAGAAGGCTTTTTTTGTATGTCTCGGGATAAAAGAGCAGTTGAAACAAACTGTTTAAGGAAAGGAAAACGGTGGGATAGGGGGGATAGACGGACTCATAAGGAGCGTGAGCGTATGAATCACGATGCATGGATGCAGAAGTGTGTGGAAATGGCTGTACAGAATGTAGAGGACGGGATGCCGCCGTTCGCTGCTGTCGTAGTGAAAGACGGCGAGGAAATCGCTTCAGCCGTTAACGACGGACCGGAGCAACAGGATCCAACAGCACATGGCGAAATACGGGCACTGCAGAAGGCCGGCAAGGAGCTTGGATCGACTGATTTAAGCGGCTGCGTACTGTATACGAACTGCGAGCCTTGTCCGATGTGTCTCGGAGCTGTTTACTGGAGCGGGATAAAAGATGTCTATTACGGACTCTCTATTGAAGGCCAGGCGGAATTTGATGACCTGCCGAAGCAAATGTATGAGGAGTACCAGAAGGAAAAAGGAAAGCGGTCAGTACGGGTACGCGGGATTATCCCGCACGACGCTGATCCGCGGGCGCCTTTCGTCAAACAGGAGGAGAAAACATGAACGAGCAGGACAGTCAGTGGATTAACCGGGCTACCGCCCTTGCGCGGGAAAACGTGCTTTCCGGACGGGGACAGCCGTTTGGCGCTGTTATAGTGCAGGACGGCGTGATGCTCGCGGAAGCAGTTAACGATATAGATCAAACGCACGATCCAACCTCTCATGCCGAAGTAGAGGCGGTGCGGAGAGCGTGTCGGCGTATCGGTTCACCGGAGCTTCCAGGTGCGGTGTTGTATACGAGCTGTTATCCGTGTCCAATGTGTCTCGCGGCGGCTTACTGGGCGAAAATTGACCGGATCGTCTACGCATCGGATCCGGAGGACGCAGCCGCATACGGGCACGATGCAGCCTGGCTTTATCAAGCCCTCAGCAGCGAAAGCGGCACCATCAGCATGGAGCACGCCGGCAATCCCGAAGTGCTTCATCCCTTTTATCTGTACGAAAACAAGTAGCTGACCATACATCGGAAAGCCCTGTCAGGTAATGACAGGGCTTTCCTTATAGACTACGGCCTCAGCAGCCGCAGGCCGTTCAGGATGACGAGAATCGTGCTGCCTTCGTGTCCGATCACGCCGAGCGGAAGCGTCAGCGACTGGGCAAAATTGGCGGTTAGCAGAAACAGGATGACAGCACTGGAAAAGACGAGGTTTTGAATCACAATCCTCCGCAGTCGTGAGGAAAGGCGGACAGCAAGCATGATCTTGGAAAGGTCGCTTTTCATGAGCACCATATCTGCTGTATCAACGGCGACATCGGTCCCGGACCCCATAGCGATGCCGATATCAGCTTTTGCCATTGCCGGTGCATCGTTTACACCGTCGCCGATCATGACAACGGCACCCTTTTCCCGCCTCAGCCGTTCGATTTCAGTCACCTTCTGCTCCGGCATGCAGCGGGAAACCCAGGAACGGATGCCCGTTTCCGAAGCGATCGCCTTCGCTGTTTCTTCATTATCGCCCGTGATCATAACCGTTTCGATCCCGTATTTCGTCATTTCCTTCACAAACGCAGCTGCTTCAGGCCGGACTTCATCCTTTAACGCAATCATCAGCCGTGGTGTGTTGTTTTGGAGAGCGAAAATGACGGTATGTCCGGTGCTCATCCAGGCACGATGCTGCCGGCGTGCCTCGTCAGGCCAGCTGTCGGCCTGCGCCCACGTTTCATTGCCGATTTTCCACACCCCATCTTCAAACGCTGCTTCAATGCCCTTGCCTGTATGACTCTGTGTCGTAATCGGTGAACGGAGCGGAATGCCGGAGCGCTTGACGTATGACGTGACAGCTCGGGCCAGCGGATGAGAGGACTCTGCCTCTGTACCGGCCACGGCAGCGAGTGCTTCCTCTTCGGCACCATTCAGTGCATAAACCCCGGTAACGCGGGGGCTTCCTTTTGTGAGCGTACCTGTTTTATCAACAGCAATCACGTTCGTTTTCACGAGCTGTTCGAGCGGAATGCCGCCCTTGGTTAACAAGCCGAAACGTGCTCCGGTCGAAATGGCCGAAAGCAGCGCCGGCATAATCGATGCAACAACCGCACACGGGGAAGCAACGACGAGCATGACCATGGCCCGGTAAAAGGTTGCCTCAAACGGTGCCTGCCAAACAAGGGGAGGGAGGACGATGAGCAGAGCAGTAGCGATCAATACCGTTATGACGTAGGGTCCTTCAATGCGTTCGATGAACCGCTGCGCCTTAGGCCGGCTCGTTTTCGCTTCATCGACGAGTGCAATCATTTTCTGGAACAGCGAGTCCTTGTTCTCTCGTGTCACTTCTACCTCCAGCGTACCGCTTCCATTCATGGTGCCATTGAATACGTCGCTGCCGTCCAGCTTTTCAACCGGCACCGGTTCGCCGGTGATAGCCGATTCGTCGACAGCAGAAGCGCCGCGGCGTACGATCCCGTCAGCGGGAATCCGTTCCCCGTTGCGGACGAGCACCACATCTCCCGGCCGAAGCGAATCAACGGCGACCGTAACCGTTGTTCCGTTTGTAACAAGGACCGCTTGTTCCGGCGCCAGCTTTACCAGTTCGGAAAGGTCCTTCTCGCTCTTTTGCAGCGTGTACGTTTCCAGCGCACCGCTCATGGCGAAAATAAAAATCAGAATCGCCCCTTCGCTCCAAAAGCCGATGGAGGCAGCACCGAGAGCAGCAAGAATCATGAGAATTTCAACATTCAGCGAGCGGTCGTGAATGAGATCGGTTAATCCTTCGCGTGCCTTATAAAAGCCGCCCACTCCGTAGGAAAGAAGGTAAAAAAAGATCGCGAGCGCCGATGAACCGGCTGCAAGGCCGGCCAGGAAAAACACGCCTCCGGCAAGCGCAAACAGCAGTTCCCGGTGTTCCAGCAGCCGCGGCTGCCGAAGTGGCTGATTAAGGACAGTCGATGACATCGCCATGTGGAACCCTCCCCGGTATATGAGAAAGAGAATCATCCTCATTCATCTGCGTAAACGAGAAATTGCTGCCGTCCTGGAGGACAGCAGCAACTAATCATGTAATCGTGATGCCGATTCTTGATGTTAGTAATCAATACCCCTTTACGCCCTTTATAAACGCCTTTACATCCACGACGAAATGAGTGTAGCCGTTTTTTCACGAAGGCGGTCCGGCCACGTCCGGCTGCTGAGAAGATGGTACGTAATCGGCTCGCCGTACTCGTAAAAGTCGGAGTCGAGACCCGGCAGGATCGACTGGATCCACGTCCGGTCCCGAATCGTACAGGAAGCTTCGTGATTAATGTAGAAGCTTCTCATATCAAAGTTAGCCGTTGTAATATCAATGACGTGATCATCGATTAAAATCACCTTTGCATGATAAAACCCTTCCGCAAACTGGCGGACTTCAACGCCTGCATCGAGCAGCTCCCGGAAATACGGGAAGGCAGCGTCCTTTACGAGCGGGTGATCCGGATGCTTCGGAATGAGCACGCGGACCTTCACGCCCCGTTCTGCCAGGCGAATCACTTCACGATGCATGTCCGCACCAGGAATATAGTAAGGCGTACCGATGAAGACCGACGTTTCTGCCTCGGCAAAAAGCGCTTTTAAATGATCAGTGACGTGCGCTCCGTCAGTTGAACGGAATTCAAGAGGCGTCGGATCGCTGTCTGCTTCGACAGGATCAGGGATCGTCAGCGGCTCGAGTGTATCCGCCTGCCAGTCCCTTGCAAACTGCCGGCTCAACGCTGGAATAGCAGCGCCCGTCACATACAGGTGATAGTCCCGCCAGATTCCGATGCGCGGGTCGCTTCCCGCATATTCATTGCCGGCATTAAAGCCGCCGATGTACGCATGCTTATTGTCAATCACCGTGACTTTGCGGTGATTCCGTTCGTTAATAGAATAAAACAGAAACGGGAGCCGAGGCTTTTGCGCGTACGAAAAGCGCACACCTGACTTCTTCAGCTCGCGCCTCGTCCGCAGCGGAAGACGTGCCCCGAGCCAGTCAAGCAGCAGACGGACGTCCAGTCCCTCCGAAGCCTTTTGCATCAGCACATCGAGAAATTCCCGGCCGACCTCGTCATCGCGAAAGATATAAAAGTGCATATGAATACAGGTGTCCGCCTGCTTCATTTTTTGCAGCATATGGGTAAATAACTCATCTCCCTGATTAAAAAAAGCAGCGTTTCCGCTCGTGCGAACCGGCGGAGCAGGCTCGCCGCTGCGGCGCCTGTGCCGTTTTTTTCCGATGTATAAATCAAGCGATATCCAGGCCAGCAGTGCAGCGAGGCCCCAGCGAAGTTTTTTCATGTCAAATCCTCCTCGTTGTGACTGCTTTCGTTATCTTCCCGTTTTCAAAGGCGGTTAATCTAGCAGAACAGGTCAAAATTGGAAAAGAAAGCGCTTTCCAAGAAGGGATATTGTGCTATAATAAATGTGCAGGTTAATTTCTTGCGAAAAATTTATGAATGAATACTCATTCAGTTCCAAAATGTGCTATACTGTTTTCAGACATTATCTGATTATTTTATTTGAAAGGGGCTGCTCCATATGGATCCAATCGTCATTAACTGGATCATGTTTCTGCTTGTAACCGCTTACGCTGTCTACCTGTTTGCTTCATTGGTCAGAACGCGTACCGCCTATATTAAGATGGGGAAAAAGCCGGAATTCATCATGTCAATGAAAGAGCGGCGTGATGCGCTCATCAAGCAGGTGTTTGGTCAGAAAAAACTATTGAAAGATAAGAAGAGCGGGATTATTCACGTCATGTTTTTCTATGGATTCCTGCTCGTGCAGTTCAGCGCAATCGACGTTATCTGGAAAGGATTGAATCCGGGCAGTCATCTGCCGCTCGGACCGGTTTATCCGATTTTCACGTTCTTCCAGGAAATTGTTGTGCTTATGATTCTCGTTGCGGTCGTCTGGGCCTTCCACCGGCGTTACGTGGAAAAGCTCGTTCGTCTGAAGCGGAACTTTAAAGCCGGGCTTGTGCTCATCTTCATCGGCGGCCTGATGGTTTCGAAGCTCTTTGCCAAAGGGATGGAATTCATCTGGCTTGATAAAAACCTGACCGCAGCAGAACCGATTGCTTCCGGTATCGCGGCAGCATTTTCACCGATCGGAGCAGGCGCAGCGGGCGCCGGATTCTTCATTTTTTGGTGGGCACACCTGCTGTTTTTGCTTATATTCCTCGTGTATATTCCGCAGTCCAAGCACGCGCACCTGATTGCAGGACCAGCGAACGTCTGGCTGGGACCGACACATAAGCGCGGGCAGCTGGAAGCGATCGATTTTGAGGATGAAGAAGCAGAGAAATTTGGTAAAAACCAGATCGAGGACTTCGATCAGAAGCAGCTCATGGATCTCTACGCCTGTGTGGAATGCGGACGCTGTACGAATATGTGTCCGGCGACAGGCACCGGAAAGATGCTTTCACCAATGGATCTGATTTTAAAAATGCGGGACCATCTAACAGAAAAAGGAGCCGCAGTTACGTCGCAGTCACCGTGGATGCCTGCCTATGCGTTCGGTCACACCCGCGGCAACCAGCTCGCCGGGGCGAGTGAAGAAGAGATTAAGAGCATGGACATCAATCCGTATGACGTCAGCCTGATCGGTGATGTGATTACGGAAGAGGAGCTCTGGGGCTGTACAACGTGCCGCAACTGTGAGGATCAGTGCCCGGTAATGAACGAGCACGTCGATAAAATTATCGACATGCGCCGCTACCTCGTCTTAACCGAAGGAAAAATGGATCCGGATACCCAGCGTACGATCAAGAATATTGAAAAGCAGGGCAATCCGTGGGGCATTAACCGGAAAGAGCGCGAGAACTGGCGCGATGGACGTGAGGACATCGATGTTCCAACTGTCCGTGAAATGAAAAAGCGCGAGGAAGAATTTGAATACCTCTTCTTTGTCGGATCGATGGGATCCTACGACAACAGAAGCATGAAGGTCGCGCAGTCGTTCGCAAAAATCATGAACGAAGCCGGCATCAAGTTCGCCATCCTCGGCAACAAAGAGAAAAACTCCGGTGACACGCCGCGCCGCATCGGGAACGAATTTCTGTTCCAGGAGCTTGCGCAAGCGAACATTCAGGAGTTCGAAAAGAACGACATTAAAAAAATTGTGACGATCGATCCGCATACGTACAACACGTTCAAAAACGAGTATCCGGACTTCGGACTCGAGGCGGAAATCTTCCATCACAGCGAGCTCTTGTTCCAGTGGATTCAGGAAGGACGCATCAAACCGACCTACGAAGTGAACGAGCAGATCGTCTACCACGATTCCTGCTACCTCGGCCGTTACAATGATGTCTACGATCCGCCGCGTGAAATATTAAAGGCGATCCCTGGCGTGAAGCTTGTCGAGATGGAGCGCAACCGTGAAAACGGCATGTGCTGCGGCGCCGGCGGCGGGATGATGTGGATGGAGGAAGACACCGGAACGCGCGTGAACGTGGCCCGTACCGAGCAGGCGCTCGCCACGTCGTCTTCGATGATTGGAAGCGCATGTCCTTACTGTCTCACGATGATGAGCGACGGTACGAAGGCGAAGGAGGTCGACGAAGACGTGCAGACGCTCGACGTCGCGGAAATCCTGGAACGTTCGATTGTAAAAAAAGAAGAACCAGCAGCCGTGTAAGAGGAAGGGATGCGAGGGGGCTGTTCCGAATATGGGACAGCCCCCTCCGCTGTTCCGGTCTGCCTGTAAACTGGAACAGGCAAAGAATAACAGCGGATTGCAAGCTCTGCAGCTAGCTGTAACACCGTTTTCTTCGGCCTGCAGTGACGACTGCTGGACCGTCTACGTATATTCGTCGAGGAAAAACGGAAAGAAAATCCGGGAAACGGGAGACAGTTTCTGCAAAATGTTTTACAATAGTAGGTATGTAAGCGCTTTTATTTTCGCGGTAACCTGAGCGAGCGTTCATTCGACTGCATGTCAGCAGCAGAAGACGCCGCGTGATCTACATAAGCTGAAGGAGGATGTTGTATGAGCAGAACAGTTATTGTCAGTGGTGCACGAACGCCGGTCGGAAAATTAGGAGGGGCGCTATCCGGATTCACAGCTTCCCAGCTCGGCGGTATGGCGATTAAAGAAGCGATGAAGCGAGGCGGGACAGAGGCTTCCGCAGTCGATCACGTCATTATGGGATCGGTGCTTCAGGGAGGCCAGGGACAGCTGCCTTCCAGACAGGCGCTGCACGAGGCTGGTCTTCCGTGGGAGACAGAAACAGAGACAATTAATAAAGTGTGTGCTTCCGGCATGAGAAGCATCACGCTTGCTGATATTCTGCTTCGCGCCGGTGAACACGAAACAATCGTTGCCGGCGGGATGGAATCGATGAGCCAGGCGCCGTTTTTCGTAAAAGGAGCGCGTTTCGGCTTGAAGATGGGCGAGCAGAAATTCCATGACATGATGATCCACGACGGGCTGACGTGTTCGTTTACCGGAGCACATATGGGTACGTACGGCAATAAAACAGCGTCTGAGCACGAGCTGACGCGGGAGCAGCAGGACGAGTGGGCGTTCCGCAGCCACCAGAAGGCAGCGGCAGCAAGAGATGCCGGTAAAAATGACGAAATCGTTCCGGTCGAAGTACCTCAGCGAAAAGGCGATCCGCTCGTCGTCGAACACGATGAAGCCCCGCGCAGCGATACGACGGCAGACCGGCTTGCGAAGCTGAAGCCGGTGTTCGGAAGTGACGGCACGATTACAGCCGGAAATGCCCCGGGAGTCAATGACGGAGCAGCGGCTGTTGTTCTCACGACAGAAGCGAACGCAGAGAAGCAGGGTCTGACGCCGCTTGCGGTTATTACAGCACATACACAGCTTGCTGTTGAGCCGGAGAACTTTCCGAAAACGCCGGGACTTGTCATTAACAAGCTGCTGGAGAAAACAGGCATGAGCGTGGACGACATTGACCTGTTTGAAGTGAATGAAGCCTTTGCGGCCGTCTCGCTTGCGAGCGGGCAGATTGCCGGATTGGATCCGGAGAAGCTGAACGTAAACGGCGGGGCTGTCGCCATCGGACATCCGATCGGCGCAAGCGGAACGAGAATCATTTTGACGCTTGCGTATGAACTGAAGCGTCGCGGCGGCGGACGCGGCATCGCTGCGATCTGCAGCGGGGGCGGCCAGGGAGATGCCGTCATGATTGAAGTCAGCGGAACGGAGGCATAATCGCATGAACATACAAAAAGTGATGGTCGTCGGTGCCGGACAGATGGGCGCAGGCATCGCACAGGTTTGTGCAGCAGGCGGTTACGACGTCTATATGCACGATGTCAGTGAAGAAGCGGCCGAAAAGGGTCTGAAGGGTATCGAAAAGCGGCTCGCACGCGACGTGGAGAAAGAGCGGATGTCGGATGCCGACAAAGAACGGATTCTGCGCCGCATTCAGCTCTCGACCGATCTCGCGAACGCAGAAGACGTCGATATGGTCATTGAAGCAGCGGTAGAAAACATGGAGATCAAAAAGAATATTTTCCGCCAGCTCGATTCCCGGGCGCCGGAGCACGCTATATTGGCAACGAACACGTCGTCGCTTCCAATTACGGAAATCGCGGCCGAAACAAAGCGCCCGGATCAGGTGATCGGCATGCATTTTATGAACCCGGTGCCGGTGATGAAGCTCGTGGAGGTCATTCGCGGCCTGCAGACGTCCGACGAGGTTTACGACGCGGTGGCGGAAATGACGGGCAAGCTGAAAAAAACAGCAGTCGAAGTAAACGATTTTCCGGGGTTTGTGTCAAACCGGATTTTAATGCCTATGCTGAACGAAGCTATTTTCACCGTGTATGAAGGGGTGGCCGGTCCTGAGGAAATCGACAGGGTGATGAAGCTTGGCATGAATCACCCGATGGGGCCGCTCACACTCGCCGATTTTATCGGCCTTGATACGTGTCTTTATATCATGGAAACGCTCCACGAAGGCTTCGGCGACGATAAATACAGGCCGTGCCCGCTGCTGCGCAAGTACGTGAAAGCAGGCTGGCTCGGCAAGAAAACTGGACGCGGTTTCTACGTGTACGATTGAGCGGAAGGATGACGACAGCATGAATTTAACCTTTACAGAAGAACAGGAAATGACAAGACGGATGGTGCGCCAGTTTGCCCAGGAAAAAGTGGCGCCCGCTATCGAAAAAATGGAGCGGGAAGACCGCTTCCCGGAAGAAATCGTCCGCCAGATGGGCGAGCTTGGCCTCATGGGCATGCCGATTCCGGAGCAGTACGGCGGGATGGAAATGGACTACACGTCCTATATTCTTGCGATCCATGAGCTTTCCCGCGTCAGTGCGACCGTCGGCGTTATTCTCTCGGTGCATACATCAGTCGGGACAAACCCGATTCTTTACTTCGGAACAGAAGAGCAAAAGCAGCGCTGGGTGCCGAAGCTCGCCTCAGGCGAATACCTCGGAGCGTTCGCTGTTTCAGAAGCAGGAGCAGGAAGCGATGTTTCCGGGATGAAGACAACCGCGATTGCCGATGGCGACGACTATGTGTTAAACGGATCAAAAATGTGGATCACAAACGGCGGCTACGCCGATACGTATATCGTGTTCGCCCGCACCTCCAAGGATCCGGGCAGCAAAAGCATCAGCGCGTTCGTCGTGGAAAAAGGCACTCCGGGCTTTACCGTCCAGCCAAAGGAAAAGAAGATGGGCCTGAAAGGATCGAGCACGTGCCCGATCACATTTGAAGACTGCCGCATTCCAAAAGCGAACCGTCTCGGTGAAGAAGGAGACGGCTTCAAGATTGCCATGGCCAACCTGGATGCGGGGCGCATTGGTATCGCAGCGCAGGCGCTCGGCATTGCAGAAGCAGCGCTTGAAGCAGCAACGGCTTATGCAAAGGAACGCAAGCAGTTCGGCAAGCCGATCGGACAGATGCAGGGCATCGGCTTTAAGCTTGCCGATATGGCAACGAGCGTGGAAGCAGCCAAGCTGCTCACCTACCGGGCGGCATCCCTGCGAAACGCAGGCAATCCGGCTGGAAAAGAAGCCTCGATGGCGAAAATGTTTGCTTCAGATACAGCGATGAAAACAGCGATTGAAGCGGTGCAGATTCACGGAGGCTACGGTTTTACAGAAGACTATCCGGTTGAGCGCTATTTCCGGGATGCGAAAGTGACCCAGATTTATGAAGGTACGAACGAAATTCAAAAAATCGTCGTCAGCAACCACCTGTTAAAAGGGTAATGCGGGCAAACGATAAAAGGAGCGGGAGACATGCAGTTTCAATTAACAGACGAGCAGGAAATGATCAGAAAAATGGTACGTGATTTTGCCGTAAACGAAGTAGAGCCGACAGCAGCAGAGCGGGATGAGGAAGAGCGGTTTGACCGCGGCCTGTTCGATCAGATGGCAGAGCTTGGCTTGACGGGCATTCCATGGCCGGAGGAATACGGCGGCATCGGCGCCGATTATTTAAGCTACGTGATTGCGGTAGAGGAGCTGTCGCGTATTTGTGCATCGACCGGCGTCACACTGTCAGCGCACGTGTCACTCGCCGGCTGGCCGGTGTACACGTTTGGCACAGAAGAGCAGAAGCAGCGCTACTTAAAGCCGATGGCAGAAGGCAAGCTGCTCGGCGCGTACTGCCTGTCAGAGCCGGGATCTGGAAGTGATGCGGCCGCCATGAAAACGACAGCGAAGCGTGACGGCGACGACTACTTGTTAAACGGCTCGAAGGTCTGGATTACAAACGGCGGTGCAGCAGACGTGTACCTCGTGTTTGCGCTGACGGACCCGGAAAAGAAGCATAAGGGCTGTACCGCGTTCATACTCGAAAAAGGCATGGAAGGCTTCACGATGGGCAAGAAGGAAAAGAAGCTCGGCATCCGTTCCTCCCCGACGCTTGAAGTGATCATGGACAACGTCCGCGTTCCAGCTGCCAACCGGCTCGGTGAAGAAGGCGAAGGTTTTAAAATTGCGATGATGACACTCGACGGCGGACGCAACGGAATCGCTGCACAGGCAGTCGGGATCGCGCAGGGAGCTCTCGATCACGCCACTGCCTACGCGAAGGAGCGAAAGCAGTTTGGCAAGCCGATCGGGCAGATGCAGGGCATCAGCTTTAAGCTTGCCGATATGGCAACGAAAATTGAAGCGTCCCGCCTGCTCACGTATCAGGCAGCTTGGAGAGAGTCAGAAGGCGTATCTTACGGCCTGCAGTCGGCCATGTCGAAGCTGATGGCTGGTGACACGGCGATGGAAGTAACGGTGGAAGCGGTCCAGGTACACGGCGGCTACGGCTTTACGAAGGATTATCCGGTGGAACGCTACATGCGTGATGCAAAAATCACGCAGATCTATGAAGGTACAAACGAAGTGCAGCGGCTCGTCATTTCGAAGATGCTGCTCGCAGACTAACGCAGTCAGGAGGGAAGCCGGTGAATGTAAATCTGGAGGCGCTGCTGGACGGCCGGGAACGGCAAGTCGGCCGCGCCATCTCCATTGTAGAAGACCGGCATCCGGACCAGCGGGAGCTGATGCAGAGAATTCATCCGCATACCGGCCGGGCACAGGTCGTCGGCATCACCGGATCACCCGGTGCCGGCAAAAGCTCACTCGTGAATCAGCTGCTGAAGCATTGGCGTCAAAAGGGCGAGAAGGTAGCGGTTGTGGCTGTCGATCCGACGAGTCCGTTTTCAGGAGGAGCACTGCTCGGCGACCGGATCCGCATGCATGATCACGACGCCGACAGCGGCGTGTTTATCCGCAGCATGGGCACACGCGGCAGCCTCGGCGGGCTCTCGGAAGCGTGTCAGGATACGGTGCGGCTGCTCGATGCCGCAGGCTATGACCGGGTCGTGGTGGAAACAGTCGGGGTTGGACAGTCGGAGCTCGATATTATGAAAACGGCGGATACGGTTGCGCTTGTGTTGTATCCGTCAGGCGGCGACATCATTCAGGCCTTTAAAGCAGGCATTATGGAAATTGCCGACCTGTTCATCATTAACAAAGCCGATTTGCCGGGTGTAAACCAGCTGAAAGCAGAGCTTGAAGACCTCTTGCATATATCGGGAGCGCCTTCGTATAAATCAATCAGCGAAACGGTTTCAACGACTGGAGAAGGAACCGAGGCCGTGATTGAAGCACTGGAGAAGCACCACGAGTGGCTGAAGCAGTCGGGAGAAAAGCAGGACAGGCGCGTACGTCAGCTGGAAACGGACGTCCGCCGCCGCGTGCTGGAACGTCTCGGTAAAGAAGTCGAGCCGGTGCTCGCAGAAGTGATGCAGCAAGGCGGGACACACGATCCATATGAATTGGCAGACCGCATTTACAAACGGCTTCAGGATAGGAAAGGGGAGTGATCCGATGGGGAAAAAGCAGGTGCCGTCTCTCGTAAAGGATGAACGGCTTATTTCACGCCGCAGGGCGCAGATCGTCAAAGCCGCTGTCGGTTTATTTAACGAAAAAGGCTACCATAAAGCAACGACGAGAGAGGTCGCCAATGCATCCGGATTCAGCATCGGCACGCTCTATGAATACATCGGGTCGAAAGAAGACATCCTCTTTCTCGTTTGTGATTCGGTTTACGATGAGGTCGTCAGAAAGTGGGAAAAACTGCTCGACAGCAATCTGCGCGGGCTGGAGCGGCTCCGGCAGGTGATCGAATCGTATTTCCGCGTCGTCGATGACCTGCAGGATGAAGTGCTCGTCATGTATCAGGAGACGAAGTCGCTCTCCGGGGAAGCGCTCCGCTACGTATTGGAAAAAGAAATCCGGATCAAGGACGTGTTTGAAAAAGAGCTCATCAACGCGCGGGAGGAAGGTGTATTAACGATGGATGACAGGCAGCTGTCGCTCGCTGCCCACCACATTCTCGTCGTCGGCCAGATGTGGACCTTCCGCCGCTGGGCCGTTCAAAAAGAATACAGCGTGGATGAATACATCGACTATCAGCTCCGTCAGCTCATTTACGGATTTGGAGTCAACGAACAGGCGCCGGATAAGCAGCCGGTGCCGCAAAAGGAGGAATAGCGTATGGAAAAGACGTCTCAACAGCCGGTTCAGCAGCAGGAAAAGTATGTCCCAAAGCACCCGGTCCGCTTCGTAACAGCATCCGCTCTGTTTGATGGACACGACGCGTCCATCAACATTATGCGCCGCATGCTGCAGGCGTCCGGCGCAGAGGTGATTCACCTCGGGCACAACCGGTCCGTCGGTGAAGTCGCACAGGCAGCCGTACAGGAAGATGTGCAGGGAATTGCAATTTCGTCCTATCAGGGCGGTCACGTGGAGTATTTCAAGTACTTGCACGATGAGCTGGAACGTCTCGGCGCCGGTCATATTAAGCTGTTCGGCGGAGGCGGCGGGGTGATTATTCCTGCTGAAATCCGCGAACTGCACGACTACGGCATCACACGCATCTTCTCACCGGAGGACGGACGCCGCTTCGGCCTGCAGGGCATGATCGATCAAATGATGGAAGCATGTGACTTTGAAACACCGGCTGCAGGACTTGGGTTGGAGCACATCATCGACGCGGATCGGCGGGCACTCGCTAAATTTATTACGAGTGCTGAGAAAAAGGCGTTCGGCGAGGAGCTCCGTGACGAAGAGAGCGGGGTGCTGGAAGCGATTCGCGAAAAGGCGGGTACGACAGCGCCGGTGCTCGGCATCACCGGTACGGGCGGTGCTGGAAAAAGCTCCCTGACCGATGAACTGATCCGCCGCTTTCTGCGGGCGTTTCCGGATAAACGGGCTGCCGTGCTGTCGGTCGACCCGACGAAAAAGAAAACCGGAGGTGCGCTGCTTGGCGACCGGATCCGCATGAATGCGATTCACCATGACCGCGTCTACATGCGATCGCTTGCTACGCGGGACAGCCGGCAGGAGCTTTCGAAGGCTGTTGAGGAAGCCATCCCGGTTGTACGGCTGGCCGGTTTTGACCTGATTATCGTTGAAACGAGCGGGATCGGCCAGGGTGACGCTGCGGTGACAGACGTGTCTGACGTTTCCATGTACGTGATGACGAGCGAATTCGGAGCACCATCGCAGCTGGAGAAAATTGACATGATCGACTTCGCAGACATCATTGCGATTAATAAATTCGACCGGAAAGGATCGGAAGACGCACGCCGGGAAGTACGCAAGCAGTATCAGCGCAGCCATCTCCGCTTTGATGAAGAGCCGGAAACGATGCCGGTTTACGGTACAGTAGCGAGCCAGTTTAACGATCCGGGTACGAACCGTCTCTTTTTCGAGCTCGTTCAGGTGATCAACAACAGCTGCGGCATGGAATGGGAGACGGATCTTGGGGAGCATGACGAAATTCAGCTTCGCAGCGCCGTCATTCCGGCCGAGCAGGTGCATTATTTACGGGAGATTGCACAGACCGTAAAAGGCTACCACCAGGAAACAGAGGAGCAGGCGGGCTATGCGCGCAGTTTGTTCCAGCTGGAAGGCACGCTGCAGCTGCTGGAAGAAACCGGCGCATCGGTGGAAGACGTCGCCAGGCTGAAGCAGGAAACAGAGCAAAAGCTGCTTCCGGACGTCAAAAAGACGCTCGACACGTGGGAAAAAACGAAGCAGGCATATGCGCAGGATACGTTTACGACGAAAATCCGCGACAAGGAGATCGTGACGGAGCTGAAAACCCGCTCGCTTTCCGGACTTGATATCCCGAAGGTTGCCCTCCCGAAATATGAAAACTACGGAGATATCATCCGCTGGGTCCGCAGCGAAAACGTGCCAGGTGTCTTTCCTTATACGGCAGGTGTCTTTCCATTTAAGCGAAAAGGGGAAGATCCAAAACGGCAGTTTGCCGGAGAAGGCAGTCCGGCGAGAACGAACCGCCGCTTCCACTACTTGTCGGAGGGCGATGAGGCGAAGCGTCTCAGCACGGCGTTTGACTCCGTTACGCTTTACGGGGAAGATCCGGACTACCGTCCTGATATCTACGGGAAGGTCGGCGAATCCGGCGTCAGCATCTGTACGCTGGACGACATGAAGCAGCTGTACGAAGGCTTTGATTTGACCGCACCGTCCACGTCCGTGTCGATGACGATCAACGGACCGGCTCCGATCATCCTTGCGATGTTCATGAATACAGCCGTTGACCAGCAGGTCGAGCTCTTCACAGAGCGTGAAGGCCGCAACCCGACAGAAGACGAGCGCGCCCGTATTCAGGAACAGACGCTGCAAGTCGTTCGCGGTACTGTTCAGGCCGACATCTTAAAAGAAGACCAGGGCCAGAACACGTGTATTTTCTCAACGGAATTTGCGCTGCGTATGATGGGGGATATTCAGCAGTACTTCATCGACCAACGCGTGCGAAACTACTATTCCGTGTCAATCAGCGGCTATCACATCGCAGAAGCCGGAGCGAATCCGATCAGTCAGCTGGCGTTTACGCTGTCCAACGGCTTCACGTACGTCGAGTACTACTTAAGCCGGGGCATGAACGTCAACGACTTTGCGCCAAATCTGTCCTTCTTCTTCAGTAACGGCCTCGACCCGGAATATGCGGTTATCGGTCGCGTTGCCCGCCGTATTTGGGCGACGGCAATGAAGAAAAAATACGGCGCGAACGAGCGCAGCCAGAAGCTGAAGTATCACATTCAGACGTCCGGCCGTTCGCTGCACGCGCAGGAAGTCGATTTTAATGACATCCGTACGACGCTGCAGGCCCTGATGGCGATTTACGACAACTGTAACTCCCTCCATACCAATGCGTATGACGAGGCGGTGACCACGCCGACAGAAGAGAGCGTAAGGCGCGCGATGGCGATCCAGCTCATCATCACGAAGGAGATGGGACTCGCCAAAAACGAAAACTCGCTGCAGGGCTCGTATATCATTGAAGAGCTGACCGACCTCGTCGAGGAAGCGGTTCTGCTCGAAATGGAGCGGATGAGCGACCGCGGCGGCGTGCTCGGCGCGATGGAAACACAGTACCAGCGCGGAAAAATTCAGGAAGAGTCCCTGCTGTATGAGACGAAAAAGCACAACGGCGACCTGCCGATCATCGGCGTGAACACGTACCTGAATCCGAACCCGCCGTCCGAAGAGGACTTCGATATGGAGCTTGCGCGTGCCTCCCGTGAGGAAAAAGAAGGTCAGATCTCCAGGCTGAAAGACTTCCAGGAGCGCCATGCACTAGAGGCGGAAGAAGCGCTGGAGCGGCTGAAGCAGACGGCGCTGTCCGGCGGCAACATCTTCGCAGAGCTCATGACAACCGTACGCTCAGCGAGTCTTGGTCAGATCACCTCTGCCCTTTACGAAGTCGGCGGACAGTACCGGCGCAACCTGTAGAAAATAATTTTACGCATCCGCTGGAAAAACAGGCGGCAGTATGTTTATAATGGAAGGTATGAATTTATGCGTATAACGGGAGCCGTCCGCCCGAAGCAAGGCGGGCTGCTTCTGATTATGGATACAGGATGAAGGGAAAGGGTGTGCCTCACTTATGGCGTTGAAGGATTACACAGAAGAACAGCTGAAGGAAATTTCGATGATTGAAGTGACGTTTGAGCTGCTGACGGAAAAGAACAGCCCCGAGGACTACGGTGTACTGATCAACCGCGTAGCTGAAATTCAAGGTCTGACAGAAGAGCGTAAGCAGGAGCGCATCGCGCATCTCTATACACAAATGTCTCTGGACGGCCGTTTCGTGAACCTCGGTGACAACCGCTGGGCACTTCGTTCCTGGTATCCGTTTGAGCAGACGGAAGAAGAGCTGTCTCAAATGATGCCGAAAAAGCGTAAAGCAGATGCAGAAGAGGCGCTTGAGGACGAGCTTGAAGAATACGACGAGTTCGAGGACATCGAGGACGAGCTGGACGAGCTTGCGAACGAAGAAGATGCAGACGTGGATGAATCAGACGAATTCGATACCGAAGAAGAGCCTGTCGTTGGCGAAGACGACGAGGATGAAGAAGAGGAAGAAGAAACGAATTAACAGACAACGAGAAGCCGTCCCGTGCAGCCAGCGCGGGGCGGCTTTCGTTTAGTCTGACAAAAGCGTGTGCGAGCGGACTGGCGTGCTGCGAAAGTGGTTCACATTTCCTGCAAAAGCGTGAACCTCTCTCCCGAAGCGTTTACCTTCAGCTGGAAAACGGTAACCTCGGCCGGCAAGTGTTCACGGGCATCAACCTGGGACTGATCTCCCGAAGAAAGCTTCATTTGCAACGGCAAAGCATTCAGCTTTGTTCCCTTTTTTGGCGCTCGCAGAGAGGCGCTTCTGGTTCACGCATCCGTTTCCATCCGGTCTGCACAACGAGGGCTTTAGCCTGATTTTGCGAGAGCATGAAAGTCCGCCTTGACTTTTGATCATGCCCCGGATAGAATCATGTTTGGGCTCCCTAAAACGGAGTAGCGGAACAGACATGTACGCGCCCCCTCTTTCTGAGAGGGGGCGCTTTTCTTTTTTGCACACAAAGCCCGGACGTAAAGCAGCGCCGGAAGGCATTCGGCATGCACGATAAAGGAGATGAGCAGAATGACAAAGTATATTTTCGTAACAGGCGGTGTCGTTTCCTCCCTTGGAAAAGGCATCACAGCCGCATCATTGGGAAGGCTCTTGAAAAACCGCGGAATGAAAGTGACCATCCAGAAGTTTGATCCGTACATCAACGTCGATCCGGGAACGATGAGCCCGTATCAGCACGGGGAAGTCTTCGTAACAGATGACGGGGCGGAAACGGACCTCGACCTCGGTCACTATGAGCGCTTCATCGACATCAACCTCGGTAAATACAGCAACGTCACGACAGGAAAGGTCTATTCCTCCGTCCTGAAAAAAGAGCGCCGCGGCGACTACCTCGGCGGGACCGTGCAGGTTATTCCGCACATCACAAATGAGATTAAAGGACGCATCAAGCAGGCGGCTTCAGAAGGAAATCCGGATATCGTGATTACGGAAATCGGCGGCACAGTCGGAGATATTGAGAGTCTGCCGTTCCTCGAAGCGATTCGCCAGGTGAAGAGCGACCTCGGGGCTGAAAATGTCCTTTACATTCACTGCACGCTCATCCCTTATTTGGCTGCAGCAGGTGAAATGAAGTCGAAGCCGACACAGCACAGCGTGAAGGAGCTGCGCAGTCTCGGCATTCAGCCAAACGTGATCGTCGTGCGTACCGAGCGTCCGGTGCCGACAGAAATGAAGGATAAAATTGCGTTATTCTGCGACATTGATAAGCGGGCGGTAATTGAAGCGCGCGATGCGGATACTCTGTACGAAGTGCCGCTTCATCTGCAGGAGCAGAAGCTTGATCAATTCGTTTGCGACCACCTCAGCCTGAACTGCAAAGAAGCAGATATGACCGAGTGGAACGCGCTCGTCGACCGTGTTAAAAATCTCTCCCGCAGCATTACAATTGCCCTGGTCGGCAAATACGTCGAGCTTCCGGATGCATATTTGTCTGTGGCAGAGGCACTTAAGCATGCAGGCTTCCAGTTCGATGCTGACGTATCGATCAAATGGGTCAACTCGGAAGAAGTTTCACGTGAAACAATCGCCGAACAGGTTGCCGGTGCAGACGGTATTCTTGTGCCGGGCGGATTCGGCGACCGCGGTGTTGAAGGGAAGATCGCGGCGATTGAACACGCACGTGTTAACGGCGTTCCGTTTCTCGGCATCTGCCTCGGCATGCAGTTAGCCACGGTCGAATTTGCACGCAACGTACTCGGCTATGAGCAGGCGCATTCGGCTGAGCTCGATCCGGCGACTCCAGATCCGGTAATCGACCTGCTTCCTGAGCAGAAGGACGTGGAAGATCTTGGCGGCACGCTCCGCCTCGGCCTCTATCCGTGCAAGCTGACGCCGGACACGAAGGCGTTCGAAGCTTACGGAGAGCCGGTCGTATACGAGCGGCACCGTCACCGCTATGAGTTTAACAACAAATACCGCGAAGAAATGATTGAAAAAGGCTTTGCTTTCTCCGGCACTAGCCCGGACGGCCGCCTCGTGGAAGTAATTGAGCTGACGGATCATCCGTTCTTTGTGGCGTCCCAGTTCCATCCGGAATTCGTGTCCCGTCCAACAAGACCGCAGCCGCTCTTCCGGGAGTTCATCCGCGCTGCTTCCGACAACTGATCGTATAGAAAATAAGAAAAGGACCGGCGGCTGCCGGTCCTTTCCTGTTTTAAGATGAAGTCATCCTGCTCTTAGAAGGTATTCCCTTTGATGAAGAGATTCTTTTCGGTCAGTGGTTCTGCACGAAGCCTTAGTCTTCGTGCTCTTCGATGATTTCCTGCAGCTGAAAAAAGAGCATGTAGTACAGGTGAAGAGTGACGAGCAGGTGCGGCTCGCCGATCCGTGTGCCCGACTCGGTCGGGAGCAGCGGGCGCGTCACACCGGTCGGCAGGGAGAACGAGCGGATGCTGTCTGCTTCCTCCGAAGCTTCGGGTGAGGCGACGACGAGTACGGCCCCGGCATCGGCAGCACGTGTTTCGGCTGCGGCAGTCTCTTCACGGCTGGACGTGAACACCCAGACCGTATCCAAATCCGTCAGCACTGTGTCGTCCTCCAGCCGTTCGGCATCCTGAACGGCATCCGCCCCGTGCACGGCCTGGGATACAATTCCGCCGAGATCGGCGCTTGAAGCGACATAAAGATGACCATCGCCGATCAGGCTTTGCGCTGTCATCCGGGCAGCATCTTCGACGGACTCCTCAAGGACCTCCAGCTTCTGAAGAAGCCCGCTCACTTGTGTATCAAACATTTTTTTCATGACTATCCATCCTTTCCTTTCCATCTAAGCCTATCATGAGCATAGCGGTTCCATCTAACTGTTGCCTGCAACACGCCGTTTGAAACCAAAAGAACCAGCGGGAACGGCCGATCCGAAAAACAATGATTGATCTTTTCGATCAGATTCACTATTATGGTAACAAAAGGTAATTGAAGGAAGAATATAGGGGATTATGAAGGAAGGGGAATACGTATGGGCCAAAAACTGCTGGTTGTGGATGATCAAATCGGCATCCGCCTCCTGCTGAAGGAAGTACTGGAAAAAGACGGCTATGAAACGTTCGAGGCGTCCAATGGGCAGGCCGCACTCGACATGATTCAGTCTGAAGAGCCGGACCTTGTCCTGCTGGATATGAAAATACCGGGCATGGACGGTATCGAAATATTGCGGGAGATGCGTGCCAGAAGCATGGCAACAGAAGTATTTATGATGACGGCATACGGAGAAATGGAGCTGATGCGGGAAGCGGCGGATCTTGGAGCATCCCAGCAGTTTTCCAAACCATTCGATATTGATATCGTTCGGCAGAGCGTGCGGCGGTTTTTTGAGGAAAAGGCGAAACTGTAAGCGCTATCCTTGAAAATAATCGATTCAAACCCGTGAAACGGGAGCGGAATGTGCTATAATGAGGGCGTGAGTTTTTCTGGGCAGCAGCTGGTAAAACGTCCGAATCATACAAATAACAGCCGCGATCAAGCACGATCGCCTTTATTTGTATGCTTTACCCTGCAGTCATCAGAAAAGCTGAAAGAAGCACGTGACCATTCAGAAGGAGGACTTTAGCACATGCCTTTAGTATCGATGAAAGAGATGCTGGAAACAGCAAAAGCCAATTCTTACGGGGTAGGTCAGTTCAACCTGAACAACCTTGAGTTCACGCAGGCGATCCTGCAGGCGGCAGAAGAAGAAAAGTCACCGGTTATTCTCGGTGTATCCGAAGGTGCAGCCCGCTACATGGGCGGATTCAAATCTGTCGTAGCAATGGTTGAAGGGCTGATGGAAAGCTACGGAACAACGGTTCCGGTTGCGATTCACCTGGACCACGGCTCCAGCTTTGAAAAGTGCGTGGAAGCAATGTATGCGGGCTTCACATCTGTGATGATCGACGGCTCCCACCACCCGCTTGAGGAAAACATTGCTCTGACAAAGAAGGTTGTCGAAGTGGCTCACCTGCTCGGCGTTTCTGTTGAAGCAGAGCTTGGCCGTATCGGCGGACAGGAAGATGATCTGATTGTAGACGACGCAGAAGCGGCGTATGCGATCCCTTCCGAGTGTGACCAGCTGATCCGTGAAACGAACGTAGACTGCTTCGCACCAGCTCTTGGTTCTGTACACGGTCCATATAAAGGCGAGCCGAACCTCGGCTTTGACCGCATGGAGGAAATCTCCACGATGACGGAAGTGCCGCTCGTTCTGCACGGCGGAACCGGTATTCCGACAAAAGACATCAAAAAGGCGATTTCTTTTGGCACAGCTAAAATCAACGTGAACACGGAAAACCAGATTTCTTCTGCAAAGGCAGTCCGCGAGACGCTTGATGCGAATCCGGACATGATCGACCCGCGTAAATACCTCGGGCCGGCCCGCGAAGCAATCAAGGAAACCGTGATTGGTAAAATGCGTGAGTTCGGTTCTTCCGGCCAGGCGCAGTAAGCGAAAGGAGAAGGAGGTCAGCAGTGCGCTGACTCCTTCTTTTCCATCATGGGAGAAAGCGTTATCATTTGCCGGGGGAACCCGGACGATTTGCAGCAGAGGAGGAATTCAGCAGTGAAATTTTTTATTGATTCAGCCAATACAGACGAGATCCGCCAGGCGCAGGAGCTTGGCATTCTGGCAGGCGTGACGACCAACCCGTCTCTCGTCGCCAAAGAGGGGGCGGACTTTCATGAAAGGCTCCGGGAAATTACGAGCTTCGTTGAGGAATCTGTCAGTGCGGAAGTAATCGCGACAGACGCGGACGGTATGATCCGGGAAGGCAAGGAACTCGCGGAAATCGCACCGAACATTACGGTGAAGGTGCCGATGACCCTGGAAGGCCTGAAAGCTGTTCGGACGTTCAGCAGCCTCGGAATCAAAACGAATGTGACGCTTGTATTCTCAGCGAATCAGGCGCTGCTTGCTGCACGAGCCGGTGCAAGTTATGTTTCTCCGTTTCTTGGCAGACTGGATGACATCGGACACGACGGCCTCGAGTTGATCGGCACGATTTCCGACATGTTTGACCTGCACGGCATTGAAACAGAAATTATTGCCGCTTCGATCCGCCACCCGCAGCACGTAACAGAGTCGGCCCTGCGCGGCGCTCATATTGCGACGCTGCCGTGGAAGGTCATCGAGCAGCTGACAAAGCACCCGCTTACGGATATCGGTATTGAAAAATTCCTCAGCGACTGGCAGAAAAGCCAGAATGCCTGATAAAGCAAACTGACAGAGGCGGGCGACTCGTCCGCCTGCTTTCTCCGCACGAAGACAGCCCCGGGTACGCAGCAACAATCATCTCATTTTCGTTCAAGGAAGGAACCACGTGATGGATAAAATTTTAATTGAAGGCGGTCATCTGCTGGAAGGCAGTGTCTCGGTCAGCGGCGCTAAAAACAGTGCTGTTGCGCTGATCCCGGCAGCCATGCTGGCAGATTCAACCGTCATCATCGACAACCTGCCTGCTATTTCAGATGTAGGCATACTCGCAGATCTGCTTCAGGAAGCAGGAGCGGAAACAGAGTTTATCAACGGAGCACTTTCCATCAATCCGGAGCGGATGATCGCCATGCCGCTGCCGAACGGCCGTGTGAAGAAGCTGCGCGCCTCCTACTATATGATGGGAGCGATGCTCGGCCGCTTCGGCAAGGCCGTCATTGGACTGCCGGGCGGCTGCAATCTGGGCCCGCGCCCGATCGACCAGCATATTAAAGGGTTCGAAGCCCTAGGTGCGAAGGTGACAAATGAGCAGGGAGCGATTTATCTGCAGGCGGAGAAGCTGACCGGTGCCCGGATATATCTCGACGTCGTAAGCGTCGGCGCTACGATCAATATTATGCTTGCAGCGGTCAGAGCGGAAGGGCGCACCGTGATTGAAAACGCGGCGAAGGAGCCGGAAATCATTGATGTTGCTACGCTGTTAACAAACATGGGGGCAGAAATAAAAGGAGCAGGAACGAACGTCATCCGTATCGAAGGAGTAAAGGAGCTTCACGGATGCCGTCATTCGATTATTCCTGACCGGATTGAAGCTGGAACGTATATGATTTTCGCAGCAGCGATGGGACGCAGCGTAACAGTCGACAACATTATTCCGCTTCATTTGGAATCACTGATGTCGAAGCTTCGCGAAATGGGCGTGAAGATTACGGAAGATGAGGATGCGGTTCATATTGAACGGGCGGATCACCTGCGGCCGGTGGACATTAAAACACTTGTCTACCCGGGATTTGCAACCGATCTGCAGCAGCCCGTCACCGCGCTCTTAACGCAGGCTGACGGCTCCAGCATGGTCACCGATACGATTTACAGCGCCCGCTTTAAGCATACGGACGAGCTCCGCCGCATGGGAGCAGATATTAAAGTGGAAGGCCGCGCAGCACTGGTGAACGGGACGTCCAGGCTGCAGGGAGCCCGCGTGCGCGCGACCGACCTGCGTGCAGGTGCAGCCCTCGTCGCCGCCGGTCTGATCGCAGACGGAGTGACAGAAATCACAGACGTGCATCATATTGACCGCGGTTATGCCAACCTCGAAGAGAAGCTGAATGCGCTTGGAGCGAACGTATGGCGTGAAAAGCTTTCCGTCGAAGAGGAAGAAGAAATTAAAAATTCATAGCGGGAATGCATTGGGCCGCGTCCTTTAGGTGGAGGATCTCGTATCCGGAGAAGACGCGATCTCCGCTGCAACCGGCGTGACGGACGGCGAATGGGGTCCGCTGCTAAGCTCAGACCGGTTTCCCTTACACGTTATGCGTAAACAGCCGCCGTTTTCCAAGCAACGTTTTCAGATTAGGCAGCCAGCGCCGGCTGCCGCAGGCGCTTTGCCTCTTTTTCAAAGCGCCCTGCCTGTTTTCCTCGTACTTCTGCAGACCGTCCTCTCTTGTCAGTCCAGCTCGATTATGATTAGATAAATAAGTCTTGCTTCGCACCGACAGTACAAATACGCTGCCGGATGCTTCCTGCTGGATTTTTGGAAGCAGCGGACAGCTTGAAAACGAAGAAAAGGTTTGGTGACACAAATGGGTGTAACATTAAAAGAAATGGAGCACATGAAGCTGAAAGAGCTTTACGCGCTCGCAAAGGAACATAAAGTTTCCTACTACAGCCAGCTTACGAAAAAAGAGCTGATTTTTGCTATTTTTAAAAAGCAGGCGGAAAACGAAGACCTGATGTTCATGGAAGGGATTTTGGAAATTATCCAAACGGAAGGCTTCGGCTTTCTGCGGTCTAATACATACAAGCCGAGCCCGCAGGATATTTACATTTCCGCTTCGCAAATCCGCCGCTTCCGGCTCCGTAACGGTGATAAAGTATCCGGGAAGGTGAGAAAACCGAAGGAAAACGAACGCTATTACGGACTGCTGCAAGTAGCTGCTGTAAACGGTGAAGATCCTGATAAAGCCTCGGAGCGTCCTCATTTTCCACAGCTGACACCGCTTTATCCGGATCGGAAAATGAAGCTGGAGCACGAACCGAAAATGGTCGCCTCCCGCGTACTCGATATGATTTCTCCGGTCGGCTACGGCCAGCGCGGGCTGATCGTAGCACCGCCTAAAGCAGGTAAAACCCTGCTGCTGAAGGAGGTCGCCAACAGCATCGCCGTCAATCATCCTGAAATGGAGATCATCGTGCTGCTGATCGACGAGCGCCCGGAAGAAGTGACGGATATGGAACGGTCCGTCAAAGGGGAAGTCGTCAGCTCCACGTTTGATGAAGTGCCGGAAAACCATATCAAGGTAGCTGAACTCGTACTTGACCGTGCGATGCGGCTCGTCGAAGCGAAGAAGGACGTCGTTATTTTGATGGACAGCATCACGAGACTTGCACGTGCCTATAATCTCGTTGTACCGCCGAGCGGACGTACGCTTTCCGGCGGGATCGATCCGGCGAGCTTTCACCGTCCGAAGCGCTTTTTCGGAGCTGCCCGAAACATTGAGGAAGGCGGCAGCCTGACGATTCTCGCTACAGCGCTTGTCGAAACCGGCTCCCGCATGGACGATGTCATTTATGAGGAATTTAAAGGCACCGGCAACATGGAGCTGCATCTCGACCGCAAGCTTGCCGAACGACGTATCTATCCGGCGATCGACATTCGCCGCTCCAGCACGCGCCGAGAAGAGCTGCTGCTGCCGCAGGAGCAGATTGAGAACCTGTGGGCGATCCGCCGTACACTCAACGATCAGCCTGACTTCATGGAAAAGTTCCTGAAGAAGGTGAAAGAAACGAAAACAAACGAAGAGCTGTTTGCTTCATTTAAGCGAGCCTCCAAGCCAAAGTCTTCTGATAAATAATCCGGTTCCGCATCCGGGTGAAATAGGACTTGCATTCCGCCTGGCCGCTTGTTATACTCCATCTATGTGTGAAGAAGTTAGTGCACAGACTTACTCTGTTTCGAGAGATTCAGGGCGGAAGGAGTTGAAAAGACATGAAACAAGGAATTCACCCAGAATACCGTAAAGTAGTATTCAAAGATTCCAGTACTGGCTTCATGTTCTTGAGTGGATCTACAGCGAGCACGGATCAGGAAATCGAGTGGGAAGACGGGAACACATACCCGCTTTACACAGTCGAAGTTTCTTCTGATTCTCACCCGTTCTACACTGGCAAGCAGAAGTTTGCTGATGCAGGTGGACGCGTAGACAAGTTCAAGAAGAAGTACGGAATGTAAGCAGACTCCATTCAGAGAAGCGGCCGGATCATTCCGGCCCGTCTCTGTCAGAACACGTGCGGAACCGACGCTGGATTACCCCGTTGGAGCTGAGGCTCTTAGCGGAAGCGTCGCGGATGCCGTGTTTTTTTTATGACTATTTGACCGCTGTACATACAAAAAACCATGAACAGGGAGCGTCGCCTATGCATCTGACGAGTAAAGAAGGCTGGATTGAAGTGGTCTGCGGCAGCATGTTTTCCGGCAAGTCGGAGGAGCTGATCCGCCGAGTCCGCCGCGCAAGCTTCGGCCGCCAGAAAATACAGGTTTTCAAGCCGCAGCTTGACGACCGCTACAGTGAAACTGAAGTCGTCTCGCACAACGGGTCAAAAGTGTACGCGTATCCGGTGACAGATTCTGAGGATATTTACACCCTGCTTGAAAAAGATACACAGGTTGTCGCAATTGATGAAATTCAGTTCTTCGACCCGGCGATCGTCGACGTGGTGCAGACGCTTGCTGATGACAACAAGCGCGTGATCTGCGCTGGCCTGGATCAGGATTTCCGTGGAGAACCGTTCGGCTGCATGCCGCTGCTGCTGTCGCTTGCCGAATCGGTCACGAAACTGCAGGCGATCTGCCTTTCCTGCGGCTCCCCTGCCAGCCGCACCCAGCGTCTTATTAACAATAAACCGGCCTCCTACGATGATCCGATCATCCTCGTAGGTGCTTCCGAGCAGTACGAGCCGCGCTGCCGCCACTGCCACGACGTGCCCGGCAGACCGAAAACGACCCACGTGCCAGCCATCAACCTCGCCCGTAATACCGACCAGTAACCGAAAAACCAGCTGAAGCCGTTGTGCTCAGCTGGTTTTTTTAATGGGAGCGCAAAGGCTGATTGGACTGCGCTGAGGGCCATTTGTCCTTGCTTTGATGAGGTGTACGGAAAAATGAACACTTTACGAGAGTGGCACGCTTATTGCATGATAAAGAAAGCGCATACGTAAAATTCAAAGGAGGACTTACACATGCGAAATGTAGTTATTGCAAGCGCAGCACGTACACCAGTCGGCAATTTTGGAGGCGCCCTTTCAGGAGTATCAGCCGTGGAGCTGGGGGCGCACGCTGCTAAGGAAGCGATTCAGCGGGCTGGACTTCAGCCGGATCAAATTGAAGATGTCTATATTGGTAATGTTCTTTCCGCCGGACTCGGGCAGAACGTTGCTAGGCAGACGGCGATAAAGGCCGGAATTCCGGATACGGTTCCGGCGACAACGATCAATAAACTCTGCGGATCCGGACTTCGTTCGGTGAGCATGGCGGCCCAGTTTATTATGCTCGGCGACGCCGACATTATCGTAGCGGGCGGCACAGAAAGCATGAGCAACGCACCATACGTTATGCCTGGCGCGAGATGGGGCCAGCGCATGGGCGACGGCAAGCTTGTCGATACGATGCTGAAAGACGGCCTGATGGACGCGTTTAAACCGGTGCACATGGGCATCACCGCTGAAAACATTGCAGAGCGGTGGAACATTTCCCGTGAACGCCAGGATACCTTTGCACTGGAAAGCCAGCAGCGTGCGGGCCGTGCCGTGGAAGAAGGCCGCTTTCAGGATGAGATTGTGCCAGTCGATGTACCGGGCCGCCGAGGTGAAGTGACGACCGTGTCCGAAGATGAATTTCCAAAGCCGAACGTGACGATGGAGAAGCTCGCGAAGCTGAAGCCGGCCTTCAAAAAAGACGGAGGCACAGTGACAGCAGGAAACGCTTCAGGCATCAACGACGGGGCAGCGATGCTCGTCGTCATGTCAGAAGAAAAGGCAAACGAGCTCGGCGTAAAGCCGCTCGCTGTCTTAAAAGCTTACGGCAATGCCGCACTTGATCCGGACATCATGGGCTACGGGCCGGTACCGGCTGCGAAACAGGCATTGGAGCGTGCCGGCTGGGGCATTGATGATCTGGACGTCGTGGAAGCAAATGAAGCATTTGCCGCACAGTCACTCGCTGTCGTCGATGATTTAAAGCTCGATCCGGCAAAGGTTAACGTAAACGGCGGCGCGATCGCACTCGGGCACCCGATCGGTGCCTCCGGCGCGCGCGTGCTGACCACCTTGCTGTATGAATTAAAGCGAAGCGGTCAGAGCCGAGGGATGGCGGCACTCTGCATCGGCGGGGGCCAGGGAACGGCGCTGCTCGTCGAACGGCCGCAGCAGTAAACGAAGTGGAGGAGAGCCGATATGCTGAGCCGGATTCACGTTCATCACATTTTAAAGCAGCCAAACCTCGTGCTGTGCACGACGGATACCATTCAGGAGGCAGCCGCGGGCTTATACCGTCTTAAGGATGAGGCAGTACCGGTCGTCGATGCTGACGGAAAAGCGGCGGGCTGGATTTCGGCCGATACGCTCATGAGCTCGATGATGAACGGGCTCGGACCGGATACGCACGTTGAGGCTGTCATGGAAAAGCCGGACGTGATGCTGCGGGAGCACGATGTCCCTGCCGGCTGGCGCTGGCTTCCGCCGGTCCTGCCTGTTGCAGATGAGGCAGGCGGACTTGCCGGTGTCATTCACGCAGACGACTGGCTGAAGGAAGCGGACAGGCTGGCAGCGGCAGAACGAAAAGAGCTGCTGCGCGTTCTCTGTCCGCAAGGAGGGATGCTCTGTCTCCTTTCCGGCAGCGGAGAGATTCTCGCGTCAGCCGGAACGGAGGCCGCAGAGCTGCAAGAGATTCCGGGAGGCGGCGAGCTCCTCTCTTACCTGCATGGGAAAGCGGAGGCGGTGCCGACGACGGTCGAGAAAGAAGGTCGTACGTATCACCTGCTCGCAGAGCCTGCAGGCGGCTCGTTCCTGCTGCAGGTACGCTCGGACGAAGCGCCGGCAGATGAAGCCTGGAAAGACAAGGCGGAACAGATGGAAATGGTGATTGAGCTCTCCTCCGACGGGATTATCATGGTCGACCGCAGCGGCATCATTACAATGGTTAATAATGAGTACGCCCAGTTTATCGGGATGAAGGAAGAAGATATGGTTGGCCGCCACGTCGCCGACATCATCGAAAATACGCGTATGCACATTGTCGCCGAAACCGGTAAGCCAGAAATTGCCGATATCCAGAAAATCAACGGCGACTATATGGTCGCTAACCGGCTGCCGCTTTACAAGGACGGCGAGCTCGACGGAGCGGTCGGCAAAGTGCTTTTCAAAAATTTAGGCGGCTTCAAGGCGCTGAAGCGGCGAATTGAAAAGCTGGAACGGGAGCTCGATTCTTATAAGGGTGAATGGCGCGAGACTAACCGGGCCAGCTACCAGTTCCACCAGCTGCTAGGGAAAAGCGCCGCATGGAACCGGACGAAGGAAATGGCCCGGCAGGCTGCTGCCACAGACAGCAGCGTGCTGCTTCAGGGAGAGAGCGGGACAGGAAAAGAGTTGTTTGCCCACGCGATTCATCTGGCAGGTCCGCGTGCACCTGGTCCGTTCGTGAAGGTTAACTGTGCGGCGATTCCCGGCGATCTGATCGAATCCGAGCTGTTCGGCTACGTAGAAGGATCGTTTACCGGCGCTAAACGCGGCGGTAAAAAAGGCAAATTTGAAGCAGCGGACGGCGGTACGATTTTTCTCGATGAAATCGGCGAACTGCCGCTGCATCTTCAGGTAAAGCTCCTTCGCGTCCTGCAGGAGCGGGAGGTGGAGCCGGTGGGTGCCACGGCGTCACGAAGCGTGGATATCCGGGTTATCGCGGCGACCAACCGGGACCTTGAAAGCATGATTGAAGACGAACAGTTCCGGCTCGACCTTTACTACCGGCTGAACGTTTTTTCCATCCTGATTCCGCCGCTGCGTGAACGGACAGACGATTTGGAGGAGCTTGTGCCGCATTTTCTCGCGCGAGCCTCGGAGCGAACCGGCACGTCGGTCGCCGGCGTCGATGAGGATGTCTGGCGGCTGCTTCGCACGTACAGCTGGCCCGGCAACACGCGGGAGCTCGAAAACGTATTGGAACGGTCGGTTACGATCGCGCGCGGCAGCAGCTCGCTGAAGCCGGAGCACCTTCCGCCGTCGATTCGCGGCGATACGATGGAAAAGCCAGCTGCCTTGCAGCAAGTGCTGCAGGAGGCGGAACAGCGGGCGGTGGAGCAGGCGATTCGCTATGCAGATGGAAATAAATCGCTCGCTGCCAGCCTGCTCGGCATCAGCCGGACGTCTCTGTATGAAAAACTGAAGCGGTATGAAAAGGTATAGTGCCAGCGCCGGGACAAGCTTCCCGGCGTATTCTTTTTTTTACCGGCATCCAGCGGTTCGGGCAATACAATTGAAAGTGTCCGCTTTATCTGACACATGTTCACTTCTTCTGAAAAACATGTATGAATACGCTTACATATTGATTAGAGTCATTCGATTATCTGTTTAGAAATACGTACAACTTTATCCGTTAGGTTGAAAGCGCTTTCTATAAAACCCTGTCATACCGCAAGTTTTGTCGGTGAGAAGTTGGCACGGAACTTGCAATGTAACGTGGCAGAACGTTTTTAGGAGGGACTCGCATGTCAAAAGTAAGGAGCGCCCGTGAAGCAGCGGGCATGATTGAGAACGGATCGACAGTAGCTACAGGAGGATTTGTCGGCACGGGGGTGCCGGAAGGGCTCGCGATCGCCATTGAAGAACGCTTTTTAGAGGAGCAAGCACCGGCCGGACTGACGCTGATGTACGCAGCAGGCCAAGGGGACGGAAAAGCAAAAGGGCTGAATCATTTCGGACATCCCGGATTTTTAAAGCGCGTCGTCGGCGGCCACTGGGGGCTTGCGCCCAAAATGGCGGAGCTTGCGATTGCCAACAAAGTAGAGGCTTACAATCTGCCGCAGGGCATCATCACCCACATGTTCCGGGATACAGCTGCCGGCAAGCCAGGAACGATTTCCCACGTCGGCCTGCGCACTTTTGTTGACCCGCGCAAGGGCGGAGGACGAATCAACAACGTCACGAGGGAAGAACTCGTCGAGCTGATGGAAATCGGCGGCCGGGAGTATCTGTTTTACAAGACGTTTCCGATTCACGTCGGACTCATTCGCGCGACATATGCAGATGAAGAGGGAAATGCCGTCATGACGAAGGAAGCCGGAAGCCTGGAAGCACTTTCGATTGCGCAGGCAGCTAAAAACAGCGGCGGCATCGTGCTGCTGCAGGTGGAAAAGGTGGTCGAGCGCGGCACGCTTGATCCGAAGCTCGTCAAAATTCCCGGCATCCTCGTCGATGCAGTCGTAGAAGCAGCGCCGGAGCATCACATGCAGACATTTGCCGAGCAGTACAACCCGTCTTATTCCGGCGAGATCAAACGATCGCTTGATTCACTCGAGCCGCTGCCGCTCAATGAACGTAAAATAATCGCGCGCCGTGCGGCGATGGAGCTCATACCGGCAGCGATCACGAACCTTGGCATTGGCGTGCCGGAAGGAGTGGCAGCTGTAGCAAGTGAAGAAGGCGTACTCAGCGACATGCGTCTGACGGTGGAATCCGGACCGATCGGCGGCATGCCGGCAGGCGGACTCAGCTTTGGCGCTGCGAATAACCCGGATGCCATCATTGATCAACCGTATCAGTTTGATTTTTACGACGGGGGCGGACTCGACATCGCCTTTCTCGGACTCGCGCAGCTGGATCAGGAAGGAAACGTGAATGTCAGCAAGTTCGGCTCAAAGGTCACGGGAGCAGGCGGCTTCATTAATATTTCGCAAAACGCGCAAAAGGTGGTTTTCTGCGGGACGTTTACTGCAGGCGGCCTGAAAGTGGATGTCGAAGATGGCGAGCTCCGTATTTTACAGGAGGGAAAGGTGCAGAAATTCGTCGAGCAGGTCGAGCAGACGACGTTCAGCGGCACATACGCCGCCGAGCTGGAGCGGCCGATCATGTACGTGACCGAGCGGGCTGTATTCGAACTGACAAAAGACGGGCTCATGCTGACCGAGATTGCACCGGGTGTCGATCTCGAAGCCGACATTCTCGCACAGATGAACTTCCGGCCGGTTATTTCGCCGGAGTTGAAAACGATGGATAAAATGATTTTCAACCGGGAACGCATGGGGCTTCAGGAGGCTATGCAGCCGGCAGTTAACTAAGGGGGGACAATCATGTTAGGCATATTTCTAGGGCTATTACTTATTATGGGGCTTGCATACGCCGGGTGGTCGATCATCTGGGTAGCCCCGATCGCAGCAGGGGTCGTCGCATTAACAGGCGGATTGGATCTGCTTGACGCCTACACGAATACGTACATGGACGGCTTCGTCGGTTTTGCACGTGACTGGTTTCCTGTCTTTATGCTCGGCGCGATCTTCGGGAAGCTGATGGAGGATACCGGGATGGCCCGGTCTGTTGCAGAAGCGCTCACGAAGGTGATCGGCACGAAGCGGGCTATTTTAGGGGTTATCGTATCAGCAGCTGTACTGACGTACGGCGGGGTCAGCCTGTTCGTCGTTGTATTTGCGGTGTACCCGCTTGCGCTTGCCATGTTCCGGGACGCCAATATTCCGCGCCGGCTCATTCCGCCGACGGTTGCGCTCGGTGCTTTTACGTTTACGATGACGGCGATTCCCGGCACGCCGCAGATTCAAAACCTGATTCCGCGCGACTACTACCAGACCGATGCGATGGCCGCACCGATTATGGGGATTTCCGCGGCGATCGTCATGGCTGTCGGCGGCTACTTATATTTACGCTGGCGGGAAGGGAAGCTGCGTGCTGCCGGGGAAGTATATACAGAGCCGAAGGACAAAAAGGTGTTCAACCAGGAAGAGGAGGAGAAAATACCGCCGAAGCTGTTTACGGTGCTGTCGCTCGTACCGCTCGCTGCGGTCGTGCTTTCTCTGAACTTGTTCGGACTCGACATTGTCGTGGCGCTCTTGATCGGTATTTTTCTGATCATGGCATTTAATATTCACAAATTCCGCGGCTTTTCCGCCGCTGTCAACGCCGGGGCAGGCGGCTCCGTGATTGCGATCGTCAACACGAGTGCCGCTGTCGGCTTCGGGGCAGTCGTGCAGGCGGTACCGGGCTTTGACCGGCTGACCCAGCTCGTACTGAGCGTGCCGGGAAACCCGCTCTTTTCACAGGCAGTTGCCATCAACGTGCTCGCCGGTGCGACCGGGTCTGCCTCAGGCGGGATGACGATCGCGCTCAATGCGCTCGGGGACCGCTATTATGAAATTGCGATTGCGACGAATATGGAGCCGGAAGCGTTCCACCGCATCGCTTCGATTGCCTCCGGCGGACTGGACGTGCTGCCGCATAACGGTGCCGTGCTCACGCTGCTGGCGATCACGGGGATGACGCACAAAGATTCCTACAAGGATATCTTCGTCGTCGGTGCGCTTATACCAGTTTTATCATCAGTCGTTGCCATTTTAGTGTACGCAATCGGACTGCTGTAAACCACTATTGAAGGAGAGATATACATGCGATTAAAAGATAAAGCAGCTGTCATCACAGGAGCAGGACGAGGAATCGGAGCGGCAACCGCCGTCCGGTTTGCAGAAGAAGGAGCCTCTGTTGTGGTGGCAGACAGGAACGAAGACGATGTGAAGCAGACGGTGGAGGCGATTGAACAGGCGGGCGGCCGTGCTTCTGCCTGCACGGTCAACGTCACAGACCGCGACTCTGTGAAGGCGATGCTCGAGCAGTGCAAGCAGGAATTCGGCTCTGTCGATATCGTTGTCAGCAACGCCGGCATCACCGCAGACGCTCAGCTGTTGAAAATGGAGGAGGATCAGTGGGACCGCGTCATCGACGTGAACTTAAAAGGTGTCTTCAACACCGGACAGGCAGCTGCTGCCATTATGAAGGAGCAGGGGAGCGGGGTCATTTTAAATGCGTCCTCCGTTGTCGGAAGCTACGGTAACTTCGGCCAGACAAATTACGCAGCCGCGAAATGGGGCGTGAACGGCATGACGAAAACGTGGGCCAAGGAGCTCGGCCGCTTTAATGTGCGCGTCAATGCAGTTGCTCCCGGATTCGTAAAAACGCCGATGACCGAAAAGATGCCGGACAAGGTGCTTGCCTTTATGGAAGAGAAGTCCGTAATGAACCGGCTTGCGGAAAGCCGTGACATCGCAAACGCGTATTTATTCCTCGCCTCCGACGAAGCCTCGTTTATCACCGGCGAGATTCTCGCCGTAGACGGCGGCGTTGTCATTTAATAGCTTACGAGAGGATCAGAACGATGCGAAGGTCCGGCGGACGGAAGAAGGGAAAGCCGAGCCCGTTCTCTCCGGAAAGCGAGGGTCCGCAAATACAGGCAGCCGCCATCTTATTCACCTAAAATGACTTTATCCACAGTCTGAAAAGCCCGCACCTCGACGTGCGGGCTTTTGTCGTTATTTAAAGGCTCTTACCCCTTTTTGTACGGGATCCCATGTTGAGTTGTACGGCGGGGCGTAGCTTAAATCCAAATGTTGAATGTCGGTCGTTGTCATGTTGTTGTAAATCATGACCGAAGCCGCGTCAATCCGCTTGTCAACACCGGTCGTGCCGACGGCCTGGATGCCGAGGAGCCGCCCGCTGGCATCATCTTTTACGAGCTGCAGCTTCATTTTATTGGCCCCCGGGAAGTAATCGGCATACGGATGCGTCTCGATCACTTTCACGCTGCAGGCGTAGCCGGTTTCCTTTGCTTCACTCACGCCGATGCCGGTACGGCCCGCAGTGAGATCAAAAAAGCGCATGATGGCAGTACCGACAATGCCCTGGAACGTCTTCCGCTCACCGGAAATGTTGGCGCCGGCAACCCGGCCCTGCTTGTTGGCGTGCGTGCCGAGCGGAACGTAGTCATGCTGCTCTTTTATCCGGTGATACTGGGTGGCGCAGTCGCCGGCGGCATAAATGTTGGCCACGTTCGTGCGCATGTATGGATCGACAATCGCGGCTCCGGAGTAATGCAGGTGCACGCCAGTTCCTTCTAAATAGGAGGTGTTTGGCGAAATGCCGACCGCAACGATGACGCCTTCTGCTTCATACGATCCTTTTGTCGTCACAATGCGGGACACGCGGCCGTCTTCGCCTTCAAAGCGCGTGACGTCTTCATGCAGATGCAGCTCAATGCCGTGCTTTTCTGCTTCTTCGCGCAGGGCCTCGCTCACGGTTTCATCAAAGTTGCTGCCGAGTTTATCGGAGCGGTTAATGAGTCGCACCTTTTTCCCCTGCTCGACGTAATTTTCCGCTACCTCCAGTCCAATGTAGCCGGCGCCGACGATCGTAATCTGGTCGGTCTGCTCGAGGTCGTCTTTAATCGCTTTCGCATCCGGGATCGTCTTCAGCGTATGAATGCCTTCCAAATCAGCACCGTCTACCGGCAGGCGTAACGGACTGCCGCCGCTTGCACAGAGTAGCACGTCATAGCTGAAGGAAACGTCGCTGCTGCTTTCGTGATCGAACGCGTGGACGAGCTGTTTATCAGATTCGACCTTTGTCACTTCGTGGTACGTTTTCGCATCGATTCCTTTGTCGCGGAAAAAGGAAACGGGACGGGCAATCAGGTCTTCCGCCTCATCAACGGTTCCGCCCAGATAATAAGGAAGCCCGCACTGGCCGTATGAATAAATACCGCCGCGCTCGAGCACCGTAATCGAAGCGTCCTCCCGTTTATGTACAATCTGCATGGCGGCACTCATGCCGGCAGCGTCTCCGCCGATAATCACTACTTTCATGCTATCCCTCCTTGCATACTGCTTCTCCTATACCCCCCGGCCCACTTTTCGTAAACACATCTGCGCCCCTGTCAAATCCGGCTCTGCCCGTTGATTTTCACAGGGTTTACGCCTATACTGTGAAAAGGATAGAAAGTGCCTTCGTCTGCCCGATGGACGAGGTGACGCGAATTTAAGGTGAGGTGAAGCGACGTGTTTGATCGTCTGCAAGCAGTAGAGGACCGGTACAATCAGCTGACAGAGCTCTTGATGGATCCGGACGTCATCAGTGATAACAAAAAACTGCGCGATTATTCCAAGGAACAGTCCGACATGCAGGAAACGGTAGAAACGTACCGCCGCTATAAGGACATTAAGCAGCAGTACGACGAAGCAAAAGAAATGCTGCAGGACAGTCTCGATGATGAGATGCGCGAAATGGTAAAGATGGAAATGGATGAGCTCGGCGACGAGATCCCGGAGCTCGAGGAAAAGATGCGTGTGCTCCTGCTTCCAAAGGATCCAAACGATGACAAAAACGTCATCGTGGAAGTCCGCGGTGCAGCCGGAGGCGATGAAGCAGCTCTCTTTGCCGGAGACTTGTACCGCATGTATTCCCGCTACGCGGATCAGCAGGGCTGGAAAACGGAAGTGATTGAAGCGAACGGCACCGGCATCGGCGGCTATAAGGAAATTATCTTTATGGTAAACGGAAAGGGAGCCTTCTCCCGTCTGAAGTACGAGAACGGCGCTCACCGCGTTCAGCGCGTGCCGACGACAGAATCCGGCGGCCGGATTCATACGTCGACGGCGACGGTTGCGGTTCTGCCGGAAGCTGAAGAAGTAGAAGTCGACATTAACGAAAAAGATATCCGCGTCGATACGTTCGCATCGAGCGGACCGGGCGGCCAGTCGGTAAACACGACGATGTCTGCCGTGCGGCTTACGCACATGCCGACCGGCGTCGTCGTCTCCTGTCAGGATGAAAAATCACAGATCAAGAATAAAGAAAAAGCGATGAAGGTACTGCGTGCCCGCATCTATGACAAGTTTCAAAAGGAAGCTCAGGCAGAATACGACGAGCATCGCAAATCAGCTGTTGGCTCCGGCGACCGCTCCGAGCGGATCCGCACGTACAATTTCCCGCAGAGCCGCGTGACGGACCACCGTATTGGCCTGACGCTGCAGAAGCTGGATCAGATTTTAGAAGGCGGACTGGATGAAGTGATCGATCCGCTTATCATTGAAGAGCAGTCCCGTATGATGGAGAACGCAAACTAAGGAGATGTCCATGACGATGATGTTTGAAGCCCTCTCCCGGGCTTCTTCTTTTTTGGAAGAAGCCGGAGAAGAAAAAGAAATTGCCTCCATTCTCCTGCAGCACCATATCGGATACAGCCGGGCTCAGCTGCTGGCAGAAATGCGCAGTCCGATCGAGGAGTCACTTTTGGAACGGTACATGGAGGATGTGCGCACGGCCGCTTCCGGCGTGCCCGTGCAGCATATCACCGGCAGCGAACAATTTTACGGGCGTCGTTTTCACGTCAACCCGGACGTGCTGATTCCGCGTCCGGAAACAGAAGAGCTCGTGCAGCATGTGCTCAAGCAGTGCCGGAAGCAGGACGCATCTATAGTCGATATCGGTACGGGAAGCGGAATCATTGCCATTACACTGGCACTGGAGCTGCCGGAGTCTTCTGTCACGGCAGTTGATATATCTGAACGGGCGCTTCAAACAGCCGAGCAAAACGCAGCTTCGCTTCAGGCAGACGTCACGTTTCTGCTCGGTGACCTCGTCAGTCCGGTAGCCGGACGAACGTTTGATGTACTCGTATCCAACCCGCCGTATATACCAGAGGGAGACCGGTCGTTTATGAAACGAAACGTCACCGAGCACGAGCCGGAAGGTGCCCTGTTTGCAGGGGAGGACGGACTCGTCATCTACTGTAGGCTCGCGGCGGCACTGCCTGGCATGTTAAACGAAGACGGCCTGGCAGCGTTTGAGATCGGGGACGGTCAGGGAGAAGCCGTAGCGGCGCTCCTGAAAGAGGCGCTTCCGGATGCGGAAGTGAACGTACGACGCGACATCAACGGACGGGAGCGAATCGTTTCGGCAATCCGTCAGCCTGTTCGTATCCGTGGATAACTTTTTCGGTATTCCACAAAGTTATCCACGGAATATGCGGAAGTTATACCCAGTTCCTGTGGATAAACCGTTTTTATCCACAGGATGTGTAGAGTTGTCCGACGAACATCAGATTAAATAATTCGAGGGGAGTGGATAACTGATGGATTATCAACAAACTATCCACTGGTCTGTGGATAATGTTGGGGAAAAGACGTTTCAAGCTGCGGTCGCTGAAGCTGGGGCGCTTTTGCGTGAGGGAAAGCTGGTTGCATTTCCGACTGAAACCGTCTACGGACTCGGCGCAGATGCCCGCTCTGATGCAGCCGTCGCTTCTGTGTTTCAAGCGAAGGGCCGTCCGTCCGATAACCCGCTGATCGTGCATGTCGCCGATAAACAGGATGCTGCGCTTGCTGCGGCAGCGATCACGGAAACAGCTGAAAAACTGATGGACGCCTTTTGGCCGGGGGCATTAACGATCATTCTCCCTCATAACGGCACGTTATCCACAAAGGTAACGGCAGGTTTATCCACTGTCGGCATCCGCCTGCCGGACCATCCTGCAGCACGAGCGGTGATTCGTGCTTCCGGTTGCCCCATCGCTGCTCCGAGCGCAAATCGGTCGGGAAGGCCGAGTCCAACGCGTGCGATGCACGTGGCCGAGGATTTAGATGGACGGATTGCGGGAATTTTGGACGGCGGTCCCACCGGAGTCGGATTGGAGTCTACGGTGATTGACTGTACGGTGGAGCCTCCGCTTATTTTACGGCCGGGAGGCGTGACGTCAGCCGAAATCGAAGCCGTCATCGGCACCGTCGACGTGGATCCGGCGCTGTCAGAAGAAGAACAGCCGCGATCGCCTGGTATGAAATACCGCCACTATGCTCCGGAAGCACCGCTCACGCTGCTGGATGGCACCACTGCTTTCATGCATGAACAAATTCGCGCCAGCCGAGAGCGCGGGGAGCGGGTCGGCGTTATTTTAACGAAAGATCTTGCCGGAGAGAGCGGCGCCGATCGCGAATACGTGCTGCCAGCCGGCGATACCGAAACAGTCGCGCGCGAGCTTTATCATGCCCTGCGCACCTTTAAAGAAACAGAGGTCGATCAGATTTTCATGCAGGTGATTAAAGGAGAAGACCTTGGCTTTGCAGTGATGAATCGGCTCGTGAAAGCAGCTGGAGGACGCGTGCTCACGGAAAACCGTACGTTCTAGCAAACAGGCAGAATCCCGACGCAGCGGGGTCCTGCTTTTTTTATGCGTGAAGCGGTTATCCACATGTGAATAACGGCCGAAAATCGGATAATATGGTAAAATAGAAGAGAGATTCACGACGGACGGCGTCGGGTATGAGAAGGATATAAAGACAGAACAAAGGAAGTGACAGGATGGAGAGAGTGTTATTTGTCTGCACCGGAAATACGTGCAGAAGCCCGATGGCAGAAGCCGTATTTATGGAAAAGAGAGAGCACGAGGACATGGAGGCGAAATCAGCCGGCGTGCATGCAATGGACGGCATGCCGATTTCTGAAGGTGCCAGGCAGGCGCTGGCCCGTCATAATCTAATGGAAAGTCATCAGTCACAGTCTCTGACGGAGGACCTGCTCGGCTGGGCCGATCTCGTCCTGACGATGACAGAATCGCATAAGCAGCTCGTGATTGAGCAATTTCCGGAGCGGGCGGATCACGTGTACACACTGAAGGAATATGTGCTGGACGATCAGGAATCGCTTGATAAAATCGATGAGCTTCGCGATCATCTCGCCCAGATCGAAATGAAGCGTGCGGCTTTTGTTGCGGACAATCAGTCGGCTGTGGATAAATACAACGATGAAAGACCGATGCAGTCTGATAAGCAGAAAAAAATGGAAGAGGAGCTGCTTCAGGCGCTCGAACCGCATCAGCGCGCCATCGATCGGCTGGAATGGGATCTGCCGGCGATGGATGTCCGTGATCCATTCGGCGGAGACGAAGCCATTTACAACGCAACGTATGAAGAAATCGAAGAAGCAGTTGAGAAACTTGTAAAGAAACTAGCACAAAAGGAGATGTGACGGAAGTGAAAATTGTAGTTGGATCAGACCATGCAGGATACGCATTGAAAGAGCAGCTCGTACCCGTTATAGAAGAGCTTGGCCATGAAGTAAAGGACGTTGGCAACCACTCCGCCGATTCCGTTGATTACGCAGACTACGGCATTCCAGCTGCAGAAATGGTCGCTTCCGGAGAAGCAGACCGCGGTATTATCATCTGTGGAACCGGCATCGGCATGTCGATTTCGGCAAATAAGGTGAAAGGCATCCGCTGTGCGCTCGTGCATGACTTGTTTTCGGCAAAGGCAACGCGCGAGCATAACGACACGAACGTGCTGGCCATGGGAGAACGCGTCGTCGGCCCCGGCATCGCACAGGAAATTGTAAAGGTATGGCTCTCCACTGAATTTGAAGGCGGCCGCCACGAGCGGCGCGTCGACAAAATGATGAAATACGAAAATCGCTAGGAGGGGATCTGCCGTGGAAGAAAAGCTGAAGCACGATGTCACGCTGGCGCTGGAAGAGCTGCAGGAGCAGGCCGCACTCAAGCCCGGTCAGCTGCTCGTTATTGGCACAAGTACGAGTGAAGTGCGCGGTCATAAAATCGGAAAAGCCGGCACGACAGACGTAGCGCGTGAGCTGTGGGATGCTTTTTCAGCGTTTCAGACGAAGTACGGGGTGCATCTCGTTTTCCAGGGCTGCGAACACATCAACCGCGCCTTAACGCTCGAAGCAGAGGCAGCCGAGCGGTATCACCTCGACCCGGTAACGGTCGTGCCTGTGCCGGAAGCAGGCGGTTCGATGGCAGCTCTTGCTTACGAACGAATGAATGATCCGGTCGTTGTGGAGCGTGTTCACGCTCACGCCGGGATCGACATCGGCGATACGTTTATCGGCATGCATTTAAAGGAAGTGGCCGTGCCGGTGCGCACCTCGATCAAGTCGATTGGAGAAGCACACGTCACGTTTGCGCGCACCCGGCCGAAGCTGATCGGCGGCGCACGCGCCTCCTATAAGTAGAAGACATTCCTCAGGCAGAAGCGCCTGAGGTTTTTTCGTGCAGCAGGTGATAAGTCTGCAGCATGTTTGAGGGACGAAAGTCAGGGACTGCACCCTGCATTAAGAACATATGTTCTTAATGGTTTCCTGCTGATAAACCGACGGTGTACATTTTTCAAGCATGCGGTAGAATTAGGAAATAGACGACTATTTCCCGGGAAATGATCCTGGTGAAAGGAGCACGTGATGACCAAACTGCACTTTATCCCGCGAGCTGGAGCCGGACGACGCCTGCCGGAGCTGACGATCCCGCTTCCAAACGAAACGATCACCGCCTGTTATACAGCGAGTGAACATCAGCTGGAGCTGATTGAGGCAATCATCGCTAAAGAAGCGGTATTCAAAGCGGAGGATGCGATGATGCCAGATGAGCAGATGTCGCTCATGCTGCGTGAAGAAGGTCTGTATCCAAAGCTTACCGTCAAAGATCAGCTCACCTTTTACAGACGCCTGTACCAGTCCAGCCTTTCAGTTAAAGCAGCAGCCGAAGAACTGCAGCTGCTTGACTGCTATCGGGACCGGATTGACCGGCTCTCCTATTCCATCCAGCGACGGATCTGCGCTGCGAAAATGCTGTTTCAGGATGCTTCTGTCTATATCGTGGAAGAAATGGAGCAAAACGTCGATACCGAATCCCGTAAAATCATCCGCAGGCAGCTGCGAAAGCTTGCAGACAGCGGTCGTGCCGTGCTCATTCTCACGTCTGCAATGGAAAGTGCCATTACCGCAGCAGATGTGATATACCGGTTAAAGGAGGACGGACTGAAAGAAGTGCCGGTTGAGCACGATCATGAGACCGGTGATGCAACGGCAGATGAGGTTCGTTTCTCCAAAATCCCGGCAAAGCTGGAGGATAAAATGGTGCTGTTTGATCCTCCGGAAATTGATTATATTGAGAGCCGGGACAGCCGATCGTACATATGTATCAACAACGAATCCTATCCGTGTGCGTTTACGCTGCAGGAGCTGGAGGAGAAGCTGAAATCATTCGGCTTTTTCCGCTGTCACCGCTCCTATATCGTCAACCTGCAAAAGGTGCGCGAAGTGATCACGTGGACGCGCAACAGCTACAGTCTGCAGCTCGCAAACAAAGCAAAAACGGAAGTGCCGCTTTCCAAGCAGAAGCTCGACGAACTGCGGGCTGTTTTTGGCCTGTAAGGTGCGCTTGTCAGCCGGTCGTATGCTCCTTTCAGCCGATTTTTACTGCGCCGGCACGGATTTCCTTTTACGCTGAAAGCATCAACCAGCCAAGGAGGTAATGCACATGAGTATCATCTATATGAATCAGGTGAGCAAGTATTTCGGGCAGGAAAAGGCGCTCGACGGACTGCATGTCGACATCAGCCGCGGAGAAATTTACGGGTTTCTCGGACCGAGTGGAGCTGGAAAGACGACGACGATTCATCTGCTGACCGGACAAATGCCAATTACGGACGGGGAAGCAGAAGTATTCGGAAAGCCGGCGCTGCAGATGAAGCGGCGGGAAAATTTACAGCGGATCGGGATCATGACGGAGGCAAGCGGTCTGTACCAGCGGCTGACCGTTCAGGAAAATTTAAAGCTGTTCGCAAAGCTTTATGGAGTAAAGCAGCCTGGAAAACGAATTGACGAAGTACTTGAGCTGACTGGCATGAGTAGGGAAAAGAAGAAGCCTGCCGCCAAGCTGAGCAAAGGCATGACACAGCGGGTGCTGTTTGCAAGAGCGATTCTGCATGAGCCGGAGCTGCTGTTCCTCGATGAACCGACAGCGGCGCTTGATCCGACGAGCTCCAGCCGCATTCACCGCGGTCTGCAGGAAATGCGGGAGCAGGGGACCACGATCTTTTTAACGACGCACGATATGCAGGAAGCGGAAACGCTCTGCGACCGTGTTGCCTTCCTGGACAATGGACGGGTTCAATTGAGCGACAAGCCGAAGCTGCTGCGACAGGCGTACGCCGATGGCACGATCTCCGTTGAACTGAAGGACGGTTCAGCATACAGCCTGCAGCAGACGAAGGATGATGCGGCAAAACTCGCCGACTGGATTGGGAGCGGCCGTGTGGCTGAAGTTAAAACGAATTTGCCAACGCTTGGAGACATTTTTATTCAAACAACCGGGAGGGAGCTCGTATGAATTTTTCCATCGTCAGAACCTACGCCATCGCTGCGAAAGACATGAAGGAGCTCTCCAAGAACATGTTCGTGCTGACAACAGCCGTGATGCCATTTTTCTTCGCGCTCATGTTTGGACGCCAGGACGATATTCCGCTTGTTGTGCATTACCTCGTCATTAATCTGACGTTTGCCTCTGTCGCCTGCTTTGTGCAGACGGCGCTGATCGCTGAAGAAAAAGAAAAGAAGACGCTTCGTTCTCTCATGCTGTCACCTGCGACATCTACGGAGATTTTAACGGGAAAAAGTGCAGTAGCTGCCGCTTTGACTGCCGTAACACTCGTCATCTGCATGCAAATCACCGGCTACACGCCGGAAGGAATATACGTGTATGCAGGCCTGGCGATTTCGCTTGTGTTCTATTTAATGGTCGGTCTGCTGCTCGGTTTGCTTGCCCGGACGCTCGTAGAAGCATCGGTGCTGATTCTGCCGGTTATTTTCATTCTCGGCATGGGCGGATTATTCATCGAGTTTTTCCAGCAGTATGATATTGCTGCCTGGCTGGAATACTTGCCGAACTTTCAGCTGGAGTACATTGCGGCTGCCGTCGGCCAGGGCGGAGGACTGGCGGACGTATCCGGCTATCTGCTTGTTATTACCGGATGGACAGTTGCGGCTGCTGTACTGACGGTCGCTGTCTACCGGAAGCGGACATTCATTGAGGAGTAGACAAAATACGAATGTTTAAGCAAACAGAGCGAAGGGACATCCGTCTTTTCGCTCTGTTTTGGGAGATAAAATCACGCGAATCAGCTGTTTTTTAAGAAAAAACAGAATGAAAGCGTGTTCATTCGTCAGACGAGTGCAAATTCCTTTGCTTATTTTCGCGGTAGGCGTTAAAATGAAGGGCAGTATCAAGCTAATTACGAAGAGCTTAGGGAGGGTCCATGTATAATGACAACGATCGATAAGCAGGCACTTAGTCATGTAAAGGCACAGGACGCGGAACTTTTTGAGGCAATGGAGCTGGAACTGAAGCGTCAGCGCGATAACATCGAGCTGATCGCATCCGAGAACTTTGTATCTCGTGCAGTAATGGAAGCGCAGGGATCGGTTCTCACGAACAAATATGCAGAAGGATATCCGGCGAAGCGCTATTACGGCGGCTGTGAGCACGTAGACACCGTCGAAAATATCGCGCGGGACCGCGCCAAGCAGCTGTTTGGGGCAGAGTATGCCAACGTGCAGCCGCACTCCGGCGCCCAGGCGAACATGGCTGTTTACTTTGCCTTTTTGGAGCACGGCGACAAAGTGCTCGGCATGGATCTGAACCACGGCGGACATTTAACGCACGGAAGCCCGGTCAACTTCAGCGGAAAGCAGTATGAGTTTGTCGGCTACGGCGTCGAGCCGGACACCGGTAAAATCAACTATGATACGGTGCGCGAGCTGGCGAAGGAGCACAAGCCGAAGATGATTGTTGCCGGTGCAAGCGCCTATCCGCGTGAAATTGACTTCAGCATCTTTAAGGAAATCGCGGACGAAGTCGATGCATACCTGATGGTCGACATGGCCCACATCGCAGGACTTGTCGCAACAGGCGACCACATGAACCCGGTGCCGTATGCGGACTTTGTGACCACGACAACGCACAAAACCCTTCGTGGACCGCGCGGCGGTATGATTCTCGCCAAAGAAGAGTACGGTAAAAAGCTCGATAAAGCGATTTTCCCTGGTCTGCAGGGCGGACCGCTCATGCACGTCATCAGCGCGAAAGCTGTCGCATTCGGCGAAGCGCTTCGTGACGACTTTAAAACGTATTCCCAGCAGGTGAAGAAAAATGCGGCAGCGCTCGGCAAGGCGCTCACGGACAACGGGATCGATCTCGTCTCCGGCGGCACCGACAACCACCTCGTGTTGCTCGATCTGCGCAGCTTGAACCTGACAGGAAAAGTAGCGGAAAAAGCGCTCGATGAAGTGGCCGTTACGACGAACAAAAACGCCATTCCATTCGATCCGGAAAGCCCGTTTGTCACAAGTGGTATCCGTATCGGTACAGCAGCGGTCACCTCCCGCGGCTTCAAAGAACAGGAGCTGACAGAAGTAGGCGAAATCATCGCTTCTGTACTGAAGGATCCGGAAAACGAAGCAGTGCTCAAAGAAGCGCGCAGCCGCGTGGCGAAGCTGACTGCTGCCTTCCCAATGTACGAAGACGAATAGGCGCTGAGCCCTGTTTCGGGGCTGTCCATCCATCGTGGAGGACGGCCCCTTTTTTATGGAAAAGAAAGGGACGAAGCAGCGGTGGCAAGCGCTGCGGGGCAAAGAAGACCAGGTTTATGCTGCTCTTCAAGCAGCGCGAGCCGTTCATTTGGCAGGTGCATGCGTGATCAGCTCTTGCAGAGAGGGCCCTGGTACGGTAGAATACGCAAAGGAAACGAAGCTGAGGAGCGTGAAAATGATGGCAAAAGTATACGTGTTTGACCACCCGTTGATTCAACATAAACTTTCTTACATCCGCAATGAGAAGACCGGCACGAAGGAATTTCGCGAGCTGACAAATGAAATTGCCGGTCTCATGGCGTTCGAAATCACCCGCGAGCTGCCGCTTCAGGAAGTACAGGTGCAGACGCCGGTGGCAGAAGCAACGTGCCACACGATCGCCGGCAAAAAGCTTGGCATCGTTCCAATTCTGCGCGCCGGTCTCGGCATGGTAGACGGCATGCTGGAGCTTATTCCAGCTGCAAAGGTCGGCCACGTCGGTCTCTACCGTGACCCGGAAACGCTCAAGCCGGTCGAATATTACGTGAAGCTTCCAAAGGACACGAGCGAGCGTGACTTTATCGTCGTTGACCCGATGCTTGCCACAGGCGGATCGGCGATCGAAGCGATCAACGTCATGAAAAAGCGCGGCGCTCAAAACATTAAGCTTATGTGCCTCGTCGCTGCACCGGAAGGCGTCGAAGCGATGAAGGAAGCCCACCCTGATGTGGATATCTTCCTCGCAGCACTTGATGAAAAGCTGAATGAAAAAGGCTATATTGTTCCAGGTCTCGGCGATGCCGGCGACCGTTTGTTTGGAACAAAGTAAAAGTCGCAAGGCAGAAGCTCTGTACGAGGGCTTCTGCTTTTTTTATAGTGAAAAACGATTAATGAAAGTGTTCAACTTTTCGGAGTAAATCATCAACATTGCCTGCAAAAGCTTCAACTTTTCCTCTGAAAGCTTTATCATTGGCAGGCAGCTGTTCACGAGCATCAACGTAAGACTGTTATAACGAAAAAAGCATCATTTACACCCGGCAAATGATTAACTTCAGCATGCAAACATTCAACTTTTTCTGCACCGCCCAAATAAGCGCCTGCTGCCGACACCGCAAACCGTGTTCTTCTTCAAAATAGCAATTTTCCTACCCTCTTTATACAATCGTAAACCACATTCTGGCTTATCTGCCGAATGGATTTTCCTGTAAGCCGGCAGAATTCCTGCTGTCACAGGCAGAGAGCCTGATTCTTCACAAAAAATTCACATTTAATTTTCTCCCACATATAAAAGACATTTTTCACAATCTTATGTATAATAGGAGGCGTGCGAAAAAGGTTTGGGACGGAATCCGAGGGGTTCTGACGAGGCAGTCGGACATTGCACAAGCCCTTGATACGTCGGCATTGTTGACGTTTTCACTGTGTTGACAGACAGGGGGGCGTGTTGTACGATGACTAAGGGTATCGGGTGAACAATCCATTTTTTTGTGAGCGGGGAGTCATGCGGTATGCCGAACGAGCCAAAGCGATCACCTTATCGATCCGTTTTGAAAGCCTTTGCGCTTATGTCGACGATATCCTCCTATATAATAGGAGCGGTATTGGTAGGTGTCTTTGGTGGCAGATGGCTCGATCAATGGCTAGGAACCGGCAGCGTTTTTCTGATCACTCTGCTTCTGGCAGGACTGATCACAGCGATGTACGGCATTTACACCACAGTGATGAGATTTACGGAGGACAACGATGACAATAATGTATAACCTTGCCAGACGCTACACAATTTACACGGCGGTTATCATCGTCCTGTTACTCATGACTGCTGCGGTGACGTCGTTTTCGACGTTTTTCCTTGGAATGGCATTCGGTACGGCGGTTAGCCTGCTGAATCTCATCAGTACATATTTCCAGACGAAGCGGGTGCTCGACTCGCACGCTTCGGGCAGGTACAGGTTTTCTATCGGAACGCTCGGCAGGATGGTTGGTGTCATCATCGCATTAGTTATTGCGCAAGCTTTTCCCCAGTATTTCGATATGATTGGTGTAATTGCAGGCCTCGCAGTTACGTATGTCATTCTTCTGATTGATCCCATTTTCCAAAAAAAACATTTCCAGTAGTGCGGCTTTTGCAAAGCGGAACCGTCTGAAATGCATCAAAGAGAGGTGAATTTACGATTGGATAATCAATTCTTAACGGTCGATCTGTTTGGTATTCCGTGGATGACGGTCAACGTGCCGAACATTCTGCTGATAACCGCAGCGATGACCATCGTCTTTTTCGTCGTATTCTTTATGACACGGCGCATTGAGATGTATCCGACCGGCGCGCAGAATGCCATTGAGTATCTCGTGCAGTTTATCAAAAACATCATCAGCAGTACGATGGACTGGGAACGCGGCAAAAATTTCTTTATGCTGGGCATCACGCTCATCCTCTACGTGTTCGTTGCGAACATGATGGGTGTTCCGTTTGAGCTTGCGACTGCCGGAGAGCACTACGTCTGGTGGAATTCCCCGACATCAAATCCGGTTCTGACCCTTTCGCTTGCCCTGTTCGTGATCCTGCTGACGCATTATTACGGCATTAAGCTGAAAGGTCCGAAAGAATACGGAAAGGATTATCTCCGTCCGGTCGGCTTCTTATTACCATTTAAGCTGATTGAGGAGTTTTCCAACACGGTCACGCTTGGTATGCGACTTTTCGCAAACATTTATGCGAAAGAAGTTATTATCGTCATGCTCGTCGGCCTTGGTACGTCAAGTTTGTTCTGGGTGTTCGGTGCGTTTCTGCCGCTCGTTATTTTCCAGGCATTCAGTGTCTTCATTGGTTCCCTTCAGGCCTTCATCTTTGTCATGCTGACGATGGTGTACATGGCCCACAAAGTAAACGAGGAACACTAATTTTCGTGAATAATGACCCTGCAAGGGCGTATTCTTCATACATCTATCACACATAATTCTAAGGAGGATTTTCAGAATGATTGAAATTGGTCTTATTGGTATTGGTATTGGTCTAGCAGCTGGACTTGCAGCTATCGCAGGTGGTATCGGGGTTGCTATTGTTGTTGCAAACACGCTTCAGGGTGTTACTCGTCAGCCGGAACTGCGCGGTCCGCTTCAGACTGTTATGTTCATTGGTATTCCGCTTGTTGAGGCCCTTCCGATCTTTGCGATCGTTATCTCCTTCCTGCTCCTTGGTCAAATGTAGGTTAACACATTCTAACTGGCGGAGAAGTTTTAACTCGCTTCGCCATTCCTTATGTAGATAGAGGGGTCCAGCTCGTCTGGATTCCCTTTTCCCACAAGACAGCTTAGGAAAAAGGAGGCGACCCTGTTGTTTGATATCAATGAAATTGAATGGATTAATGCGCTTTATCAAATAGCAGCATTTTTCGTTCTGCTTCTCCTGCTCAAGAAATTTGCCTTCGGTCCTGTTATGGGAATGATGGAAAAGCGGGAAAAACATGTAGCGGACCAGATCGCTACGGCAGAAAAGAACCGCGAAGAGTCTGAAAAGTACCTGCAGGAGCAGCGTGACGCCATTCAGACAGCGCGTGAAGAAGCGAAAGAAATCGTGGAAAACGCGAAGAAATCAAGTGAAAACCAGGCGGCGGACATCATGCAGAACGCGCGCCGTGAATCAGAACGAATGAAAGAAAACGCGAAACAGGAAATCAACACAGAAAAAGCACAGGCTATCTCCGCGCTTCGTGAGCAAGTTTCCACCCTGTCTGTCCTTGTCGCATCCAAGGTAATCGAGAAAGAGCTGGATGAACGGGAACAGGAGAAACTCATTCAGGAAACACTTAAAGAAGTTGGCGAAGACCTATGATGAGACATCCAATCGGTGTGCGTTATGCCACTGCGCTGTTTGAACTGGCGCAGGAGCAGGGGACGCTGGACACAACTCTGGAAGATCTTGATACCGTAGCACAGGTTACGCAGGACACGAACCTTCTTGACGAAGTGTTCCGCCATCCAAAGATGACGAACATCCGTAAAAAAGAGATCCTCGACCAGGCCTTTTCCGGCAAGGTCAGCCAGCAGGTGATTAACCTGCTGAAGGTTCTCGTGGACAACCAGCGTGAATCGCTGTTTACGGCCATTGCGGACAACTTCAAGGCGCTGACATATGAAGCGCAGGGAGTTGCTGAGGCGGTCGTACATTCAGCCAAGCCGCTCAGTGAAACTGAAAAGAACGCCGTGGCAGACGTATTTGCCAAGCGTTCTGGAAAGCAGAAGCTGACGATCCATAATGTTACGGACAAAGACGTCATCGGCGGGCTGCGCGTACGCATCGGAGATACTGTGTATGATGGCACTGTCGCGAATCAGCTTGCACGCATTCATGAACGCATGACTGCAGGCATCAGTAGATAGGGGTGAACGATATATGAGCATCAGAGCCGATGAAATCAGTTCGCTGCTGAAGCAGCAGATTGCAGGCTATGAATCTGAAATGGAAGTAAATGATGTCGGTACCGTCATCCGTGTCGGGGACGGGATCGCCGTTGCTCACGGCCTGGAGAACGTTATGGCCGGAGAACTGCTCGAGTTTTCCAATGGTGTCATGGGAATGGCCCAGAACCTCGAGGAGAACAACGTAGGTATTATCATTCTCGGACCGTATGTTGATATTCGTGAAGGAGACGAAGTCAAGCGTACAGGACGAATCATGGAAGTACCGGTAGGGGAAGAGCTCCTCGGCCGCGTTGTCAACCCGCTCGGTCAGCCGCTTGACGGCAAAGGCCCGGTAGCAACATCCAAAACACGCCCGATTGAAAGCGCCGCTCCTGGTGTCATGGACCGTAAGTCCGTACACGAGCCGCTTCAGACAGGCGTAAAAGCAATCGATTCCCTCATTCCAATCGGCCGCGGACAGCGTGAGCTGATCATCGGGGACCGCCAGACTGGTAAAACAGCGATTGCCATGGATACGATCATCAACCAGAAAGAAGAGGACATGATCTGTATTTATGTCGCAATTGGTCAGAAGGAATCAACCGTTGCAGGCGTGGTAGAAACACTTCGCCAGCACGGCGCACTCGATTACACGATCGTCGTTACAGCAAGTGCGTCCCAGCCGGCACCGCTTCTTTACCTCGCGCCGTACGCCGGGGTTTCCATGGGTGAAGAGTTCATGTACAACGGCAAGCACGTGCTTGTTATTTACGATGACCTCACGAAGCAGGCAGCAGCCTACCGTGAGCTTTCCCTCCTGCTCCGCCGCCCGCCGGGTCGTGAAGCATTCCCAGGGGACGTTTTCTATCTTCACTCTCGTCTGCTTGAGCGTGCTGCAAAGCTCAGCGACGACAAAGGAGCAGGCTCTCTGACTGCACTGCCATTCATTGAAACACAGGCAGGCGATATCGGAGCTTATATTCCAACAAACGTGATCTCGATCACAGACGGTCAGATCTTCCTGCAGTCCAACCTCTTCTTCTCCGGGGTACGCCCGGCCGTTGACGCAGGTCTTTCCGTATCACGTGTAGGTGGTTCCGCCCAGATTAAGGCGATGAAGAAGGTAGCTGGTACGCTCCGTCTTGACCTTGCCTCTTACCGTGAGCTTGAAGCATTTGCGCAGTTCGGTTCCGACCTCGACGCCTCGACGAAATCGAAGCTCGACCGCGGTGCCCGTACAGTAGAAGTGCTCAAGCAGGGCCTCAACCAGCCGCTTCCGGTTGAAAAGCAGGTCTTCATTCTGTTCGCACTGACGCGAGGACACCTTGACGACATCGAGGTGGAAGATGTACGCCGCTTTGAAGCGGAGCTGTACACGTTCCTCGAGCACAATAAAAAAGATCTTCTGTCTCAAATCAAGGACACCGGCGCGCTCGCAGAAGACGAAGCGATGACAGGTGCGATTGACGAATTCAAGAAGACGTTCCAGTCCTCAAACTAATGTAAAGACAGCGGGGGAGGCAGTCCTCCCCGGCTTTTCCGCAGTAAAGGTGGTGAAGAACGTTGGCATCTCTGAAGGATATTAAAACGCGGATCGGCTCCACGAAAAAGACAAAGCAGATTACGAAGGCCATGGAAATGGTTTCCGCTGCCAAGCTTAATCGTGCCCAGGGGAAAGCTGAACAGTTTCAGCCGTACCAGGCCAAAATCCGTGAGGTAGTCGCAAGCATCGCCAAGGGCTCTGAAGATGTGTCCCACCCGATGCTTCAGGAGAGACAGGAAATCCGCAAAACCGGCTACATCGTCATCACGTCCGACCGCGGACTTTGCGGCGCATACAACAGCGGACTTCTCCGTGAAACGTACCAGCTGATCCAGGAGCGTCACAGCTCCGAGGAGGAGTACGGTCTCGTCGTCATCGGAAAAGTCGGCCGCGACTTCTTTAAGAAGCGCAACATGCCGATCGTCCAGGAAATCGTCGGTCTCGCTGACCAGCCGGAATATGCAGAGATTAAAAATATAGCGGAAACAACGGTGCAGATGTTTACCGATGAAGTGTTTGACGAAGTGTTCATTCACTACAACCACTTTATCAGTGCGATCAGCCAGAAGGTAACAGAAGCGAAGCTGCTTCCGCTCACAAGCCTTGTAGAGGAGGCAGAGGAGCCGAAAGAGGAATCTTCCGGACGCCTTTCCTACCTGTACGAGCCGGATGCCGAAACGATTCTCGAAAAGCTGCTGCCGCACTACGCAGAAAGCCTGATTTACGGCTCCCTGCTCGATGCAAAGGCCAGTGAGTTCGGTGCCCGTATGTCCGCGATGCGCTCTGCAACGGATAATGCAGACAACCGCATCAGCGAACTGACACTCAGCTACAACCGCGCCCGTCAGGCAGCGATCACGCAGGAAATCAACGAGATCGTCGGCGGAGCCGCAGCACAAAGCTAAGACAGCTAAGGTGGAGGAGGAAAGACCATGATGAAAGGACGCGTCACGCAGGTTACCGGTCCGGTAGTAGACGTTCAGTTTGAGCGCGGCCACCTGCCTAACATTAACAACGCCATCACGATTTCCGAGAAGGCGCAGACAGAAGGCGAAGTCAGCATTGACCTGACGCTCGAAGTTGCGCTTCACCTCGGAGACGATACAGTCCGTACGGTTGCGATGTCCTCTACAGACGGACTCGTCCGCGGCACAGAAGTACTCGACACAGGTCGCCCTATTTCCGTACCAGTCGGGGATGTGACGCTCGGCCGCGTCTTCAACGTACTCGGTGAAAACATCGACCTCGATGAAGAAATTGCAGCAGACGCACCGCGCAACCCGATTCACCGTCAAGCTCCAGAATATGATGAGCTTCAGACGGAAACGGTTATTCTTGAAACAGGCATCAAAGTCGTAGACCTGCTTGCCCCTTACGTAAAAGGTGGTAAGATCGGTCTGTTCGGCGGTGCCGGAGTAGGAAAGACCGTTCTGATCCAGGAGCTGATTAACAACATCGCTCAGGAGCACGAAGGTATTTCCGTATTTGCCGGCGTAGGGGAGCGTACCCGTGAAGGGAACGACCTCTACTTCGAAATGAAGGATTCCGGTGTTATCAACCAGACGGCAATGGTTTTCGGCCAGATGAACGAGCCGCCGGGTGCACGTATGCGTGTAGCCCTGACTGGACTCACTATGGCAGAGCATTTCCGTGATAACGAAGGGAAAGACGTACTGCTCTTTATCGACAACATCTTCCGCTTTACTCAAGCCGGTATGGAAGTATCCGCCCTTCTCGGACGTATGCCTTCCGCGGTAGGGTATCAGCCGACACTCTCTACGGAGATGGGTCAGCTGCAGGAGCGAATCACGTCGACGAAGAAAGGTTCTGTTACATCGATCCAGGCGATCTACGTACCTGCTGATGACTACACAGACCCTGCACCAGCAACGACGTTCGCACACCTTGATGCAACGACGAACCTGGAGCGTAAGCTTTCCGAAATGGGTATTTATCCAGCGGTGGATCCGCTCGCATCAACATCCCGTGCGCTTTCTCCGGAAATCGTCGGCGATGAGCATTATGCGGTGGCACGTGAAGTACAGGAAACGCTGCAGAAGTACAAGGAACTCCAGGATATCATCGCGATCCTTGGTATGGACGAGCTGTCTGAAGAAGACAAGCTGACCGTATCCCGTGCGCGCCGTATCCAGTTCTTCCTGTCGCAGAACTTCCACGTAGCCGAGCAGTTCACCGGGCAGAAAGGTTCTTACGTGCCGGTTAAAGAAACAATTAAAGGCTTCCAGGAGATCCTCGAAGGCAAATACGACGACATTCCGGAAGATGCCTTCCGTCTCGTCGGCCGTATCGAAGAGGTTGTCGAAAAAGCGAAGCAGATGTCCTAATACACGGCCTCACGTCCGGCACGAGCTGCCGGCACGAAGCCATCAGCAAATCGAAGCGCCCGCTTCTGTCTCATGACAGAAGGCGGTCTTTCGAGAAGGAGGGTGACCGGTGAGTACGATGCAAGCGAACGTCGTCACTCCAGACGGCACCGTATTTGACGGAGAAGTGAACATGATCAGCGTGAGAACGATCGAAGGAGAGCTCGGCATCCTGCCGCGCCACCTTCCGCTCGTCACTCCGCTCGATATCGGACCAGTCCGCCTCAAGCAGGATGGCAAGGTCCAGCTCATCGCACTGAGCGGCGGCTTCATGGAAGTCCGCGGCGATGAGGTCAACGTGCTTGCTGAATCCGCAGAGCTGCCGTCTGACATTGATATTACCCGGGCCCGCGCCGCGAAGGAACGCGCCGAGCGCCGACTCCAAGAGGCGAAAAAGGAAAACATTGATTTCCGCCGCGCCGAGCTGGCATTAAAGCGCGCGTTGAACCGACTCGACGTCGCCCAGGGTTAAAAAGAAAACCGGACGCCTTACCAGGTGTCCGGTTTTTTCTATGGGCGGGCAGAAATGATAAGTTGCCCTGGAGAATGATAACTTTACGAGAGGAAATGAACAGATTTTCTGTATAGCGAACGCCGGATGATAACACTAATACGTTTCCCGGCCAGAATGAAAAGTTTAAGCCCCCAAATGATAAGGTTACGGCTCCGTTTAATAAGTTCGACGCCTGAAATAAAAACGTTCCGCTAAAACAGCGGGCGCTGAAATTCGCCGGATGGATGTCCGCCCGAGCATCCCCGAACCGCTGATCCAACCTCTCCATGAAAGAAAATATTCCAAACTTCCCGTAAAATATCCGATAAAGTGAAACGTCTCGAACCATAACTCGTCTAATGAGATGCAGCATCAGGATGAAACGCTTCCTTTGCCTCATAGAGCGGCTTCTTTCAGCAGATATTACAGTTTAATGACAAAAAGAGGGTTAAATTTGCTGAAAATAGTGAATGAGAGTATTAAGTCCTTTTTAGGCAAAATAGCGCTGTTTTCTGGCTTTTCTGTGCAACTATCAGCAAAATTGGCAAATGTGTCCGAAAATCGTTCCAAATACCTAGCATTTTCTTTCGATTTATGCTTAAATGCGGTTTTCGCCAGCACGATTTTTCGTTATGATAGAGTTTGTGCCAGTCTGGGGTTCGTGCAGACTTTCACAAGAAATCGCACAGCAGAGCGTATTCGGAGGGTATGAGATGATGTTTGAATCACTGGGACAGCAGTCACTGTTCAGCATTTTAATCAGTCTGATGGTGCTTGTCATCGTCTGGTGGTGTATCCAGTCCTTTCGATTTGATGTATTTGTCAAAGATCCTGACGGGATCAAAGTGAAAACATTGATGATTCTGACGACGCTTGCACTGACCCATCTGGTAACCGGATTTATTCTGAACTACCTGAACTGGGCAACATCCCTGCGCTATATGTTTTGACCGGCCGACTAGAGACCCGTACATATCAATCGTACGGCACCATCATGAACCGGGGAACATGCCGGCTGCATCAGCTACTATGATGCCGGAACAATGCATTGTTGTACAGGGGTACAGCATTGCTCTATCAACGCGCAGAAAAAAACAGCTTTAAAATGAACCAGACACTGTCTTTAAACGTTGTAATTAATAAGAAGCGGCACGACTACCAGTTGTAAAACGCAACATGGATACGGAGGGGAAAGCATTGGAAAAAATTATTGTACAAGGCGGCCAGCGTCTGAGCGGTTCCGTGCGAATTGAAGGAGCCAAAAACGCTGTACTGCCGGTTATCGCAGCATCGATTCTTGCCAGCAAGGGGACGAGCAACATTTACGACGTTCCGGCACTTGCAGATGTGTATACGATCAGTGAGGTGCTCCGCAATCTGAACGCTGATGTCGACTATAATGGATCGAATCACATTCAGGTGAACGCTGAACGGAATCTCGCAGTAGAAGCACCGTTTGAATACGTGCGGAAAATGCGCGCATCCTTTCTCGTTATGGGCCCGCTCCTTGCACGTGAAGGCCACGCCCGCATTGCACTTCCAGGCGGATGCGCAATCGGATCCCGTCCAATTGACCAGCATCTAAAAGGCTTCGAAGCAATGGGAGCGGAAGTGGAAATCGGCAACGGTTTTATCGAAGCGAAAGTGGACGGCCGACTTAAAGGCGACAAGGTCTATCTCGACTTTCCAAGCGTTGGCGCAACGGAAAACATTATGATGGCAGCCTCCATGGCTGAAGGCACGACGATCATTGAGAACGCGGCAGAAGAGCCTGAAATTGTCTGCCTCGCAACGTACCTGAACGCGATGGGCGCAAAAGTCCGCGGTGCCGGTACAGGCACGATCCGCATCGACGGCGTGGAAGAACTCCACGGTGCTGATCACACGATTATTCCGGACCGTATCGAAGCAGGAACGTACATGGCAGCTGCCGCCATCACCGGCGGCAACGTGCTGGTGGAAAACGTTCTGCCGGAGCATCTTCGTCCAGTCATTGCAAAGATGACAGAGATGGGTGTTCACATTGAAGAAGAGGGAACCGGCCTCCGCGTCATCGGACCGGAAAAGCTGAAGGCAGTCGATATCAAGACGATGCCGCATCCTGGCTTCCCGACCGATATGCAGTCGCAGATGATGGCGATGATGCTTATCGCAGAGGGCAACAGCGTGATCACAGAAACGGTGTTTGAAAACCGCTTCATGCACGTGGAGGAATTCCGCCGCATGAACGGAGATATTAAAATTGAGGGACGTACGTCAATCGTAAACGGACCAGTTGCACTGCAGGGAGCAGAAGTAGCCTCTACGGACCTCCGCGCAGGTGCTGCACTCGTTCTCACAGGTCTGGTCGCAGAGGGCCGGACGCGCGTGACGGAGCTGAAGCATATTGACCGCGGCTACGTTGGCTTTACGGAAAAGCTTCTCGCTCTCGGTGCAGACATTGAGCGAGTAGAAGATATGGAAGAAGCACAGCACGAAGAAGCAGCGGCTACGGTTGAAGCGTCAGAGGAAACAGTCAGCTTTAAGGCGTAATTTCATTCATACCGCACTTATTCAGCAAGAGCCCGGGCCAGGTGCCCGGGCTTTTCATTTCCCGGGAAATATTGCCAGGAACAGCACAAAAAGAGCCAGACGAGGTGCATCACCCCCGTCTGGCTTCTTTTTCGTGCGTTTACATGCGGTCCTGCAGCTTTTTCGCGATGTCATAGAAATAATCAACGTCATAGCCTGGTGCGAATTCTTCCGTCTTCGCTTCGAAGTCCGGCTTTTCGCCGCCCTCCGGCATGCCGATTTCCACTTCCAGCGGCTTGCCGTCATCCGGATGGTTCCCGACCCATATTTTATCAATATCCCGGTAGTCGTCCGGACTGAACGTAAACAGTTTACGGTGCAGACCCTGCATTTCAAATGCTTCTGCTTCTGCATATTTACTGTTATCGAGATCCGGGATCGGCATCATCTTCTTCACATCGACGCCGGTCAGCTCTTCAAGGGCTTTTGCGTAAGCGAGCGTATGCACACCCCCGCGCACAAGCAGATAGCCGATCATTTCCCGGGCCACCGGATGGCTCGTCATTTCATAGACGCGCATTTTATGTGTACGGGCTCCGCACTCCAAGAAGAAATTGTGGAGAAGGTCCAGCACGAGTGTACCGCTGTTAAATACATAGTCGCCCTGCCAGGGGATGTTCATGGAGTTACCGGGGATGCTCGTCTGTGCGTTGACGATAAAGTGGTGGAGGTTCGGCCCGTCCAGGCCGTTTGCAAGCGGAGCATCCGGGTCCGGACTGTCATCCGTTGCGCCTTCCATGAGAGAGTTAATCGTTGCGGAAACGAGCTCTACGTGGCCGAGCTCCTCACCGGAAATACTGCTGATCAAATCATAAAACGGCTTCAGCTTCTTTTTGCGCCGGAAGTTAAAGGACTGGGTCATGTAGTTCATCAAAGTCGACATTTCGCCAAAACGTCCGCCCATCAGCTCCTGAACGGCTGCCGCGGCTTTCGGATCTGCTTTGTCAGGGGTCGGAAGATCAATTTGCAGCTTGTCAAAACGTTGGAACATCATCTTCACTCCTTTGTAGGTTATCAAGCACGAACGGTTTACTAGTACCCGATCTTTCAATAAGATAACAAAATGTTCAGAAAATCCATCTTTTGGCATAGATGCCAATTTTATTTCCAAGCAGCCGCAGACGGAACGAAAGACCCGGGTATTTCCGATAAAAGAAATAGCTGTCGATTCCCGTCTTATGGTAAAATGATAGAATGAGCGGATTTGTATGCACGCATGCAAATCCTGTCTAAAGAGCGGGAGTACATATTTCTTAGGAGGCTTAGCTACATGTTTGGACGAGATATCGGGATCGATTTAGGAACTGCTAATGTATTGATACATGTGAAAGGCCGGGGCATCGTTCTCGATGAACCGTCTGTTGTTGCCATTGAAACCGGTTCCGGGCAGGTGCTCGCAGTCGGAGAAGAAGCGTTTAACATGGTAGGCCGCACGCCTGGAAACATTGTCGCGATCCGTCCGTTAAAAGACGGGGTTATCGCAGACTTCGATACGACAGAAGCGATGCTGCGGCACTTCTTGCAAAAAATCAACATGCGTGGCTGGTTTTCCAAGCCGCGGATTTTAATCTGCTGCCCGACAAACATCACCTCCGTCGAGCAGAAGGCGATCCGGGAAGCGGCTGAAAAAAGCGGCGGCAAGCAGATTTATATGGAAGCAGAACCAAAAGTAGCTGCTGTTGGAGCCGGGATGGACATCTGGCAGCCAAGCGGTAACATGGTCGTCGATATCGGAGGCGGTACGACCGATGTTGCGGTCCTGTCAATGGGAGATATCGTCACAGCGGAATCGATCCGTGTAGCTGGCGACCGCTTCGATCAGGACATTTTAACTCACATTAAAAAGAAGCATAAGCTCATGATCGGCGAACGTACGGCCGAGCTGATCAAAAAAGAAATCGGCACTGTTTCCCCCGAGGGACGCGAAGGGGATATGGAGATTCGCGGCCGGGATATGGTCACCGGACTTCCGAAAACGATCACTGTGACAGCCCAGGAAGTCAAGCAGGCGATGTCAGAATCCGTTTCCCACATTGTGCAGGCAGCAAGAACGGTACTGGAAATTACACCTCCTGAACTTTCTGCCGATATTATAGACAGAGGAATTACGATCACAGGCGGAGGAGCGTATTTGCACGGTATTGATGAACTGCTGAGTGAAGAGCTGCTCGTACCCGTTTTTGTCGCAGAAGAACCGATGCAGTGCGTCGCAAAGGGTACCGGAATTTTACTCGAGAACCTCGATAAAGTCCGCCGCAACCGCTGATCCAATAAGGAGGAATCTGTCACGATGCTGAGAGGACTTTACACGGCGGGGGCCGGCATGATCGCCCAGCAGCGCCGCCAGGAAATGCTGACTAATAATATGGCCAATGCCGAAACGCCCGGATATAAAGCCGATCAGGCTTCGATGCGGACATTCCCGAACATGCTTCTCGAAGCAAGAGGAGGAAACGGCCCGCACGGCCGGATCGGAGCGCTTGCTACCGGCGTCTACATGCAGGAGCGGACGCCGAATTTCCGCCAGGGCGACGTGCAGGAGACGGGAAACAGTCTCGATGTGGCGCTGCTTGAAGGGACGCTTCCGGAAGGAGCCGCGCTCATGTTCGAAACGGCTTCAGAAGATGGGGCGCGTTATACGCGGAGCGGCAGCTTTACGGTTGATGCAGAAGGCTTTTTAACGACTCCTTCCGGTAACTACATACTGGATACGGACGGAAATGAAATAGAAGCCGGCAGCGAACAGATCACGATCACGCCTGAAGGCCAGGTGCTCGACGCTGATGACAATGAGATTGCCCAGCTGAGCATCGTGGTGATCCCGGAAGCGGCCCAGCTCGTTAAAGAAGGCGAAGGACTGTTTGCATATGAAGGAGAGGAAGCAGCGGTAACGGCAGTCGGCAACGAAGAAGCGCCGTATACGCTGGAGCAGGGCTTCATTGAACGATCCAACGTTGATTCAAGGCAGACGATGACGGAAATGATGAACATGATGCGAACGTTTGAAGCAAATCAAAAAATGCTGCAGGCCTATGATCAGAGCCTGGAGCGCGCCGTGAATGACATCGGCCGCGTTCAGTAGCGAAAGGCAGGGAATTCATGAACCAGTCGATGATAAATTCAGCGGTGACGATGGGCCAGATTCAGTATAAACTCGACAACGTCGGTCACAACCTGGCTAACTCGGATACGACTGGCTTTAAGCGCAGAGACACCTCCTTTGCCGATCTGATGTTCCGCCAAGTGCAGAATCAGCGCGTCGGACCTTATGAAGAAGGGCGGGACACGCCGGCCGGGATCAGACGTGGCAGCGGCGCCGGTGTCGCCCAGACTGCGATCCGCTTCGAGCAGGGGACGCTGCAGCAGACAGGACGGGATCTCGATACAGCGATCACGGAACCGGGCTTTTTCTTTGAGCTTGCGGCAGCCGATGATGGAACACGCCGGTTTACAAGAGACGGCGCGTTTTACCTCAGCCCCGCGGGAGACGGCACGAATCAGCTAGTGAACGGGGAGGGCGAGTATGTTCTCGCAGCAGACGGAACCCCAGCAGCGATTCCTGAAAATCATTCCGGGTTGCGGATTGATGAAACGGGTGGTATCTTTGTAACGGATGAAGACGGGACGGAAATCGCAGCCGGAGCGTTGCAGACGGTTGAAATTACGAAGCCGCAGCTGCTTGAACAGCAGGGCGCAGGCATCGTCTCTTTCCCGGATTTAGAGGAGCTTGGCGTCGCTGAAGCCGACGTTCTCGCTGATGGAAACGGGGCACAGGTCGTCCAGCAGCAGGCGCTTGAGATGGCAAACGTGGATACCGCGAAGCAAATGAGTGATATGGTCGCCGCGCAGCGCCACTATCAGTTCAACGCCAGCGCTGCAAACATGACCGACCAGATGATGGGAATGGTCACGAACCTGCGTTAACAGGAACAGCTTGAAAGACAGGGAGCATCGATACGTATGAATGATGAAACCAAATACCGCACGTCCAGCGGAAAAGAGGAACAACAGCACAACAAGCCGGCAGAAGAGCCTGCGGTAAAGGAAAAGAAGCAGCGCGGCGGGTGGTTCTGGCGGCCGATCCGCTGGGTGCCGATCTGGCTTCGTATCGTGCTCGCACTTGTACTGATCGCCGTATCGGCTGTCGTCGGCGCGATGATCGGCTATACGATCATCGGCGAAGGGACCGATCCGATGGAAATTTTCGAGCCGGAAACATGGCAGCATATTTATGATATTATTTATGGAGACACAGAGGGTGACGGCGGCAGCTGACACCCTTTTATGCGTCAAACGAACCGAAAGGATGGATACATATGCTTTCAACAGAAGAAATAAAAGAGATCATTCCGCACCGCTATCCCTTTCTGCTTATCGACCGGGTTTTAGAGGTCGAAGAAGGGAAGCGGGCAGTCGGTCTGAAAAACGTAACGGCCAATGAAGAATTTTTCAACGGCCACTTTCCGGACTATCCGGTGATGCCCGGCGTGCTCATCATTGAAGCGCTCGCTCAAGTCGGCGCAGTAGCTATTTTAAAGAAGGAAGAAAACCGCGGCAAGCTGGCATTTTTTGCGGGGATTGACGGCTGCCGGTTTAAAGGACAGGTGAAGCCGGGCGATCAGCTGGAGCTGGAAGTAGAAATCACACGGCTGCGCGGGCCAGTCGGCAAAGGAAAAGCCCAGGCCAAGGTCGACGGCAAGCTCGTGGCAGAAGCCGAGCTTATGTTTGCGCTGGGAGACAGCTGAATAAAAGGGACGAAAGCCGGGGACGCTCCCCGGCTTTTTGCGTACCAAATTCCATCAACGGTAAACAGAATGCGGAGGAACGTACCGGAAACCGAACTGATACAGGGAAGAAAGCAGGCGGGCTGGTGAACCGGAATGACTGAAAAAGAACCTGCTGCCGCTTTTCTGAGACTTTGGTACTTTATGAGAGGAATGTGGGAGATTGTCCAATCCCGTTTAGATGCGTTTTACTGAAGAGGGAGAAGGTAATAGACAGAACAGAGCGGCCGGGAGAGAAGAACCGGCGCCTGTGATAAAAAACGCAATTATTCCAAGGAGGAATTCATAATGAAGAAAAAGATGATGATTAGCGCACTTTCAAGTATGTTCGTAATCGGTACACTCGCAGCGTGCGGAGATAACGCTGAAAACGACCCAGCCAACGACCCAGCCGGTAACAACGGCATGGAAAACAACGGTATGGAGAACGACATGGAAGATGACGGTTTGGAAAACAATGATGGTATGGAAGACAACGGCATGGAAGATGATGCCGAAGATAACATGGAAAATGACGGCATGGAAGATGACATGAATGACGATGCCGAAGATAATGGCATGAATGAAGATATGGATGACGACATGGAAGATGACATGAATGACGATATGAACGATGAGGACAACGAAGACTACTAAAATCGAGTCCTTTTCACACAAATGAGGGAACGCATATGAAGCGTATATCCGTTGTCACCTTTGCTGCAGCAGCCCTGCTTACGCTGGCTGCCTGCGGTGACGGAGCCGAAAATCTGGAGTCGGAAAACGTCAATGAAGATCCGATGATCGATAATGATGCTGACATGAACGAAGGTCTCAACGAACCGGTCAATGAAGCAGATGAAACGTGATGGTTCATTCACCGGGTTGTTTACAGCCCGTTGAGATAAATTATTTTCTTAAATTCTACAAAGGAGTGGTAAACATGAAAAAGAAACTGATGGTTACAGCACTTGCATCAATGTTTTCAGTCGGAGCACTTGCCGCCTGCGGAGATATGGAAGGAAATGAAATCGAAAACGAGCCAATGGAGAATAACGGCATGGAAAACGACGGTATGGAAGATAACGACGCGGATATGTAACACCTTTGAGCCTCTCCTATTGTGGAGAGGCTTTTTAGTTTGTTCGGAAAGGGCTGTCCGGTGATTTCCGCTGCTCGGGTAAAAACATAGCAGCGGGTCACCTCGATAGATGCGGGAGCTGGCTCCGGGCTTTGGGAAAGTGTTTAACTTTTGCCGCAAAAGCATTAACCTCGGCGGGCAAATGTTCACGAGCATCAACGTAAGACTGTTATAACGAAAAAAGCATTAGTTGCAGCGGCAAAATGTTCAACTTTCGCAGACAAAACGTCACCTTTATCAAAAGCAGGAAAGCAAAGTTTCCATCACTGCTTTCTCAGCATGCGGTGATTCGTACACTTTCCCACGATTGAACGTGCATTTTTTCACAACATTGTCGCAGATCGTGGAACAGTTTGCAAAACACACAGAATCTATTGAAGCAGGTACTTCTGCACGGTATGATAACCTCAGTCCACGCAGGACATGCGGCGGATGAGCGTGATAATCAAGATCCAAACTCAGGAGGAATTAACAATGAAGAAAAAGTTAAGCCTATCTATTCTTACAAGCGTATTTGCAGTTGGAATGCTCGCAGCATGCGGCGGCAACGATGCGAACAATGGTCTTGAAAACGATCCAGCTGAAAACAACACGACTCCAGTCGAGGATAACGCAGATGTAGAAGACAACATGGAGAATGATCCTGCAGAGAACAACATGGAAGAAGATCCTGCAGAAGAAAACAACGCGATGAATGAAGAAGACAATATGGAGGAAGACCCTGCAGAGGATAACATGGAAGAAGATGACGCCATGAACGAAGAAGATCCTGCAGAAGATAACATGGAAGAAAACGAAATGGAAGAAGACGCTGAGTAAGCTCAGCTGTTTTTCTCCCCCTGCGTCTTAACCCCTTTTGACGCAGGGGGTTATTTGTGTTTAAAACGAATGTTTCAAGTGCCCTGGGTGCGTCTGCATACCCAATTAACCGCCATAATCAAACCTCAAAATCAGCAACAAATTTCCTGTTTTTAGGCGCTCGAGAATTTTCTGAAAATGGGACGTTTGGAACTGTTAAGACCTGGTCTAAATCACCGATAATAGAAGAGGTTTTATCTTTTCATATATATTTTGATTGAGTTCTATGCCAATTTATGTCGCTCAACTGATGGAATTTTCGTAATAGCTGAAGGAGGATTGCCGAATGAAAGTGGAAATGAGCAGTGTCAGAACAGCCGTCGTCTCAACAGTCGCAGCCACCGGGGTGATGTTTGCCGCTCCAGCCGTAACAGAAGCAGCTTTTGGAGATCAGACGCTTCGAGTCGGGATGTCGAACAGTGATGTCAGCACCCTGCAGGAAAAGCTTAAAGAAAAGGGCCACTATACATACACCGTAGATGGCGTCTTTGGGCCTCTTACCAGACAGGCAGTCATGGATTATCAGCGTGCCAACAACCTGCAGGTGGACGGGATCGCCGGACCGCAGACGTTCGGAGCACTGGGCACGTCAAGCTCCTCTAGCTCCAGCAGCAGTTCGAACAGCTCCAGCAGCTCGTCAGGCTCCTCCTCCCAGAAGAGCATTTCCAGTGCTTCAGCTGCGCAGATGAACGCGTCACAGGTGCTGCGTCCGGGATCTTCCGGCAGTGCAGTAGAACAGCTGCAGATCAATCTCGGCAAAATTGGCTTTTATAAGCAGTCGCATACGACGGGAAGCTACGGTAATTCGACGCGTGACGCCGTCCGCGACTTTCAGCGTGCTCGCAATCTGTCTGTAGATGGCATTGCCGGACCGCAGACGCTTGGCCAGCTGAATCGGGAAGTGAACGCTTCCTCAGGCTCTTCTTCAGGTAGCTCTTCATCCGGAAGCAGCTCCACGATTTTACGATCTGGTTCATCCGGAGAACAGGTGCGCAATCTGCAAAACCGTCTGAAGGAGCTGAACTACTTCAGCGGCAGCGTAAACGGCAGCTATAATTCTGCGACCCAGCAGGCTGTCCGCGATTTTCAGCGTGCTGCCGGTATCGGAGTGGACGGAATCGCCGGACCGCAGACGTTCGGTGCTCTTGATAATGCAAGTCCAAGAAGCTCCGGCTCATCGAGTAACACATCGTCCGGATCATCCAGCTCCGGAAGCTCGACGAGTACCGCAACGCTTCGCTCTGGTTCAACAGGTGAGGCAGTTCGTTCACTTCAGAGAACTCTGACGGACCTGAACTATTACAGCGGGCCGATTTCATCGACGTTCGGACCGCAGACACAGCAGGCTGTCCGTGATTTTCAACGGGCTGCAGGAATCGGCGTGGACGGCGTTGCCGGACCGCAGACGTTTCGTGCGCTCGAGAATGCCAGCCCGAGAAGTTCGTCCGGAAGCAGCGGCGGCAGCAATGCCTCAAGCGGTTCGTCTTCGAATACGGTGCTCCAGCATGGTGCCCGAAACGATAACGTGCGTGAGCTGCAGGACCGCCTGAAAGCAGCCGGATTTTTCTCCGGGACTTCAACCGGCTATTTTGGGGATGTTACAAAGCGCGCCGTGACACAGTTTCAGCAGCGCTGGGGACTGACGGCTGACGGCATTGTTACTACATCAACGTGGAACAAGCTGGAGGAGGTTTCCTCGATCCACCAGGGCAACGCAACACCAGGAAGCTCAGGCGGAGGCTTTAATGTCACCAACCTGATTGCTGACGCTTCAGCGCTGATCGGCGTGCCGTACCGCTGGGGCGGTACGACAACAGCCGGCTTTGACTGCAGCGGCTTTATCCAGTACGTGTTTAAACAGAACGGCAAAAATCTGCCGCGAACCGCTGCGCAGCAGCATGCAGCCGGTTCACACGTTTCAAGCTCGAACCGACGCGTCGGCGATATCGTCTTTTTCGAAACGTACACGTCCGGTCCGTCCCATAACGGGATTTACATCGGAAACGGCCAGTTCATTCATGCCGGCAGCTCTACAGGCGTTACGATCGCAAGCCTGAGCTCCAGCTACTGGAGCCAGCGCTACCTCGGCACACGCCGCCACTAAAATAAGAACCCGCAGCGCATAAGCGCCGCGGGTTCTTTGTTCATTACGAAGTGAACCAAAAGGAAAAGGCAGCCATGCACCTTGGGACGGAGGTGCAGACTGCCTTATTCCTTCGCCAGAATAACTAAGTATTGCCGGCATTTTTTCTATCAAAAATGATAGGGGGGAGAGATGAAAGTGGTGGTTTCAACTCTTAGTAGAGGTGTTCCCCGGGACGGGGGTTGTTAAACATAAAACGATAACTTTTTACGAATTATTTTTAAAGTTTCTTGGAGCGCTGCTTGTGATCGTTTAAAAACAGAGAACGTTGGGGAAGAAAGAACCACTTTAAAGCTTGTTCACAAGCTTCAAAGCACCTGTCCAGTCGGCACGGGCGAAACGCTTCAAGCTGCGTATGACAGCCGTGTTTCTCTCCGGGGAACCACCCTTATGTGGTAAACGATGATCCCATCAGCTAAACACCGTATCTCTTCCTGTCATTTCCTGAATCCGCTATACTGGATAGAGAAACCTTTGAAGCAGGGAGGCAGCTTGTATGATGGACTATTCGATCCGGACGCTTACATTTGAGGACATTGACCTCTACCGAAGCATGGATACCGGTATAGAGGATGATTATGTCGCCCGTATATTTGAGCGGCTGACGGGCGGGCGAAGTGAAATGTACGGCTTGTTTACAGATGACAGGCTGATCAGTACCGCCGGTTATACGGTCTTTGCAGGCCGCTACGCGATGCTCGGGCGTTTACGGAGTGACAGGCGCTATCGGGGCCGTTCGTTTGCGACAACGCTCATGAGCCACGTTAAAGAGGAAGCGCTCGCGCAGCCTCACATTCACTGGGTCGGCGGCAACACTGAAGAACAAAACACCCCTGCCAGAAAAGTACTGGCCAATATTGGACTGAATCAGCAGGCTACCTTGCAAATTGCTGCTGCCGATGATGTGAGCGAACTTGCAAACGGTCATACACCGTGGCAGGAAATAACGGAAGGCGATCGAAAACGGAGCTGGCTCCGCGAAACGTTTCTGGAAGCAGGCGGGGTTTTTCCATACGAGTGCTACTATCCGTTTCCGGCGACAGATGCTCTCTTCAGTCCTGAAAACCTGAACACGTGGCGCTTTTACGAAAACGCCACAGGAACCCGCTACATGCTGACGAAAATCGATACGAAAGATCGCTCGTATCTGCACGTCGTCTACCCGTGGAACGACTACGACGATCAGCCGGGGCTGTGGGAAACGATTGCCTCTGCGCATGTACAGAGCGAGCAGCAGCTGCAGGAGCCGCTTCAGGTGTGGCTCGACATCCAGGAAGCCGACGCACTGCCGTCTGAGCATCCCTTTGAGCTGCGGTCGAGATGGACGCTGTATGGGACAAATGGACTTAAAGGTGTATAATCATAGATGATTTTTGTTAAAGAAAGGATTGTGGAGTAAGTGGAGAAAAATAACAATACATTTTCGACATTAGGAATACGAACAGATGAACCAGCTTTTAAACGATATCAAGAAGCTGGCTTACTTGAAGAGATAGATGAAACATTCTTACAAGAAACCGTTAAAACATATTGGGAGCCTTTTCTAGATGAAGAAGTTGATACCTCCATTCATGCTGCATTCCAAAACGTCTCTGGATATGCTGAAAAAAGAGTAGTTCCTCAAAGGGTAATGTGGGATATTGTTATGCCTTTTCTTAACGACATGTCGATGAAAGACAGCTATAGTGATAAAAATTTATATGATATATTATTCCAAGCAGAACGATCTCCCGAGACATATTTAAAGCGAATTGACTATAAATACTACAATGGACACAATCGACCGTTATCGAGGCAAGAGGCTGAATCCATTATGTTGAAAAGTAAAGAAGCTATTGTAAAGCCTAGCAATCGAGATAATGGTATGGGGATTAAAAAAATAAGAATTTCGAACAAATCTCTGTATACTGGAGATAAAAAGATTTCCTTGAAGGAATTGGAAAATGAAGTGGGCTCCCATTTTATCGTTCAAGAAGTAATAAAACAACATCCGGTTATGGCTGAACCGCACCCGGAGTCAGTTAATACCTTAAGGATGGTTACACTGAGGTGGAATAATGAGATCCACTATTGTTTAACATTTGCTAGATTTGGTACGGGGGGAGCTGTTCAGGATAATGCCGGCACGGGAGGTGTGTGTGTCGGCATATCTGATGATGGGGAATTTCTTAAGCAAGCCGTAGATGAGCATGCTCACGTAATGAAAAAACATCCTACAACAGGCTTTGATTTTGAAAATACAAATCATGTCATTCCTAATTTTGATGAGTATATTCATTTTGTGAAGAAGCTTCATGAAAAAGTACTTCATCATCACTTTGTATCGTGGGACATTGCGGTAGGGAGTGAAGGTGAACCCATATTCTTGGAGGCTAATTTTAGAGGAGCGACTTGGTTATATCAACTTGCTTCGCAGAAACCGGTTCTTGGCGACTTTACTACCGCTATATTTGAAGAAATAGCTAGATTAAAGGCTTCTAAGGAAATTGATCTTTTGAAAGTAAGCCCTTCAGCGGCAACTAGTAAGAAGAAGATAAGAAACCTACGTAAACGAGTACGCCGATTAAAACAGGAAATAGAATCCAAAGAACATGAGATTCAAAAGATTGAAATGAACATAAACAATTTGGAACAATCAGTTTCTGAATTGAATAAGAAAAAGAGAAGCCAAAGAAAGAAAATTAAACAATTGCAGCAAGAAATTCAAGAGTGGAATAAATGGAAAGAGGATTTAATCAACAGTAAGTATTGGAAAGCCTCCGCTCCGCTAAGAAAAGTATTAAAGTAAAACGAAATCCCACCCCCTGACTTTTCAGGAAGTGGGATTTGTTTAATTAAAATATTGGATGAACCCGTCTCGAATTGCTTCTGCTGCACGCTGGCGATATGCGTCAGAGCGCAGCTTTTCCGCATCAGGGGCGTAATCCTTAAAGCCGATTTCAAGCAGTGCGCTTGGAATCTGTGTCTCGCGAATCACGTGGTAATTTCCGTGATCCACTCGGCGGTAATGAGTCCCCATCTTCGCAACCGTATTGTCCTGCATCACGTGAGCGAGTCTTTCGCTGTTTGATGCCTGGAAGCGGCTGTGCCAGAACGTTTCCGTTCCTCTGGCCGAACCATTAAATACGTTCGTGTGAACACTTAGAAATGCATCTGCGCCGGAGCGGTTCGCGATAAACGCCCGCTGGCTCAGTGATAGGAAGATATCGGTGCGGCGAATCATAATCACTTCAGCACCTGCTGCACGAAGCAGTTCTTCCGCACGAAGACTGATATCAAGTACGACATCCTTTTCCCGCATGCCGCCGCCAATGCCTCCCGGGTCCTGAGCGCCGTGGCCGGCATCAATAATGACCGTGCGGCCGGCAAGCGGTCCGGAGCTTGCTGGTGTTTTCGTAGCCAGTTGTACATACCCGGCAGAAACGTAGCCGGTTTTATTGCCATCATAGCGGATCTGGTGCCAGCTGTTGGCAGATCCGGAGCTGTGTGTCGACAAAATTTCAACTCGCGTGTTCGAGCCTAGGTTGTCTAAAATACCGTGTGACGTTCCTGGACCGGAGCGAACGTTTAAAGAAGAACCGTTCGTATAGGCAACCTGGTGTGAGCCGTTGAAATCTCCGCCAGGATCCGGAGCAGCGCTCGTATCGATAAAGCTGCCGGATACGAAAGCAGTGCCGCCGTTGAAGCTGATCTGATACCAGCCGTTTTGTTCGCCGACGATTGTAACAACTGTACCGTTAGCTAATGATCCAACTACTCCAAAACTCGTGCTTGGACCGCTGCGAACATTTAATGAAGTCGCAGTCACGACTCCCGTCATCGAAACATCTTCAAGCATCGTGGAGATCGTTTCAAGCGTTGGATCATCGCCAATTCCGTTTACGACAAGACCGTTATCCGCTTGAAAGTCCCTAACAACTCCTGCGGTTACAGAGCCATACCCTGTGGAAGGGTTAGAAGGGAAATTGCCATATCCCAATTTTGTCAAATTCAGCTTTAGTTCTCGAACATGGTCTCCTCGTTGCCCATTTGAGTAAGGAGAATTCAATGTGCTTTGAATTCGATCTAATGTTTGTTGATCGGGCATACCTGTAACACTCATGCCATAATACTGTTGGAAATCTTCGACTACACTCATTGTCACCGAACCGAAAGCATTTGATGGGGTCGATGGAAAGTTACCAAAACCAAGTGTAGTCAAATTCATTTTTAATTCGCGGACGTGTTCTCCGCGAGCACCATCATAAAACGCGTTTAATTCTTCTGATATTATATGAAGCATGTTATCAGTTGGTAGTCCTGTCACATCAAGTCCATATGCTCGCTGGAAGTCTTCCACAACGCCCATCGTTACCGGTCCGAACGCATTCGACGGACTCGATGGGAAATTGCCGAATCCTAAATTAGTTAAGTTTATTTTTAATTCACGAATGTATTCACCACGAGCGCCATCATAAAACTCACCTACAAAAGTAGAGGTTGAAGGTTTTAGTTCTTCAGAAATCAGCTGAAGCATTTCTTCTGTCGGCAGGCCGGTTACTTCCAGGCCGTAGGCCCGTTGGAAATCTTCCACGACGCCCATCGTCACCGGTCCGAATGCATTCGACGGACTCGATGGGAAGTTGCCAAACCCAAG
>NZ_JBPZEY010000008.1:0-194527 GCF_052061695.1 Alkalicoccus luteus
TGTATCCAGTAGCGACAGCGGTGAGGTCACACCCGTTCCCATGCCGAACACGGAAGTTAAGCTCACCAGCGCCGATGATAGTTGGGGGCTCTCCCCCTGCGAAAGTAGGACGTTGCTGGGTCGCCGGAGGGTGTCTCCCGGAACCAGACCCTGGTTCCCGGGCGGCACCCTCCTTTTTTGCGTTCTTCGATTTTTCTTCGTACCATGATGCCAGATAATCAGCGCATTGTGCTCCAGATCCTGTTCTTTTTCTTTTGTTAAAGCCGGTCACATCTTGCGTGGACCTCGTCAATTCCCTTATTACGATTTTTTATAAAAAACGCTTGGCTCGCGCCATTCGATGCCTTACGGCGCAGCTTCCTATCAATCCAATCCAAACGTTAAAAACGACGATTAATAAGCGACTGAATGTGGAATAGAAAGAAACGGCTTCATCCATCCGACGGTGGCTGCATGTTTGTCTGAACGTCTTAGTTGTGTTTTAGACGGTTCTTTTATATAATTATAGTCAAATATAGTCAAAGTCAGATAGTGTGCATATATCACCGGGTGTCTGCCTGGCACGAAAGAGAGGGATGATGCCATGAGGAATATTTCAGATGTAATTGAGAAGTATTTAAAGCAGATAATAGAAGGAAATGAGCAGGCTTTAATTGAAGTTAAACGTAGTGAGCTGGCCGACCAGTTCGACTGTGTCCCCTCCCAAATTAATTACGTGATCCGTACGCGCTTTACCGAGGAAAAAGGGTACGTCGTGGAAAGCAAACGCGGAGGTGGAGGCTACATCCGAATCATTAAGGTGGAACTGACCGATCACGTTGACTTATATGACAGGCTGATTGAATTAATCGGCACTCAGCTCAGCCAGCAGGCAGCTGAGGGGATTATTGGCCGGCTGGAAGAAGAGGAAGCCGTCACAGGACGGGAGGCAAAGCTGATGAAGGCCGTCATGGACCGGGAAGTGCTCACAGTTCCGCTTCCTGCACGCGACCAGCTTCGTGCCAAGCTGATGGTGGCATTAATCAGAACGTTAAAGTATAAATTATCGAACCAGTGAAGGAGGGATCTGCATGCTTTGTCAAGAGTGCGGGGAACGCGAAGCATCCCTTCATTTTACGAAAATTATAAACGGGGAAAAAACCGAATTTCATATTTGTGAGGTATGTGCCAAGGATAAGGGTGAGTATCTGCCTGGCGGCAAAAGCTTTTCGATTCATCAGCTTCTGTCGGGACTGCTTGATGCGAACCAGCCTTTTTCCCAGACTGCCAAGCAGCGCTCCACGCAGAAACCGCGGCCGCAGCTGCGATGTGAGTCATGCGGCATGACGTATAAGCAGTTCGCTGACATTGGCCGATTTGGCTGTGCGGACTGTTACCAGTACTTCGACAAGAAACTCGATCCAGTACTTAAGCGCATCCATGGAGGCAATTCTGCACACGGCGGAAAAATTCCAAAGCGCAGAGGGAAGGACATGCACGTTTACCGGGAGATTGAGACACTGAAACAGCAGATGCAGGAACAAATTGAGGCAGAGGAATTCGAACAGGCGGCAGAGACACGGGATAAAATCCGCAGCCTGGAGGAAACCGTTCAGAAAAAGGGAGGTGATGCATCATGACGCTTCAGTCTTTTATGAATGATGCGATCAGTCCCTGGATGAAAAACGAGGGACCGGAGGCGGACATCGCGATCAGCAGCAGAGTCCGTCTGGCGCGAAATCTCGCGGACGTTCCATTTCCGATTGTGGCAAAGGAAGAGCAGCTGCGGTCGATTTTGGAACAGACGAGTGCTGTCTGCCACGAAACAAACCGCGATCCGTTCGGGCCGTTTTCTCTGCTGCGAATGGAAGATCTGAGTGATAATCAGAAGCGCGTGCTCGTGGAAAAGCATTTAATGAGTCCGAATCTGACAGGCGAAGCCGCCGGGCGCGGTCTGCTGCTGAGTGAGGATGAATCGATCAGTGTGATGGTCAATGAAGAGGATCATTTCCGCATCCAATGTCTGCTCTCCGGATTTCAGCTGGAAGAAGGGTTAAAGCATGCGGAACTGATAGACGACTGGCTTGAAGAAGAGCTTGATTTCGCCTTTGATGAACGAAGAGGGTATTTGACTTCCTGTCCAACCAATGTTGGCACCGGGCTTCGTTCATCGGTTATGATGCATCTTCCGGCGCTCGTGCTGACGAACCAGCTGAACCGGATTTTGCCTGCGATTAATCAGCTGGGACTCGTCGTACGAGGAATTTACGGCGAGGGCAGTGAAGCGCTCGGTAATTTGTATCAAATTTCCAATCAGACGACGCTCGGACAGGGAGAAGAAGAAATCATTAAGGACCTCAGCAGCGTCGTTTCGCAGATGATTCAGCATGAGCGTGCAGCACGTGAACAGCTGACGCAGAACTCGCTGCTGAAGCTGGAGGACAGGATATACCGTTCCTACGGAGCCCTGCTCTACAGCCGCACGATGGAAACGAAAGAAGCGATGGAACGATTGTCGGACGTACGGCTCGGCATCGATATGGGTATTATTGAGCAAGTAAAGGGAAGCATTTTAAACGAGCTGATGGTGATGACGCAGCCCGGCTTTCTGCAGCAGTATGCAGGGGCAGCGCTCTCCGCTTCCGAGCGTGACCAGCGCCGAGCCTCTCTCATTCGGGAACGGCTGCAGATGGAAGAAGAGACAGATAATAATGATGGAGGTGCAAGTAGATGATGTTTGGACGATTTACGGAAAGAGCCCAGAAGGTATTGGCCTTAGCGCAGGAAGAAGCAGCGCGTCTCGGCCACAGCAATATAGGAACAGAGCATATTTTACTCGGTCTGGTTCGGGAAGGGGAAGGAATCGCAGCAAAAGCGCTGACCGGCCTCGGCCTCGGTGCTGAAAAAATTCAGACTGAAGTGGAAAACCTGATCGGCCGCGGAGAAGAAGTAACAAAGCAGATTCATTACACTCCGCGAGCGAAGAAAGTCATTGAGCTGTCTATGGATGAGGCACGAAAGCTTGGTCATTCCTATGTCGGTACAGAGCACATCCTGCTCGGCCTCATTCGTGAAGGAGAAGGTGTGGCAGCGAGAGTGCTTAATAACCTCGGGGTCAGCCTGAACAAAGCCCGACAGCAGGTACTGCAGCTGCTTGGAAGCAGCGAGGCAAATAATCAGCAGCAGCAGGCAACCTCCGGGGCAGCAAATGCAAGCACGCCGACGCTTGACGGTCTCGCCCGTGACTTAACGGCCATTGCTAAAGAGGAGCAGATCGACCCGGTTATTGGGCGGTCAAAAGAAATAGAGCGCGTCATTCAGATCCTCAGCCGCCGCACCAAGAACAATCCAGTGCTCATTGGGGAGCCGGGTGTTGGTAAAACAGCAATCGCTGAAGGACTGGCGCAGCAGATCGTCAATAATGAAGTGCCGGAGATTCTCCGTAACAAGCGGGTTATGACGCTCGATATGGGAACGGTTGTAGCCGGAACGAAATACCGAGGTGAATTTGAGGACCGCCTGAAAAAAGTGATGGAGGAAATCCGTCAGGCCGGAAACGTCATCCTGTTTATCGATGAGCTTCATACGCTGATCGGGGCAGGCGGCGCAGAAGGCGCGATCGATGCGTCAAACATTTTAAAGCCGTCACTCGCACGTGGAGAATTGCAGTGTATCGGTGCGACGACACTGGATGAGTACCGTAAATATATTGAAAAGGACTCTGCGCTTGAGCGCCGTTTCCAGCCGATTCAAGTAAACGAGCCGACGGTGGAAGAATCGAAGCAGATTCTCTCCGGTCTTCGTGACCGCTATGAAGCCCACCATCGTGTCAAAATCACCGATGAGGCCATTGATTCTGCAGTCACGCTGTCGGACCGCTACATTTCCGACCGCTTCCTTCCGGACAAAGCAATTGACCTGATCGATGAAGCGGGATCCAAAGTGCGCCTGCGTTCGTACACCGCTCCGCCGAACCTGAAGGAGAAAGAGCAGGAGATGGAGGAGCTTCGCAAGGAAAAGGATGCAGCCGTGCAAAGCCAGGAGTTCGAAAAAGCAGCCTCGCTGCGCGACAATGAGCAGAAGCTGCGCGAAGAGCTGGAGTCCCTGAAGGATAAATGGAAAGAAAAGCAAGGGCAGGAAAATTCGGAAGTAACAACCGAGGATATTGCTTCCGTCGTAGCTACCTGGACCGGGATTCCGGTGAGCAAGCTGGCAGAGGAAGAGACGGACCGTCTGCTGCGCATGGAAGAAATTCTTCACGGACGTGTTATTGGTCAGGATGAAGCAGTTACGGCCGTATCCAAAGCGGTACGCCGCGCCCGTGCCGGCCTGAAAGATCCGAAGCGACCGATCGGCTCCTTTATTTTCCTTGGACCGACCGGTGTCGGTAAAACGGAGCTTGCCCGTGCTGTCGCCGAATCCCTCTTCGGTGACGAGGATGCGATCGTGCGAATCGATATGTCCGAATACATGGAGAAGCATACGACGAGCCGTCTTGTCGGTTCACCTCCAGGGTATGTCGGCCATGAGGAAGGCGGCCAGCTGACAGAGAAGATCCGCCGCAAGCCGTACTCCGTTATTCTGTTGGATGAGATCGAGAAGGCACACCCGGAAGTCTTTAACATTCTGCTTCAGGTGCTTGAAGACGGGTTCCTTACAGACTCCAAAGGGCGGCGCGTGGACTTCCGTAATACGGCGATCATCATGACGTCCAACGTCGGAGCAAGCGTGCTGCGCCAGGAGAAGAGCCTTGGCTTTACGGCTCAAAAGGAAAGCGAAAAGTACCAAGATATGAAGGGCAAAGTGATGGGCGAGCTTAAAAAGTCGTTCCGTCCAGAGTTCCTGAACCGGATCGACGAAATCATCGTCTTCCATTCGCTTGAGAAGCAGCACATTAAGCAGATCGTGACGCTCATGGCTGATGCACTGAAAAAGCGTCTTAAAGAGCAGGGCATTGAGTTTGAGCTGACGGACGCAGCGAAGGCGAAAATCGCTGACGAAGGCTTCGATCCGGAATATGGAGCGAGACCGCTCCGCCGGGCCCTTCAAAAAGAAGTGGAAGACCGCCTCTCCGAGGAGCTGCTGAAAGGCAACATCTCGAAAGGGAAAAAAGTAAAGCTCGGTATTCGCGACGGTGAGTTTTACGTAACGACTGCCGAAGCAGAAGAAACGGTGTAAAATCTCTATACGAGAACGATGTCCCGGACCGGAATCCGGGGCATCTTTTTTACCGTTTTTTAGCAGCGGCAGGAAGCGCCGGGCGGTGTGTCGAAGGAGAAACTATAGAGAAGCCACAGCCTGGGAAAGGGGATTTTCGTAATTCAGCGACTCCAGCTTTCACTTTTAGCACTGGCCGCAGCTTTCGTTGCAGGACTTTTCATTTACAGACTGTTCGTATCTGCCGCCGGATTTGGGATTAATTTTTATATCATTGTCCTCGTTTTGTATGTGCTGATTGAACTGACGGCCTTCCCGCGTAAAAAGAGGCCGAAGCGGAAAAAAGAAACGACCTTTAACCCGTAGCGGCTGCTGCGGGTTAAAAACAGGGATATACCGGCTTTTTAGGCGTGAGAGGCGCGCTCACGCCTGATTTCATGCTAAAATAAAGTGCAGGAGATAAAACGGGAAAGGAGGACACATATGGCCAAGCAGAAGACGAAATTTGTTTGTCAGGAATGCGGGTATGAATCTACAAAATGGATGGGAAAATGTCCGGGCTGTCAGCAGTGGAATACGCTCGTGGAAGAAATGGAAGCAGCGCCGAAAACGAAGCGGCGCGGATTTGTGACGTCTGACGGGCCGAGAAAAGTAAAGCCTGAGCCAATCACGAAGATCGAACGCCGGGAAGAAGCGCGCAGCAGCACTCACATTGACGAGTTGAACCGGGTGCTGGGCGGCGGAATTGTACCGGGGTCTCTGGTGCTTGTCGGCGGGGATCCGGGAATCGGGAAATCGACGCTGCTGCTGCAGGTGTCGGCTATGCTTGCCTCTCATAAGAAACGCGTTTTGTACATATCGGGAGAAGAATCTGTCAGGCAGACGAAGCTGCGGGCAGATCGTCTTGGAATCGAGGAGGATGAACTGCTCGTTCTCGCTGAAACGGACGTGCAGGTCATTGAACGTGTCATCGAGGAAATGGAGCCGGCTCTTGTGATCATTGACTCCATTCAAACGGTTCATTTAGAGGATGTGACGAGTGCACCGGGGAGCGTCTCGCAGGTGCGGGAATGTACGTCATCCTTTATGCGTATTGCCAAAACGAAGGGGATTGCCATCTTTCTCGTCGGGCACGTGACGAAGCAGGGAGCCATTGCCGGACCTCGTATACTCGAGCACATGGTCGATACGGTGCTGTATTTTGAAGGAGAGCAGCATCATACGTACCGTATTTTAAGGGCCGTAAAAAACCGGTTCGGTTCGACGAATGAAATCGGTATTTTTGAGATGAAAGAAAGCGGACTGGAAGAGGTGCTGAATCCTTCTGAAATCTTTCTCGAAGAGCGGTCGGCCGGAGCTGCAGGCTCTGCTGTTGTCGCCTCGATGGAGGGCACGCGAACGGTTCTCGTAGAAATTCAGTCGCTCATTTCTCCAACAAGCTTTGGAAATCCGCGGCGGATGGCGACAGGCGTGGACCATAACCGGATTTCGCTGATTATGGCCGTACTGGAAAAGCGGGTCGGCATGATGCTGCAGAACCAGGATGCGTATATTAAAGTGGCAGGCGGCGTCAAGCTGGATGAGCCGTCGATCGACCTCGCGATCACCGTCGCGATTGCATCAAGCTTCCGGGATGTACCGACCGAGCCGGGAGATGTCATCATCGGGGAAGTGGGACTAACCGGCGAAGTCCGCCGTGTCTCCCGGATTGAACAGCGTGTTCAGGAAGCGGCCAAGCTTGGATTTACGAGGGTGATCGTCCCGGCGAAATGCCTGGAAGGATGGGAGCCCCCGAGCAGCATACAGGTAACCGGTGTCCGCACGGTAAGCGAGGCGCTGGAAGTGACGTTAGGAGGGAAGACGCGTGGAACACCATCGTTCGAGCTATGACGAAAACTTTATAAACGATGTACTCAGGCTCGTCGCGCCGGGTACGAAGCTCCGGGAAGGCATTGATAACGTGCTCCGGGCAGGCACCGGCGGACTCATCGTCCTCGGATACAATAATGAGATGATGAACATTGTCGACGGCGGCTTTTTCATCAACACCGATTTTTCACCGGCCTACTTGTATGAGCTGGCCAAGATGGACGGAGCGATTATTTTGAGCGAGGACGGGAGCCGCATTCTCTATGCCAACACCCAGCTTGTGCCGGATAATACGATTGATTCTACCGAAACGGGGATTCGTCACCGGACAGCACAGCGGGTAGCCCGGCAGACCGGGAACCTCGTCATCTCGATTTCCCAACGCCGGAACATCATCACGCTCTACCAGGGTGCCTACCGCTATGCGCTCAAGGATATCGGCGTGATCCTCACTAAAGCGAATCAGGCCATTCAAACGCTGGAGAAATATCAGTCCGTCCTGGATCAGAGCATCACGAATTTAGGGGCGTTGGAGTTTGAGGAGCTTGTAACGTTTTCGGAGGTTTCGCAGGTGATGCACCGGATCGAGATGGTGCTTCGCATCAAGGGAGAAATTTTAAACTACGTCAACGAGCTCGGTGATGAAGGAAGACTGATCTCGATGCAGCTCGAGGAGCTTGTCATGAACACCGAGCAGGAGGCACTGCTTCTAATCAAGGACTACATGAAGGAAGCCGACTACAGCCCGAAGGAAACGCTGCGCAAGCTGAAGCGGCTGAGCAACGAAGAGCTGCTCGATGATAACGTCATCGTGAAGCTGCTCGGCTACAGCAAAATCGTCAATCTGTCTGAATATCCAATTGCTCCGAGAGGATACCGGGTTTTAAGCAAAATTCCGCGGCTGCCGGTGATGGTTATTGAAAACCTGATCAGCCGGTTTGAACAGCTTCCGCACATTACGCGGGCCTCACAGGAGGAGCTGGATGACGTGGATGGCATCGGGGAAGCGCGGGCGAAAAAGATTAAGGACGGATTGACCAGGCTGCAGGAGCAGCTTTTCATCGACAGACACATTTAACGGGTAAAATATGTAAATAGTTGTGAAACGGTCCGCTTTTGGTTCAGCGGAGATGTTTTTGTCTATATTGATGATAAGGAGGTGAAACAATGCTGCATAAAATCGTACAGCTGGTGATCGTGTTTATCGGCGGGGTGCTCGGTTATTTGTTTATGCCGGACTTAATTGCAAGCCTGCCGTTTGAACAGCTGCCGGAATGGTCAACAGGCGCGTTATTCGGGTCTCTGCTAGGTGCAATCATTCTCTTTTCTTCTCTTTATTGGTTCACCGATAACATCGTCCACTCCATTCGGTATGTTGAAGAATCCCTGATGAAATATCCCGTGACAGATCTGTTGTTTGGATCGATGGGCCTGTTTGTAGGACTCGGTCTTGCCTACTTGATCACCGTGGCGCTGATCAGCCTGGAAATTCCGATCGTAAGCTCTGTTGTGCCAATTCTCCTGACGCTCTTTATGGGGTATCTCGGTGCGCGGATCGGGTTCCAGAAGCGCGAGGAGCTCATGGGCCTGTTTACACTCGGGCGCACGGCGCAGAATAAGAGTGAGAAGAAGCTGGAAGATAATGCGGAGGAACAAGCAAACCGCTACCGGTTGAAAATCCTCGATACGAGCGTCATTATTGATGGAAGAATTGCAGATATCTGCAGCACCGGCTTTCTCGAAGGAACGCTGCTTGTACCTGAGTTTGTACTGGAAGAGCTGCAGCACATTGCCGATTCCTCGGACGTACTGAAGCGGAACCGCGGCCGGCGCGGGCTTGATATTTTAAACAAAATGCAAAAAGAGCTCGACGTGGAAGTGGAGATTTACGAGGGCGACTTTGACGATATTCAGGAAGTGGACAGCAAGCTCGTTAAACTGGCGAAGCTGCTGGACGGCTTTGTCGTTACCAATGACTTCAACCTGAACAAAGTATGCGACCTGCAGGGTGTCGCGGTGCTGAACATTAACGATCTTGCCAACGCCGTCAAACCTGTCGTCCTGCCTGGTGAAGAAATGCCGGTGCAGGTGATCAAGGATGGCAAAGAGCAGAATCAGGGGATTGCCTATCTTGATGACGGCACGATGATCGTCGTGGAAGGCGGCCGGAACCACATCGGCGAAACAATAGAGGTCATCGTTACCAGCGTGCTGCAGACGTCAGCCGGACGCATGATTTTTGCCAAGCCGAAGCCGGTGGAAAAGGCCCTCTGAACCTAGACTGAGTTTGAAGAAGGAAGATGCAGATGCAAACGTACCAGACCGTACTGCTTGCTGCCGGCCAGGGCCGGCGCATGCAGGCAGGACGAAACAAACAGTTTCTGAGTATAGCCGGCGACCCCCTTCTCCTGCACACGCTTCGTGTGTTTGAGGAGGATTCGCTGTGCACGGAAATCCTGCTCGTCATTAACAAGCAGGAGGAAGCGGACATCCGCCGCATGCTGAGCTCGTGGCACGGCTTGACGCCGATTCGCTACGTGGAGGGCGGCAAGGAGCGGCAGGACAGCGTCCGTGCCGGCATCCGCGCAGGCGCAGAGTCCGGTGACGGATCTGGTCTGGTGTTTATTCACGATGCCGCCCGTCCGTTCGTCAGGCAGGAGCAGCTGCACCGGCTTGCTGTTCGCACAGCTGAGCACGGCGCGGCAATTCTGGCCGTAAAGGTAAAAGACACCGTAAAGGAAGTGCGAGACGGCATCATTGAAAAGACGACCGACCGCTCTCTGCTCTGGGGCGCTCAGACGCCGCAGGCATTTCGCTACGAGGTGATACTGGATGCTCACCAGGCTGCAGAAGATGGAGAATGGATCGGCACGGATGATGCAAGCCTTGTTGAGCGCAACGGCGGCAGCGTGGCGATTGTGGAAGGTGATTACGAAAACTTTAAAGTGACGACTCCGGAAGACCTCGTCTTTGCTGAGGCGGTCATCCGTTATCGAAAGGAAGCGTTGGAATGAGGATTGGACAAGGATTTGATGTACACCAGCTTACAGAGGGGCGCCCGCTTATCTTAGGCGGCATTGACATTCCCTATGAAAAAGGACTGGCCGGACACTCGGACGCCGACGTGCTGCTCCACACCGTAGCAGATGCGGCTCTTGGAGCAGTTGCGGAAGGCGATATTGGCCGCCATTTTCCGGATACGGACCCGGCCTTTGAAGGAGCGGATTCAGCGGAGCTGCTCCGGCACGTATGGGGGATCATTAAGCGGCACGGCTACCGGCTCGGCAACCTCGACTGTACCATCATGGCCGAGAAGCCGAAGATGGCTCCGTACGTGCCGCAGATGCAGGCACGAATTGCGGAACTGCTTGAAGCAGATCCAGGCCAAGTAAACGTGAAAGCGACGACGACAGAAAAGCTCGGATTTACCGGACGCGGAGAGGGCATTGCCTCCCAGGCGGTAATCCTGCTTGTACCCGAAAAGGGTTAAAGCCTGATGCCAGGCATGATAAAATAGGAAAAGATGCTATTGAGAGAGGAAGGGATCACGGATATGAGCAACGACATCCGCGTGCGGTTTGCACCGAGTCCGACCGGTCACCTCCATATTGGAGGGGCACGCTCGGCATTGTTCAACTACTTATTTGCACGCCATCACGGAGGCACATTCGTTCTCCGGATTGAAGATACCGATCAGGCACGAAACGTGGATACGGCCACTGAAAAACTGATGGAAAGCCTGAAGTGGCTCGGCATCGACTGGGACGAAAGCGTCGATAAAGGCGGAGAATACGGTCCTTATAAAAGCATGGACCGTCTGGAGCTGTATCAAACCTACGTGGACCAGCTGCTGGAATCAGGGAAAGCCTACCACTGCTATATGACGCAGGAGGAGCTTGAAAAAGAGCGGGAAGAGCAGCGCGCCCGTGGAGAGACACCAATGTACAGCGGCCGCGACCGCAACCTTACTGACGAACAGAAGCGGGCATACGAAGCTGAAGGACGGAAGCCTGTCGTCCGTTTTCTTGTACCGTCCGACCAGGAAATCGTCGTAAAGGATGAAGTCCGCGGCGACGTGACGTTTGACTCGAACGGAATCGGAGACTTTGTTATCGTGCGCCAGGATGGCATTCCAACGTACAATTTTGCGGTAACGATCGACGACCACCTGATGAAAATCTCACACGTTATCCGCGGTGAAGAACATTTGTCGAATACACCGAACCAGGTGCTGCTGTATGAAGCGCTCGGATTTGAAACGCCGGTGTTTGGCCATGCGTCGCTCATTTTGAACCAGGATCGTCAAAAGATGAGCAAGCGTGACGAGTCGATCATTCAGTTTGTGGAACAGTACCGGGAGCTTGGCTACATGCCGGAGGCGATCGTGAACTTTATCGCCCTGCTCGGCTGGTCTCCAGGCGGCGAAGAGGAAATGCTGTCGCTGAAGGAACTTGCAGAACAGTTCCGTCTCGACCGGGTGATCAAGGCCCCGGCAGTGTTTGATACACAAAAGCTGGAGTGGATGAACAACCAGTATATGAAGCAGGCAGATCCTGACCGCGTCGTCTGGATGTCGCTCCCGCATCTCGTCAAAGCAGGACGGCTGCCGGAAAACATGAGCGAGCAGCAGCGCCACTGGGCATATGATCTGATTACGCTTCATCAGGAAAAAATGAGCTACGGTGCGCAAATTGTAGAGCTTACAGAGTTGTTCTTTAAGGAACAGATCGATTATAATGAAGACGCAAAGGCTGTGCTCGATGAAGAGCAGGTGCCGGAGGTTCTTGATGCATTCCGGACGAAGGTGAAAGAACTTACGTGGGAGCCGGATGCTGTCAAAGCCGCATTGAAGGAAGTGCAGAAGGAAACCGGGCATAAAGGCAAGAAGCTGTTTATGCCGGTGCGCGTGGCTGTTACAGGCCAGATGCACGGACCCGATTTACCAAAAACGATCGTTCTGCTCGGCCGTGACAAGGTGCTGAAGCGCCTCGACACGCTGCTGGCAGATGCATAATTAAACAAGACCGTCCCCGGACGAAGTACAAACAGACGCTTTCCCAGAGAGATCCGCCGCGGCTGGAAGCGGATCAGGCCGTCAGTTTGGAAATGCACCCGGATCACCGTCAACGGTCGAAGCGGAAAAAAGCGGGAGGCATCCGTGCCTTCAAGCAGAGTGGAACCGCGCTTTTACAAAGCGTCTCTGTGCCAATGCGGCACAAAGACGCTTTTTTTCATCGGAGGATCAGATGATCGTCTGGACAGAGAAAGACGGCCGCACGCCGTACCGATTAACAGGCGCATGCAGCCTGAAGTGCAAGTAGCGAGAGGAGGGAATGCCGGTGTTTACCACGCTGAAAAATGATGTCGATGTCGTCCTGGAGCGCGACCCGGCCGCGCGCAACAGGCTGGAAGTAATCATGACGTACTCCGGTGTGCATGCCGTCTGGGCGCACCGTGCCGCGCACTGGCTCTGGAAGAAGAAGCTGTATTTTTTCGCCCGCTTTTTATCGCAGGTCAGTCGTTTTTTTACCGGAATTGAAATTCATCCCGGCGCGACGATCGGCCAGCGCCTGTTCATTGACCACGGGATGGGCGTTGTCATTGGGGAAACGTGTGAAATTGGAGACAGCGTTACCATTTTTCAAGGGGTAACGCTCGGCGGGACCGGAAAGGAAAAAGGCAAGCGCCACCCCACGCTGGAGGATCACGTGCTCGTCGCCTCCGGTGCGAAAGTGCTCGGATCAATGCGCATCGGAAAGCACTCGCGGATCGGAGCCGGCTCCGTCGTACTGAAGGAAGTGCCGCCGAATTCAACGGTCGTTGGCATACCAGGGCGCATCGTCGTGCAGGACGGCATCAAGGTGGATGATGATCTTGACCATATCAACCTGCCCGACCCTGTCGCAGATAAGTTCAGACAGCTGGAAAAAGAAATGATCCGGCTCAAGCGGGAAGTGCGCGAGCTGAAGCACGAAAAAGAGGAAGCAGAAAAAAGGAAGGTGTGAGCCAGCTTATGGCGATTCAGCTTTACAATACACTGTCACGAAAAAAAGAAACCTTTGAGCCGATCGAACCCGGCAAGATCAAAATGTACGTCTGCGGTCCGACGGTTTACAACTATATTCATATCGGCAACGCACGGCCGGCTGTCGTCTTTGATATGGTACGCCGTTACTTTGAGTACAGGGGCTACGAGGTGCAGTACGTATCCAACTTTACCGATGTCGACGATAAAATCATTAAAGCAGCGGAAGAAATCGGCGGCGACGTGATGGAGATCGCCGAACGTTTCATTGATGCGTACCATGAAGATACAGCTGCACTCGGCGTCAAAAAAGCCGATCTGCATCCGCGGGTAACAGATACGATGGATGATATCATCACGTTTATCCATAAGCTCGTTGAAAAAGGCTATGCCTACGAATCTCAGGGAGACGTCTATTTCCGCACTCGCCGCTTTGACGGCTACGGGAAGCTTTCGCACCAGTCGATTGACGACCTGCAGGCAGGAGCCCGCGTCGACGTCGGCGATAAAAAAGAGGATCCGCTCGATTTCGTCCTCTGGAAAACAGCAAAGCCGGGAGAAATTTCATGGTCGAGTCCATGGGGCGAGGGGCGTCCGGGGTGGCACATTGAGTGCTCGGCGATGGTGAAGAAGTATCTCGGTGATACGATCGACATCCACGCCGGCGGCCAGGATCTGTCGTTTCCGCATCATGAAAACGAAATTGCCCAGTCTGAAGCACTGAACGAAAAGCCGATGGCCAACTACTGGATTCACAACGGCTATATTAATATCGATAACGAAAAGATGTCCAAATCACTCGGGAACTTTATCCTCGTTCACGACATCATCCGGACATTTGACCCGGAAGTCGTGCGCTTCTTTATCGTAAACGCGCACTACCGGAGCCCGATCAACTTCAGCGACGAGCAGCTGCATACGGCGGCCGCCTCGCTTGAGCGGATCAAAACGACGTATCAGAACGTGCAGCATCGTCTAGATACCGCAGTCGATCTCGGTCTGCAGACAGAAAAGTGGGAGCGGGTGATTGCGGAGCACGAATCACGTTTTACCGAGGCGATGGATGATGATTTAAACAGCGCTAATGCAGTTGCCGTTCTGTTTGACCTTGTCCGCCAGGCGAACCTGTACCTGCAGGAAAAGCAGACAGACACCTCCGTGCTGAAGGCGTTTCTCCAGCAGTTCGACGACATGGGGTACGTGCTCGGCATGCAGCTGGGCACAGCAGAAGAGCTGCTTGATGAGGAAGTCGAGGCGCTGATAGCCGAGCGTGAACAGGCGAGAGACGATCGCGATTTCGCCCGGGCAGATGAGATCCGGGACGAATTAAAAGAAAAGCATATTTTACTGGAAGATACACCGCAGGGCACTCGCTGGAAGCGGGGAGACGCATGAAGCTGAATGAAACGATCCGCGAGCCCGAGCAGCTGAATGCTCTGGCGCTCGCCTACATGGGAGACGGCGTATTCGAAACCTACGTCCGCTATCGGCTGCTCGTCAAAGGCGGCGTAAAGCCAAACCGTCTTCATAAAGCAGCGACAGCCTACGTATCAGCGAAGTCCCAGGCGCGCATACTGGAAAAACTGTATGAACAAAATGTGCTGACGGAGCAGGAAGAAGCGGTCGTCCGCCGCGGCCGCAATGCTAAATCGGGTACGATTCCAAAACATACCGAACGGTCCGTTTATCAAAGCAGTACCGCGTTTGAGGCGCTCATCGGCTATTTGTACGTAACCGGACAGGACGAGCGGCTGGATGAAATTGCGGCTGCTGCGCTGACGATTGCAGAAGGAAAGGAGGGAGCATCATGAAGGATACCGATTACGTCATTGGAAGAAATCCCGTACTGGAGGCACTCCGGGGAGACCGGACGGTTCATAAAGTACTCGTGGCGGATACTGCCAAAGGGCAGATCAGCCAGATTCAGAAGCTCTGCCGGGAGAAAAAGGTGCAGCTGCAGAACGTGCCGAAGCAGAAGATCGAGCAGATTGCCGGAAACGGAAAGGCTCATCAGGGGGTACTGGCGTTTCTCGCCGCATTTGAATATGCCGACATGGAGACTCTGTTTGAGCGTGCGGAGAAAAAGAACGAAGCACCGTTCTTTCTTCTGCTGGATGAACTGGAGGACCCGCACAACCTCGGATCGATTCTCCGCACAGCGGATGCATCCGGTGCGCACGGAGTCATTATCCCAAAGCGCCGGGCAGCCGCCCTGACAGCGACGGTTGCCAAAGCATCAGCCGGTGCGATTGAATACGTACCGGTCGTGCGCGTGACGAACATGGCAAAAACGATGGATGAGCTGAAGGACCGCGGCCTCTGGTTTGTCGGAACGGACGCGTCCGGACGCGAGGACTACCGGAGCGTCGACCTCGACATGCCGGTCGGGCTTGTGATCGGCAGTGAAGGACGCGGCATGAGCAGACTCGTCAAAGAAAAGTGTGATTTTCTCGTGCAGATTCCTCTGCTCGGCAAGGTTACTTCGCTGAATGCATCGGTCGCGGCATCGCTGCTGATGTATGAAGTATTCCGCCGGCGCACGGTAGCCGGGGAGGCGTAACCGATGCGAAAAGCGTACTTGTTCGTGGATGGCTACAACATCATCGGAGACTGGCCGGAGCTGAAGGCTCTATCCGACTCCGATCTGGAAAGTGCGCGCGACCTGCTCATTGAAAAGATGGCCGAGTATCAGGCCTATACGGGAACGAGCGTCACGATTGTATTTGACGCTCATATGGTTCCCGGCACCGGTAAGAAGTACCGGCACTACGATCTCGATATTGTCTTTACAAAAGAAAAAGAAACAGCGGACGAGCGGATTGAAAAGCTCGTCATTGAACGCAAGCGGGTCGACCGGCAGATTTACGTCGCAACTTCCGACTACGTAGAGCAGCGGGTGATTTTTGCAAGCGGCGCCTACCGAAAGTCTGCCCGCGAGCTGCGTACGGAAGTAGAACAGATCGAAAAAGGGATTCAGCAGAGCGTGGCGGAAACGAAGCAGAAGAAGGTCAAAACGAAGCTGCCGATTGACGAGGAAATGGCAGAAATTTTTGAAAAATGGCGCAGAGGAAAGCGATAACACCTTGACGATTTCCTTTTTTATCTAGTATACTTAACGTTACTATCAGGAGTCCTGCACCACGAAAACCGGAATTTGCGTACGACTTTCACTAAAGACAGGTCGGAGGGATCGCCGTGGCTGTACATCTTATGGAAACTGGCATGCACCAGCACTATCGTGACATTGAGGATGAAAAACTCGTCCGTCTTGTCCGGGAGGGAGACAGCGGCGCGCTCGAATACCTGATTACGAAATACCGGAATTTTGTCCGCGCTAAATCAAGGTCCTACTTTCTGATCGGCGCCGATCACGAGGATATTGTGCAGGAAGGCATGATTGGTCTCTATAAGGCGATCCGTGATTTTCAGGCAGATAAGCTTTCCTCTTTCCGCGCCTTTGCGGAGCTTTGTATCACCAGGCAAATCATCACCGCGATCAAAACCGCGACGCGTCAAAAGCACATTCCGCTGAACTCCTACGTATCCCTCGACAAGCCGATATACGATGAAGAATCAGAACGAACGCTGCTCGACGTTCTCTGCGGTCACGGGGTGACCGATCCGGAGCAGCTGCTGATCAACCGGGAAGAATTTTCCGATATTGAATCCAAAATGGGTGAAATGCTCAGCGAACTGGAACGTGAGGTGCTCATGCAGTATCTGGACGGCAGAACATATCAGGAGATGTCCGAGGATCTGGAGCGCCACGTCAAGTCGATCGATAACGCACTGCAGCGGGTCAAGCGGAAGCTCGAACGGTATGTGGAACTGAAGGAAGTTAAATTTACGTAAACCTGCGGGCACCTCCGGACGAGCGACGATCCGGCAGGTGCCGTTTCGTTTGTCCGGAATCCCGGAGAAGCATTGACACGCCGCTGTTTCCTGTGATAAGTTCGTTTAGTATGTAAGCAGTTCAGCTAAAAGGAGGGAGAGCCGATGAAGGTCGCTCTCGCCTGCCAGACATGCAACAGCCGTAATTACTGGACGACGAAATCAACCGACAGCCGCCAGACGCGGCTCCAGATAAAGAAATATTGCAAGACTTGCGGATCACATACGATGCACGCCGAAACAAAGTGACGGCGGTGCAGTGGGAAATACGGCATCCGGCTGACACAGCGCGGAGCTAAAAGGAAATGGAGGTGTCCGGCATGGCGGAAAACACCAAGACGACGAAAAACCCGGCAGTCTTTCTGAAGCAGGTCGTAGCGGAAATGAAGCGCGTTACGTGGCCGAACGGAAAAGAGCTGAAGCGCTACACGGGGATTGTTGTTGCAACAGTCACATTCATAGCCATCTTCTTCGCAATTTCCGACTTTATTATTTCATCACTGCTCCAGCTGATCACGAACTAACAGATTCCCGGATCGCACCGGTAGGAGGAGGGAATACGGGGGCACCCCCTGATTCTTATGGAGAAAAACTGGTATGTAGTACACACGTATTCCGGCTACGAAAACAAGGTGAAGACAAACCTTGAAAAGCGGGTCGAGTCCATGGACATGGTCGATAAGATCTTCCGCGTACTCGTTCCTGTAGAGGAAGAGACAGAAGTAAAGAACGGCAAGAAAAAGCAGGTTTCCAAAAAAGTATTTCCAGGCTACGTCATTGTAGAAATGGTGATGACAGATGATTCCTGGTACGTTGTGCGCAACACGCCTGGTGTTACCGGATTCGTCGGTTCCTCCGGTGCCGGATCAAAGCCGACGCCGCTCCTGCCCGAAGAAGCAGAAGCCATCCTGCGTCAAATGGGTGTGGCAGCACCGAAGCAGGAAGTTGATTTCGAGCTGAGGGAAGCTGTCAAAGTGAAGGAAGGACCGTTTGCAGAATTCGTCGGCACGATCGAAGACATTTCAGCCGAAAAGCAAAAGCTGAAGGTAACGGTCAACATGTTCGGCCGCGAAACGCCGGTAGAGCTGGACTTCACGCAGGTAGAAAAATTATCATAGGATCACAAAAACTCCTTGTCAATTTTGGAGTGAAGTGATAGAATTTGAATGTTGCTAATGAACGTGGACATGCTGTTCACGTTTTTCCTGCGAATACGCAGGTTTTTTTGAGTGGGAGAGCGGAAGCAATCGCTCGGTTTACCACATCACGGACTTAAGGAGGTGTGTCGCGTGGCAAAGAAGGTTATTAAGGTTGTAAAACTGCAAATTCCAGCTGGTAAAGCAAACCCAGCACCGCCGGTCGGGCCAGCACTCGGTCAGGCAGGTATAAATATCATGGGCTTCTGTAAGGAATTCAACGCTCAGACTCAAGAGCAGGCAGGTCTTATCATTCCAGTTGAAATCACTGTATTTGAGGACCGTTCCTTTACATTCATCACGAAAACTCCGCCAGCAGCTGTTCTTCTTAAGAAAGCCGCAGGAATCGAATCCGGTTCCGGTGAGCCGAACAAGACGAAAGTTGCAACAGTGGGACGTGATCAAGTACGCGAAATCGCGGAAACAAAGATGCCTGACCTTAACGCAGCTGATGTAGAAGCAGCTATGCGTATGGTTGAAGGTACTGCCCGAAGCATGGGTATCACGATCGAAGACTAATGTAGAGACCATAACCGGTCAATGAGGTTGCGAGTAAAGGACGCTGTCCTGCCTGACACGTTCAGGTTCGCAACCTTTATTAGTGGGAGGTTTAACCGCTAAAACCACAACGAGGAGGAAAAAACATTGGCTAAGTTCAGCAAAAAGTACGAAGATGCACTGAAAGTTATTGACCGTGAGAAGAACTACGGTGTAACAGAAGCAGTGGAAGCTGTAAAGCAGACTGCAACAGCCAACTTCGATGAAACAATCGAAATGGCTGCGCGCCTTGGAATCGACACAAAGAAAGCCGACCAGCAGATCCGCGGAGCTGTTGTTCTTCCACACGGAACGGGTAAAACCCAGACCGTTGCTGTATTCGCTAAAGGCGAAAAGGCAAAGGAAGCAGAAGCAGCCGGCGCTGATTTTGTCGGAGAAGAAGACCTGATTAACAAAGTAAGCCAGGGCTGGATGGAGTTCGACGTTGTCGTAGCTACTCCGGACATGATGGCTCAGGTTGGTAAGCTCGGACGTGTTCTCGGACCACGCGGCCTCATGCCGAACCCGAAAACAGGCACTGTTACATTCGACGTAACAAAGGCCATTGAAGAAATCAAAGCTGGTAAGGTAGAATACCGTGCCGACAAAACTGGTAACATGCACGTACCGATCGGGAAAGCTTCCTTCAGCGAACAGCAGCTGGAAGAAAACCTGCGTGCGATGATGGATGTTATCATGAAGGCAAAGCCTGCTGCTGCAAAAGGTACCTACCTGCGCAACCTTTCCGTTGCTGCAACAATGGGACCTGGCGTACGCGTATCAACAAACGAATTCAAACTGTAGTTGACGAAGCCTGTTGGGCGCGTTATACTGTCAGTTGTGAATAAATAAATCATACCGTAGACAGCAGGAGCCTTCGGGCTTAAACGTCCTGCCGAGGTTTGCACCAGATACAGTCCGGGCAGCAGTTTGCCCAGGACGACCTGCGGCTTCCTTGCGTCTATGTGAGGAAGCTCTTTTTATTGGGCTGGAACACGGACGGTATGAACAGCTTCAGGCATAGGAGGTGTCATCTAGATGAGCAGTGTAATTGAGCAGAAACAAAGCATCGTGGAAGAAATCGCCGGGAAACTGAAAGAAAGCCAGTCTACAATCGTTGTAGACTACCGCGGACTGGACGTGGCAGAAGTAACGGAACTGCGTCAGCAGCTGCGTGAAGCCGGAATCGACTTCAAGGTGTACAAGAACACAATGGTACGCCGCGCGACAGAACAGACAGAACTGACTGGAATCGATGAGCAGCTTGCAGGCCCTACTGCAATTGCGTTCGGCTATGACGATGTTGTAGCACCAGCCAAGATCCTCAACGAGTTTGCGAAGAAGCATGAAGCTCTTGAACTCAAGGCGGGAATCATCGAAGGCAAAGTTGTGTCTCTCGACGAAGTAAAAGCACTGGCGGAACTTCCTTCGCAGGAAGCACTCCTTTCCATGCTTGCCAACGTACTTCAGGCTCCAATCCGCGGACTCGCGATCGGCCTCAAGGCAGTGGCAGACAAGAACGAAGAAGAAAGCGCGTCATAAAAAGCTGCCCGGCAGCATAAAAACTTATTTACAGGAGGAATTTAATCATGACGAATCAAGAGATTCTCGATGCGGTTAAGGAAATGTCCGTACTCGAACTGAACGACCTGGTAAAAGCAATTGAAGAAGAATTTGGTGTATCTGCAGCAGCTCAGGTAGCTGCAGCAGGCGGCGGCGGAGGAGAAGCTGCTGAAGAACAGACTGAATTCGACGTAGTACTCGAAGACGCTGGATCTTCCAAGATCGGTGTTATCAAGGCTGTTCGTGAAATCACAGGTCTCGGCCTGAAAGAAGCGAAGGCACTTGTTGACGGCGCTCCTTCACCAGTTAAAGAAGGCGTTGAAAAGGCTGAAGCTGAAGAAATGCAAGCGAAGCTTGAAGAAGCTGGAGCGAAGATCACGGTTAAGTAATCGCGTTCAACGCACGCTTGGAACCCGCGGGAATTCATTTCCTGCGGGTTCTTTTTTGACATTCAGGCTGACCGCGCGATATACACCCGATACTCATAAGGTCAGCCGGTGCAGGGACACGGCACTGTGCGCATAAAAACAAATAAGAACATTTGTTCTCATAACTGGAAAAGTGCATGATGTGCAGCTGATAAACAGAAGGGCTTCGGCCCTGAATGACTGGGAGGGACTGCTATGGCAGATCACTATTACTCAAAAAAACCGTCGACAGCGAGCAGCCCGCGGGAGCTCAAGGAGTCCGTCCGCGGCACGGAGCTGTCCTTTACCGTCGACAGCGGCGTTTTCTCCAAAGGCGGGCTCGACTTTGGATCACGACTTCTGCTCGAGTCGCTTGAAGAGCCGACAGCGGAAGGGCGTCTGATCGATGCCGGCTGCGGCTGGGGGCCGCTGGGAATTTTCGCAGCCGTCTGGTATCCGGAACGACCGGTGCTCATGGTCGACGTGAACGAACGTTCCGTGGAACTGTCCCGGCGCAATGCGGATCGAAACGGAGCAGCCCGGGCCGAGGTGCGGGAGCAGGATCTGCTGGAAGGGCTCGATGCCGGCAGTGCTGCGATGATCGTCAGCAATCCGCCGATCCGGGCTGGCAAGGAGGTTGTCTTCCGGTTGTACGAACAGGCGTGGCACGTCCTGAAGCAGGGCGGTACGCTTACAATTGTGATTCAGAAAAAGCAGGGAGCGCCGTCGACGAAGGCAAAGCTTGAAGAACTGGGCTTCACCGTTGAAACGACTGCTAAAAAGAAGGGCTATTTCATCTTTCGTGCAGAAAAACATTGACGCGATACGGGCGCTGTGTTAATGTTATTTAATGCGTATGAATATGAAAATAGGGCTCTTATGCACTTCTTTATCATAGCGCCAGCTGCTTTTATAGAATTTGAATAGAAAACTGCGGAGAAAAAGGGTGGGAACATTAACTACAGTCGTCATCAACATGGATGCATGCCAACGACCTTAGTGCCCTTTTTTTCTTTGTTTCCAGAATCTGCACAAATCTTCCTGCACAGCAGCCTCGAAAAGCACGGCCTGTGATTCCTACAGCATATTCCACCGTAACACACATTATCAGTATACGATCAGTCAGGGGCATTTATGGTCTCTTGATGATAAAAACGTTAGGTTTGAGGGGTGAATGAGTTGACAGGTCAACTAGTTCAGTATGGACGCCACCGCCAGAGAAGAAGTTATGCACGAATCAATGAAGTTTTGGATCTGCCGAACTTAATTGAAATTCAGACGGCTTCTTATCAATGGTTTCTTGATGAAGGTATTCAGGACATGTTTCAGGACATTTCACCGATCGAGGATTTTACTGGAAACCTCGTTCTGGAATTTGTCGATTACAGCTTAGGGGAGCCTAAGTATCCGGTCGACGAATCGAAAGAGCGCGACGTGACGTATTCCGCACCGCTCCGCGTGAAAGTACGCCTGATTAATAAAGATACCGGTGAAGTAAAAGAACAAGAAGTATTCATGGGAGATTTCCCTCTCATGACAGATACCGGTACATTCATTATTAACGGGGCAGAACGCGTCATCGTTTCCCAGCTCGTGCGATCGCCAAGTGTCTACTTCAGTCAGAAGATGGACAAAAACGGCAAGCGCGGCTACACGGCTACGGTTATTCCAAACCGTGGTGCATGGCTGGAGCTGGAGACAGATGCCAAGGACGTCGTATACGTACGTATTGACCGTACGCGGAAAATTCCGGTGACGGTGCTCCTGCGTGCGCTCGGTTTCGGCTCTGATCAGGAAATCATTGATCTGCTTGGAGAAGATGAGTATCTCCGCAATACGCTCGAAAAAGACAATACAGACGGATCCGAAAAGGCGCTGCTTGAAATTTACGAGCGTCTCCGCCCTGGTGAGCCGCCGACAGTCGAAAGCGCGAAAAGCCTGCTCGAGTCCCGCTTCTTTGATCCGAAGCGATACGACCTGGCAAACGTCGGCCGCTATAAGATGAACAAAAAACTTCATATAAAGAACCGTCTTTTCAATCAGCGTCTTGCAGAAACACTCGTTGATTCGGAAACAGGCGAAATTCTTGCAGAAGAAGGAACGGTGATCGACCGCCGCGTCCTCGATAAACTCATTCCTTACTTTGAAGACGGGCTCTCATTTGAGCGCCACAACCTGAACGGAGGCGTCATTGAGGATGAAGATGTGGATCTTCAGACGGTGATGATCTACTCCCAGAAGGACGGCGACGAAGAGCAGCCGGTGAAGATCATTGCCAACGGCGGCATTGATTCCAAAATCAAAAACATCACGCCGGCCGACATCATTTCGTCTGTCAGCTACTTCTTCAACCTGCTGCACGGAACAGGCCAGACCGATGATATTGACCATCTCGGCAACCGCCGTCTCCGTTCTGTAGGGGAACTGCTTCAAAACCAGTTCCGCATCGGACTTTCCCGAATGGAGCGTGTCGTGCGCGAACGTATGTCCATTCAGGATGCCAACATGATTACGCCGCAGGCGCTGATCAACATCCGCCCGGTTATCGCATCTATTAAAGAGTTTTTCGGAAGCTCCCAGCTGTCCCAGTTCATGGACCAGACGAACCCGCTTGCGGAATTAACGCATAAGCGCCGCCTTTCTGCACTCGGACCCGGTGGTCTGACGCGTGAACGCGCCGGCTTTGAAGTGCGTGACGTTCACTACTCCCACTACGGGCGTATGTGTCCGATCGAGACGCCGGAAGGTCCGAACATCGGGCTGATCAACTCGCTTTCCTCTTTTGCGAAAGTGAATCCGTTCGGCTTTATCGAATCGCCTTACCGCCGCGTGGACCATGAAAAAGGACTCGTAACACGGGAAGTGGATTACCTGACAGCGGATGAAGAGGACAACTACGTCGTCGCACAGGCGAACGCCAAGCTCGATGATGAAGGTCACTTCGTGGATGAGAACATCATCTGCCGCTTCCGCGGGGAAAACATTATCGTTGCCCGCGACCGCGTTGACTACATGGACGTATCGCCAAAGCAGGTTGTATCTGCTGCAACGGCGTGTATTCCGTTCCTTGAAAACGATGACTCCAACCGTGCCCTCATGGGTGCGAACATGCAGCGTCAGGCAGTGCCGCTTCTTGAGCCGCACTCCCCGCTCGTCGGTACAGGCATGGAATACGTGTCTGCCAAAGACTCCGGTGCTGCAGTCGTAGCCAGAAAGCCCGGCCGCGTGGAAAAAGTAACTGCCGACTTTGTGGACATTCGCGAGCTGAAGACGATCGACGGCCGTGAAGTAGAAGGGGACGTTACCCGCTACAACATGATGAAATTTGAACGTTCCAACCAGGGAACGTGCTATAATCAGCGCCCAATCGTCTCTGAAGGAATGGTCGTGGAAAAGGGAGAAATCCTTGCAGACGGCTCTTCCATGGAAAAAGGTGAAATGGCACTCGGTCAGAACGTACTCGTCGGCTTTATGACGTGGGACGGCTACAACTATGAGGATGCCATCATTCTCAGCGAGCGTCTCGTCAAGGACGACGTGTACACGTCGATCCACATTGAAGAGTACGAATCCGAAGCACGTGATACGAAGCTCGGACCGGAAGAAATCACGCGTGACATTCCAAACGTCGGGGACGATGCGCTCCGCAACCTGGATGAGCGCGGCATTATCCGCGTCGGTGCTGAAGTAAAAGACGGCGACATTCTCGTCGGTAAAGTAACGCCTAAAGGGGTTACCGAGCTGACCGCAGAAGAGCGTCTTCTGCACGCCATCTTCGGAGAAAAAGCACGTGAAGTCCGTGACACGTCCCTGCGCGCTCCGCACGGCGGCGACGGCATCGTGCTTGATGTGAAGATTTTCAACCGTGAAGACGGCGATGAGCTGCCGCCTGGCGTGAACCAGCTCGTACGAGTTTACATCGTACAGAAGCGTAAGATTCACGAAGGGGATAAGATGGCCGGCCGTCACGGAAACAAAGGTGTTATTTCCAAAATCCTTCCGGAAGAGGACATGCCGTTCCTGCCGGATGGCACACCAATCGACATCATGCTGAACCCGCTCGGGGTACCTTCCCGTATGAACATCGGACAGGTGCTGGAGCTGCACATGGGTATGGCTGCACGTCAGCTGAACATGCACATTGCAACGCCGGTATTTGACGGTGCCAACGAGGAAGATGTCTGGTCCACGATCGAAGAAGCCGGTATGGCCCGCGACGGAAAAACCGTCCTGTATGACGGCCGTTCAGGTGAACCGTTCGACAGCCGAGTCTCTGTCGGTGTCATGTATATGATTAAGCTTGCACACATGGTAGATGACAAGCTGCACGCCCGTTCCACAGGTCCTTACTCGCTCGTAACGCAGCAGCCGCTCGGTGGTAAAGCCCAGTTCGGCGGACAGCGTTTCGGTGAGATGGAGGTATGGGCACTCGAAGCTTACGGTGCTGCCTACACGCTTCAGGAAATCCTCACCGTGAAGTCCGATGACACGATCGGCCGCGTGAAGACGTACGAAGCAATTGTAAAAGGTGAAAACGTACCGGAGCCGGGTGTACCAGAGTCGTTCAAAGTTCTCATCAAAGAGCTGCAGAGTCTCGGTATGGACGTGAAGATGCTGTCCAGCAACGATGAAGAGATCGACATGCTCGAAATCGATGAAGAAGAAGATCAGGCGAACGATAAGCTGAACCTGAATCTGGAGTCAGGCGGAGAATCGAACGCGTAATCGGTGAATTCGAATGCTGAAAGGGAGGTTGGCCCCTTGATAGATGTAAATAACTTTGAATATATGAAAATCGGCCTCGCTTCCTCCGACAAGATTCGCTCTTGGTCACGGGGAGAAGTCAAGAAGCCGGAAACGATCAACTATCGTACGCTGAAGCCGGAAAAGGACGGTCTTTTCTGTGAGCGTATCTTCGGTCCGACAAAGGACTGGGAATGCCACTGCGGTAAATACAAGCGCGTCCGCTATAAGGGCGTTGTCTGTGACCGCTGCGGCGTAGAAGTAACACGTGCGAAAGTCCGCCGTGAGCGTATGGGGCACATCGAGCTTGCTGCCCCTGTCTCCCACATCTGGTACTTCAAAGGAATTCCGAGCCGTATGGGCCTCGTGCTCGATATGTCTCCGCGTTCCCTCGAGGAAGTGATCTACTTCGCTTCCTACGTCGTAACAGATACCGGCGACACGCCGCTCGAATTGAAGCAGCTGCTGTCTGAGAAAGAATACCGCAGCTACCGCGAGAAATACGGTCGTTCGTTCACCGCTAACATGGGAGCGGAGGCGATCCGCCAGCTGCTCGAGGACATTGACCTCGACAAAGAGGCGGCTTCCTTGAAAGAAGAGCTGGAAACAGCTCAGGGACAGCGCCGTACGCGTGCAATCAAGCGTCTGGAAGTGATCGAAGCATTCCGTCACTCCGACAACGATCCGGACTGGATGGTCCTCGACGTGCTTCCGGTTATTCCACCGGAGCTTCGTCCGATGGTCCAGCTGGACGGCGGACGTTTTGCAACGTCTGACCTGAACGACCTGTACCGCCGCGTGATCAACCGGAACAACCGTCTGAAGCGCCTGCTCGACCTCGGTGCACCGAGCATCATCGTGCAGAACGAGAAGCGTATGCTGCAGGAAGCAGTAGACGCCTTGATCGACAACGGCCGCCGCGGCCGACCGGTCACAGGACCAGGTAACCGTCCGCTTAAATCCCTTTCCCACATGCTGAAAGGGAAGCAGGGACGCTTCCGTCAAAACCTTCTCGGTAAGCGTGTTGACTATTCCGGCCGTTCCGTTATCGTCGTAGGTCCGCACCTGCAGATGTATCAGTGCGGTCTGCCGAAGGAAATGGCGCTGGAGCTGTTCAAACCGTTCGTCATGAAAGAACTCGTCAGCCGCGGGCTTGCACATAACATCAAGAGTGCAAAGCGCAAGGTAGAGCGCGTGAATCCGGAAGTATGGGACGTACTGGAAGAAGTGATCCGTGAGCATCCGGTGCTGTTAAACCGTGCACCGACGCTTCACCGTCTCGGTATCCAGGCGTTTGAACCAACACTTGTGGAAGGTCGTGCGATTAAGCTTCACCCGCTCGTATGTACAGCCTACAACGCTGACTTTGACGGGGACCAGATGGCGGTGCACGTACCGCTTTCCGCTGAAGCACAGGCTGAATCCCGCCTGCTTATGCTCGCTGCACAGAATATCCTGAACCCGAAGGACGGCAAGCCAGTCGTCACACCTTCCCAGGATATGGTTCTTGGTAACTACTACCTGACGCTCGAGCGTGAGGGCGCAATCGGCGAAGGCGGCGTCTTTAACAATCCGAACGAAGTGCTAACGGCTTATCAGAACGGCTACGCGCATCTGCATACGCGTATCGCGCTGCCGGTAAGCTCGATTGATAAAGATAACTTCCGTGAAGAATTCCAGAACCACCTGCTGCTGACGACAGTCGGCAAGGTGATCTTTAACGAAATTCTGCCGAAGTCCTTCCCGTATGTGAACGAGCCGACGGCAGAAAACCTGGAGATCGAAACACCGGAGCGGTTCTTCGTCCCGGGTACAACCGATGTAAAAGAGCATTTCAAAAACAGCGAGCTCGTAGCGCCGTTTAAGAAAGGCTTCCTCGGGGACATCATTGCGGAAGTATTTAAGAAGTTTAAGATTTCCGAAACGTCCGTCATGCTCGATAAGATGAAGTCACTCGGTTTCTACTATTCCACAAAAGCTGGTATTACAGTAGGGGTCTCCGACATCGTCGTACTCGAAGACAAGCAGGAAATTCTCGATGAGGCTGAGGAAAAAGTATCCAAGATTTCGAAGCAGTTCCGCCGTGGTCTGATCACGGAGGAAGAGCGCTACGATAAAGTCATCGAAGTATGGAGCAAAGCGAAAGATGTGATCCAGGAGAAGCTTCTCGGAACACTCGAGAAGACGAACCCGATCTTTATGATGAGTGATTCCGGTGCACGAGGTAACGCCTCGAACTTTACGCAGCTTGCGGGTATGCGTGGTCTGATGGCGAACCCGTCCGGACGAATCATCGAGCTTCCGATCAAGTCCAGCTTCCGTGAAGGGCTGACGGTACTTGAGTACTTTATCTCGACACACGGTGCCCGTAAAGGTCTTGCCGATACCGCACTGAAAACAGCGGATTCCGGTTACCTGACGCGTCGTCTCGTTGACGTTGCCCAAGACGTGATTATCCGTGAAACAGACTGCGGCACAGACCGCGGACTGGAAGTGAAGGCTATTACAGAAGGCGCTGAGGTCATTGAAAGCCTCTACGACCGTCTTGTCGGCCGTGTCTCCTTCCAGAACGTCTACCATCCGGAAACAAACGAGCTGCTCGTCAGCCGTAACGAAGATATTTCCGAAGATGTGGCGAAGGTTATTGAGGAATCAGGCATCAAGACCGTTCTGATCCGCTCTGTCTTCACGTGTGATACGAAGCACGGTTCCTGTAAGCGATGCTACGGCCGCAACCTGGCGACAGGCGCAGAAGTGGAAGTCGGCGAAGCAGTCGGCATCATCGCTGCCCAGTCCATCGGGGAGCCGGGTACCCAGCTTACGATGCGTACGTTCCACACAGGCGGCGTAGCCGGGGATGACATCACACAGGGTCTTCCTCGAATTCAGGAAGTATTCGAAGCGCGTAATCCGAAAGGTCAGGCGGTCATTTCCGAGATTGAAGGTCAAGTCACGGATATCCGCGAAGCGAGCGAAAAGAAAGAGATCGTCGTTTCCAACAAGCTTGAAACGCGCACGTATACGGCGCTGTTCGCAGCCCGCTTTAAAGTGGAGATCGGCGATGAAGTGAAGCCGGGTCAGGAACTGACAGAAGGTTCGATCGATCCGAAAGAGCTTCTCACTGTCTCCGGTGTACACGGCGTGCAGGAATACCTGCTGCGCGAAGTACAGAAGGTTTACCGTATGCAGGGTGTTGAAATCGGTGATAAGCACGTCGAGGTCATGGTTCGCCAGATGATGCGCAAAGTACGCGTGATCGACGCCGGCGACACGACGGTGCTGCCTGGATCCCTCGTGGAAATCCATCAGTTCAACGACGTGAACCGCGAGATTCTGCTGCGCGGCGGCCGTCCGGCAACCGGACTGCCGGTGCTGCTCGGTATCACAAAAGCATCGCTTGAAACGGATTCGTTCCTGTCCGCTGCATCCTTCCAGGAGACGACACGTGTTCTTACCGACGCGGCCATCAAAGGCAAGCGTGACGAACTGGTCGGCCTGAAGGAGAACGTCATCATCGGGAAGCTCGTACCTGCCGGAACCGGCATGCAGCGCTACCGTCAGATGAAGCACGTCGACACGAGCGAGCCGGAAGAACAGTCGTTTGAAGAAGTAACCGTACCCGAAGAAGAAATGTAGGATCACCGGGCCGGACACAGCACAAAATTCCCTTCAGGAAAGTGTTGACACTGTCCGGCCCTGGTGATACTATATCTAAGTGTGCCAAATACCTGATGCTTTGGAGGATGACAATGTCTTATGAAAAAGTAGCACAGGCAGCTGAAAAAGTGGTCGGCACGAAACAAACTTTAAAAGCACTGGAAAGTGAACAGGTAAGGGAGCTCGTCGTTGCTGAAGACGCTGATCAGGAAGTGCTGGCAAAAGCGCTCGAGACAGCACGTGAACTTAACGTTCCCATCACCTATGCCGATTCGATGAAGAAGCTCGGCAGGGCATGCGGAATCGATGTCAACGCAGCGATCGTAGCAATTAAAAAATGAAAAAAGTTTTGGCTGTATTCTTACAGATGCAGCGAAAACTTTCCTTTTACCCATTTGTGAACCACCTGGACCAGTGGGCTTGCATTTTGAGATCAGAAGGGAGGAAACATCATGCCTACAATTAACCAGCTAGTACGTCAGGGACGCCAGTCTAAAGGGAAGAAGTCTGACTCTCCTGCACTGAACAAAGGTTACAACAGCTACAAGAAGCGCCAGACGGATGAAGCTTCTCCACAGAAGCGCGGTGTCTGCACGCGTGTTGGTACTATGACTCCGAAGAAGCCGAACTCGGCCCTTCGTAAGTACGCACGTGTACGTCTGACAAACCAGATTGAGGTGAACGCCTACATCCCTGGTATCGGACATAACCTGCAGGAGCACAGCGTTGTGCTTATCCGCGGTGGACGAGTAAAGGACCTTCCTGGTGTACGTTACCACATCGTGCGCGGTGCACTTGACACTGCAGCAGTTGACGGCCGTATGCAGGGCCGTTCCAAGTACGGAACAAAGCGTCCTAAGAAATAAGCAGCTGCGCGCAAGCAGCCGAATCATATTGAAAGGAGGGACCTTTAATGCCTCGTAAAGGACCAGTACCTCGCCGAGATGTATTAGCAGATCCTATCTATAAATCTAAGCTTGTGACACGCCTGATCAACCGCATCATGATCGATGGTAAGAAGGGTGTTGCACAGAAATCTCTTTACGCAGCTTTCGACCTCGTCCGTGAGCGATCCGGCAAGGATCCACAGGAAGTATTCGAAGAAGCGCTGAAGAATATCATGCCAGTACTTGAAGTAAAAGCACGCCGTGTCGGCGGTGCCAACTATCAGGTACCGATTGAAGTAAAGCCGGACCGCCGCACCACGCTTGGTCTCCGCTGGCTCGTGAACTACGCGCGCCTTCGCGGTGAGAAGACGATGGAAGAGCGTCTCGCTAACGAAATCCTCGACGCAGCTAACAACACTGGCGCAGCCGTGAAGAAGCGTGAGGAAACACACAAAATGGCAGAAGCGAACAAAGCATTCGCACACTACCGCTGGTAGGATCCACTGTCATGATCATCCTGCAGCAGGGGCGGAGTTTTCTCCGCCTTTGCCGCAGACAATCAAATTCCGATTCACAGGAAGGAGAAAAGACACATGGCACGAGAGTTCTCCTTGGAAAAGACTCGTAATATCGGGATCATGGCTCACATCGATGCCGGTAAGACGACCGCGACCGAGCGTATTCTTTTCTACACAGGACGTATCCATAAAATCGGTGAAACGCATGACGGCGGTTCTCAGATGGACTGGATGGAGCAGGAGCAGGAGCGTGGAATCACGATTACCTCTGCTGCAACAACAGCCCAGTGGGATGGCCACCGCATTAACATCATCGATACTCCAGGTCACGTAGACTTCACAGTAGAAGTTGAACGTTCCCTGCGTGTACTCGACGGTGCAGTAGCCGTACTTGATGCCCAGTCCGGGGTTGAACCACAGACTGAAACGGTTTGGCGTCAAGCTACAACGTATGGCGTACCTCGTATTGTTTTCGTCAACAAGATGGACAAGCTTGGTGCAGACTTCATCTACTCTCTCGGGACGCTTTCTGACCGTCTCGGTGCAAACGCTGCAGCAGTTCAGCTGCCAATCGGTGCGGAAGATGACTTCGAAGGAATCATCGACCTCGTCGAAATGGAGGCGTTCTACTACCTGGATGACCAGGGCACGCGTACAGAAGCACGCGAAATTCCGGAAGAGTACAAAGCACAGGCTGCCGAATATCGTGAGAAACTGGTTGAGGCCGTTTCCGACCTTGACGAAGATCTCATGATGCTCTATCTCGAAGGAGAAGAGATCGACACGCCAACGCTTAAAAAAGCAATCCGTACTGCAACATGTAACGTTGAATTCTATCCGGTACTCTGCGGTTCCGCATTTAAGAACAAAGGTGTCCAGCTTCTTCTTGATGCTGTTATTGACTACCTTCCGGCTCCGACAGACGTTAAAGATATTGAAGGTCACGTACCTGAGACGGAAGAACAAGTTGTTCGGAAGTCCGGCGACGATCAGCCGTTCGCGGCGCTTGCCTTCAAGGTTGCCACCGATCCGTTCGTTGGTAAGCTGACATTCTTCCGCGTTTACTCCGGTACGGTTAACGCAGGTTCCTACGTAGTGAACTCTACGAAGGGCAAGCGTGAGCGTATGGGCCGTATTCTTCAGATGCACGCCAACCACCGTGAAGAAATCCCGACTTGCTACTCCGGGGATATCGCAGCTGGTGTCGGCCTGAAGGACACGTCTACAGGGGACACGCTCTGTGACGAAAAGAATCTCGTTATTCTTGAGTCCATGGAATTCCCTGAGCCGGTTATCCACCTGTCCGTAGAGCCTGCTTCTAAAGCAGACCAGGATAAGATGGGTATGGCGCTTGCCAAGCTGGCAGAGGAAGACCCTACTTTCCGCACGCACACAGATGACGAAACGGGACAGACGATCATCGGTGGTATGGGTGAGCTTCACCTCGACATCATCGTAGACCGTATGAAGCGTGAGTTTAAAGTGGAAGCAAACGTCGGTGCACCTCAGGTATCTTACCGTGAGACAATCCGTCAGGCTGCTAAGTGTGAAGGTAAGTTCGTTCGACAGTCCGGTGGACGCGGTCAGTTCGGTCACGTTTGGATCGAGTTCTCTCCAAACGACGAAGGCGGCGGATTCGAATTCATCGACAACGTAGTCGGTGGTGTCGTTCCACGTGAATATATCGGTTCTGTTGAACAGGGTGTAAGAGAATCCCTGGAGAACGGTATGCTCGCAGGCTACCCGGTTGTTGACGTAAAAGCACGTCTTTACGACGGTTCCTACCACGATGTCGACTCCAACGAGATGGCATTTAAGGTAGCAGCTTCCCTCGCACTGAAGGAAGCAAAAGGCAAGTGCAGCCCGGTTCTTCTTGAGCCAGTTATGCGCGTCGAAGTTGTTATCCCTGAAGAGTACATGGGTGACATCATGGGTGACATCACGTCACGCCGCGGACGTGTAGAAGGTATGGAAGCACGCGGAAACGCACAGATCGTGAAAGCGATGGTGCCGCTTGCTGAAATGTTCGGTTATGCAACTTCCCTGCGTTCCAACACACAGGGCCGTGGACAGTACACGATGCACTTCGACCACTATGAAGAAGTTCCAAAGAGCATCTCTGAGGAAATCGTAAAAAAGTCCTCCGGTAAGTAAGCCTGTCATTGTCACTGTTTTGATTTTGTTGTAAGCTAGAAAAGGTGACAGATGCGCTCTTCACCTTTTCAAATAGAAATACAAATAATTTAACTATATGTAAGGAGGATTTCGATCATGGCAAAAGAAAAATTTGATCGTTCCAAAACGCATGCGAACATTGGTACAATCGGTCACGTTGACCACGGTAAAACAACTCTGACTGCTGCTATCACTGCTGTACTTCACAAGAAGTCCGGTAAGGGTACTGCAATGGCGTACGACCAGATCGATGGTGCACCAGAAGAGCGTGAGCGTGGAATCACTATCTCCACTGCACACGTAGAGTACGAGACTGATTCTCGTCACTATGCACACGTTGACTGCCCAGGTCATGCTGACTACGTTAAGAACATGATCACTGGTGCTGCACAGATGGACGGAGCAATCCTCGTTGTATCTGCTGCTGACGGCCCAATGCCACAGACGCGTGAGCACATCCTGCTTTCCCGTCAGGTTGGTGTACCTTCCATCGTTGTATTCCTGAACAAGACGGACCAGGTTGACGACGAAGAGCTTCTCGAGCTCGTAGAAATGGAAGTACGTGAGCTTCTTTCTGAGTATGACTTCCCTGGTGACGACATCCCAGTCGTTAAAGGTTCTGCTCTGAAGGCTCTCGAAGGTGACGAAGAGCACGAAAACGCAATCCTTGAACTGATGCAGCAGGTGGATGACTACATCCCAACACCTGACCGCGACAAGGATAAGCCATTCATGATGCCTGTAGAGGACGTATTCTCTATCACAGGCCGTGGTACAGTAGCAACTGGCCGTGTTGAGCGTGGACAGCTTAACGTTGGTGACGAAGTTGAGATCATTGGTCTTGCTGAAGCTCCATCCAAGACTACTGTAACTGGTGTTGAAATGTTCCGTAAGCTTCTCGACTACGCTGAAGCTGGTGACAACATTGGTGCACTGCTCCGTGGTGTATCCCGTGACGACATCAACCGTGGACAAGTACTTGCTAAGCCAGGTTCTATCACTCCACACACAAAGTTCAAAGCAGAAGTTTACGTTCTGTCTAAAGAAGAAGGTGGACGTCACACTCCATTCTTCACAAACTATCGTCCACAGTTCTACTTCCGTACTACGGACGTAACTGGTGTTACTCACCTTCCAGAAGGTGTAGAGATGGTTATGCCTGGTGACAACGTAGAGATGACTGTTGAACTGATCTCCCCAATCGCGATTGAAGAAGGTACTAAATTCTCAATCCGTGAAGGCGGACGTACAGTAGGCGCAGGCGTCGTTGCTGAAATCACTGAGTAATTGAATGAATACATGCGGATCTTCATCCGCATCTCCAGCCGGGCAGGCTTACCTGCCCGGTTTTTTTTTGTGGATTCCTTTGCCAATGTCAGACAATGTTTGCCATTTATATTTGTAAATAATTTCTACGAGAATGGTCTTTACCTATTTCTTGTGGTGGATTGCTGTTTATGCTGGAAGGCAGCGTTCCGCTTATATGATCATGCCGCTAAGTATTCAAGAAGTTAAAGAATGGCGGAGTTCGCATCTTTTCTTGGGGTCCGCTAACCTGCATCAAATAAAGCAGATCTATTTCATACAAGTTTACAAATCAAACGGTTATTTGTTAGCATTGGAAACGAATTACAAATAAAAAGGGGCGTCCAAATTTGCAGAAATACATACAATCATCCGCTCTCCTTTCACTGGCTTTCTTAACTGCATGCGGTGAAGGAGAAAACGCAGAATTAAACGAAGGACAATTAGAAGACGATCAGAATAATATCGAAGCTATGGCTGATGAAGAGAATGCAGGTGAAGAGGGGCAGTTATCCTATTTTGATGAACTGAGAAATAGAACATATGACACGCCGGAGTCGTATTTAGATGAAGAAAAGTATCGATCTATCGAAGAAACGTTGCGAAATTTGAATCTTCCTGAAAAGGGGAAATCGATTGAGGGTGACCTGATCGTTTATGAGAACGGTTTTGAATTTGAGCGGGAAACGAAAGTAGCCACACACGGACATTTGCCGTCACCGGAATTTCATCAAAGGGATCCTGAAATTCCTGAAGCAAGTCAGGCGGTAGGCTTAATGATGAAACGCGCAAGTATTAGTTATGACTCATTTAACACACCATCCGGTGAATTTGGCCTGCCCCTAAGCGGCGGCACAGATTATTACGGTGAATATATAACGGAACCAATGGGGACATTCGGAACAGAGCGAATCGAAGAAGAAGGACGGCCAACTGAAATCATACATTACGGTTGGGACGCTATCCAAAATACTTCTATAAATATTAATCGTGAGCTCTACGAATTGGAACAACATTATAAGAGTGAAGAATATCAATTGATTCATGAATGGTCATACGAGACGCGCCATCTTTTATATAGAGCAGTAACAAATAATGCTGAACAATATGAAACGGGTTTTGAATACTATGAACTTGCGGTTGAAAACATTGAACGTATGAATGAAATTATTGAATCCTTGTAAGATTCTTGTCCGCTGTCAATTTTGGCAGCGGATTTATATGTAAGAAGCTTAGCAGCGTATAAAAACAGGCAGGCATGTTGAAAACTAGAATGAAAAAGTAAAACTCCGGGCTTCAAAAAGAACTTAACGGTAACGGAAAGTAACACAGCTCGTCCTATCATTAACTGTCGCGGACCCAATTGTCACTTGCGCAACACAAGCGGACCGATATAACGAAAAAAGTGATACAAGAAGCTGCAAATCTAACTTTACGCTTCTCAAAACCAACAGAAGCTTGTCTGCTCACGATCGACAGGCGGGGGAGCATGAGCCTTCGATGGTCACAGCTACTTGCGTTTGTTCAAACAATTCAGCTCAAAAAGGAGAGAACCGATGCCTGACTTACAAGCACATTACCTGCGAACGGCGCGTACATTTCAAAAGATCGGTGCCGCCTGTTCGATTGCAGCGCTTGCCCTGGCAGGCTACTGGATACTGACCGGCTGGCCGGGCTCGCTCGATTCGCTTGTTCCGTTCTTCACTCTTGCTGCGGCCGGACCGGGTCACGTTATCGCAGCTGCTGTAAAGAAGCGGCGCGCAGAACAGATCCGCATCACCGTTCCGGAGACCCCTCCCGCACTCGATCAGGAGAGACGAATTATGCTCGTTCCAGCCGTGCACTGGCTCCGGAATATGCTTTACATCACGATGCGAGGGGAAGGGGCGGCGATTGACAGGGAAGAAGCAGATGGAATCACCAAAATTATCACCGCGCTGCTCCACCTGATCGGACTGCGTCCATACTTAAAGAAACGACTCGTCGTCGAAAACCAGGAAGGCACGTTGTACCGGCTTGAAAAGAATCGCGGTTTACATCAGTACACGTATCTTTACGACCAGCACGGGACGAAGCTTGGCTCCTATAAAATGAACGTCTGGAACGTAAGGCGCAGCTACACGACCTTTCGTGATGAAGCGGGCGTGCCCATCGGTGAGAGCGACGGCGGCTTCAGCGGCACGCAGTTCAAGGTAAAAAACGAGGCGGGGGACGTGCTGATCGACATCCGTCATGATGGAATTCCTGCCGAGGCGCTGTACCTGTTTGCCGGTACGCGGGGTGACATTCTTCAGTTCCATGAGGATCCCGCGAGTCTGCACCCTGTACATCTTCTGGCTCCGGCTGTCATTCAGCTTCACTACCGCTCGTGACGAGTTTCTTCTATAGAAAGGGTGTCCTCTGAGGAGGACCAATTCGGGGGCAGCAGGATAGCAACACGGAACGCTTTGTTACTCCCTGATAACTATCAGAAAATTCCGCCCTTCGTAATCTGTGAATTTACATCAAATACCCCTTGAAATCAGCGTTTCGAGCCTGTATACTACACAAAGTGTGACTGTAGAAATAAGCGGAAAAAGCATTGCGTATACAGCGCGTTTCCTGTATACTATACAATGTTGGTCACAGAAAGGCTTTGATTCGGGAGGTTACCGACACACCCGATCCCGTTGCCATGGATCGGCTGACGGAAAATTTCCGAGGAGCAAGTCTATTTCCAAAAATGGGCGAAAAAAGGAGGTAAAAAAATGGCAAAGCAAAAGATTCGTATTCGTTTAAAGGCGTATGATCACCGTGTACTCGACGCTTCTGCTGAGAAGATTGTTGAGACTGCCAAGCGTTCAGGTGCCGGAGTAGGCGGTCCTATCCCGCTTCCGACAGAACGTTCTGTATACACAGTCCTTCGTGCGGTGCACAAGTACAAGGATTCCCGTGAGCAGTTCGAAATGCGCACGCACAAGCGTCTTATCGACATTCTTGAGCCGACACCACAGACAGTTGATGCGCTGATGCGTCTTGACCTGCCGTCTGGTGTGGACATTGAAATCAAGCTTTAATTTGTTTATATAAAAAATATTTAATTATTAACAGGAGGTGTGACGGATGACCAAAGGAATCTTAGGAAAAAAGCTCGGCATGACGCAAGTTTTTACAGAAGCCGGTGAAGCAGTGCCTGTCACTGTAATCCAGGCGGAGCCAAACGTTGTGCTTCAGAAGAAGTCAGCAGAAGGCGACGGCTACGAAGCGATTCAGCTTGGTGCTTTTGACCAGAAAGAAAACAACCAGAACAAGCCGAGAAAAGGACACGCTGCTAAAGCAGACACAACGCCTAAGCGCTTCGTGAAGGAAATCCGCGACGCTGACGCAGCTGAACTTGAGGTTGGTCAGGAAGTCAAGGTAGATGTATTTGCTGAGGGAGATATCGTAGACGTAACTGGTAAGTCCAAAGGTAAAGGATTCCAGGGTGCGATCAAGCGACACAATCAGTCCCGCGGGCCAATGTCCCACGGTTCTCACTACCACCGCTCGCCAGGTTCCATGGGGCCTGTTGACCCGAACCACGTACGTCCGGGTAAACTGCTTCCAGGGCGCATGGGCGGAGACACTGTAACCGTTCAGAACCTTGAAGTTGTAAAAGTTGACGCAGAGCGCAACGTACTGCTCGTTAAGGGTAACGTACCTGGTGCAAAGCGCAGCTTTGTAACTGTTCAGTCTGCTGTAAAAGCTAACTAATTTCGGATAAGAAAGGAGGAGCCCCGATGCCTAAAGTAACTCTGTACAAACAGGATGGCTCACAGGCCGGCGATATCGAGCTGGCAGAAGGCGTATTCGGTATTGAACCGAACGAAAACGTAGTTTATGAAGCTGTCATCATGCAGCAAGCATCACTTCGTCAAGGAACTCATTCCACTAAGAACCGCTCGGAAGTACGCGGCGGTGGACGCAAGCCTTGGCGTCAGAAGGGAACAGGCCGTGCACGTCATGGTTCAACTCGTTCCCCAATCTGGGTAGGAGGCGGCGTAGCGTTTGGTCCAACACCACGCAGCTACGGATACAAGCTTCCTAAGAAGCAGCGTCGTCTTGCACTGAAATCCGCTCTTTCTTCAAAGGTAAACGAGAATAACATTCTTGTTCTTGAAGAGCTGAGCTTCGAAGCTCCAAAAACGAAGGAAATGAAAGCTGTACTTGCAGGTCTTTCTGCTAACACGAAGACACTGATCGTAACAGCGGACGAAAACGAAGCAGTTGCACTTTCTGCCCGTAACCTTCCAGGAGTAACGGCTATTAAAGCTTCCGGTGTAAACGTACTGGATCTTCTCAAGCACGAGAAGCTCGTTATTACACAGGATGCTGTTAAACAGGTAGAGGAGGTGCTTGCATAATGGCTAACGCACGCGATATTATTAAGCGCCCGATTATCACTGAAAACTCTGCTGAGCTGATGGAGAACAAGAAGTACACGTTCGAAGTTTCCCCATCTGCCACTAAGCCTCAGATCCGCGCAGCTATCGAAGAAATCTTCGGCGTGGAAGTAGCTTCTGTCAACACGATGAACTACAAAGGCAAGTTCAAGCGTTTCGGTCGCCACAGCGGCTATACCCGCAAGCGCAAGAAAGCAATTGTACAACTTTCCGCAGACAGCAAAGAACTTGAGTTCTTTGAAGGTGCGTAAATAAAACGTCTTAACGAAGGAGGGAAAAGCTCATGGCTATCAAAAAGTATAAACCGATTACGAACGGCCGTCGTTTCATGACAACTCTTCAGAACGAAGAACTTACGACCGACAAGCCGGAAAAATCACTGCTTGCGCCGCTTTCGAAAAAAGCTGGACGCAACAACCAGGGACGCCTGACAGTACGCCACCAGGGCGGCGGTCATAAGCGTCAATACCGCATCATCGACTTTAAGCGTGACAAAGATGGAATTCCAGGCCGCGTTGCTACGATCGAATACGATCCGAACCGTTCTGCGAACATCGCACTGATCAACTATGTTGACGGTGAGAAGCGCTACATCCTTGCGCCAAAAGGCATCAAGGTTGGAACAGAGATCATGTCCGGTAAGGATGCCGATATCAAAGTCGGAAATGCACTTCAGCTGAAGGACATTCCGGTAGGTACGATCATCCACAACATCGAGCTCCGCCCAGGAAAAGGTGGACAGCTTGTACGTTCTGCAGGAGCTGAAGCACAGGTTCTCGGACGCGAAGAAAAGTACGTTCTCGTACGTCTGCGCTCCGGTGAAACACGCCTCATCCTTGGAACTTGCCGTGCGACAGTCGGCCAGGTCGGCAACATTGAGCACGAGCTTGTCACAATCGGTAAAGCAGGCCGTTCCCGCTGGATGAACAAGCGCCCGACTGTACGTGGTTCTGTTATGAACCCGAACGATCACCCACACGGTGGTGGTGAAGGCCGCGCTCCAATCGGACGTCCTTCTCCAATGTCTCCATGGGGCAAGCCGACTCTTGGTTACAAGACACGAAACAAGAACAAAGAGTCCAACAAATATATCGTGCGTCGTCGCCGTAAAAAATAACGGGGTTGTCCTACGGTTCTCACGGAGGGCCGTAGCGCAATCGCGAAGGGAGGTACCATTATGGGTCGCAGTTTGAAAAAGGGACCATTTGTAGATGATCATCTGATGAAGAAGGTAGAAGCACAGGCTGATTCCAGCAACAAGAAGGTAATCAAGACCTGGTCCCGCCGTTCTACAATTTTCCCACAGTTCATCGGTCACACGATCGCTGTATACGATGGCCGTAAACACGTGCCGGTTTACGTTCAGGAAGACATGGTAGGCCACAAGCTTGGCGAATTCGCGCCAACGCGTACGTACAAGGGCCATGCTTCTGACGATAAGAAAACACGACGTTAATAAAGAGGGGAGGTACTGACTCATGGAAGCCAAAGCAGTAGCAAAACAAGTACGTGTTGCTCCTCGCAAAGCTCGTCTGGTCGTTGACCTGATCCGTGGAAAGGAAGTTGGAGAAGCAATCTCCATCCTGAACCACACGCCGAAAAAAGCATCCCCGATTGTAGAGAAGCTTTTGAATTCAGCGATCGCGAACGCGGAGCACAACTACGAAATGGAGCCGGACAACCTCGTCGTTGCTCAGGCATTCGTAGACGAAGGAGTTACACTTAAGCGGTTCCGTCCAAGAGCACAGGGACGCGCAAGCCGTATCAATAAGCGTACGAGCCACATCACATTAGTGCTAACAGAAAAGAAGGAGGGATAAGTGTGGGTCAAAAAGTAAATCCTCATGGACTGCGTGTCGGCGTCATCAAAGACTGGGAGTCCAAATGGTATGCTGATAAAGACTATGCTGATCTGCTTCACGAAGATATCCGCATCCGCGACTATCTCGAGCAGCGTCTCAGCGAAGCGTCCGTTTCCACGATTGAAATCGAACGAGCGGCAAATCGTGTGAACGTTACGATCTATACTGCTAAGCCAGGTATGGTTATTGGTAAAGGCGGTTCTGAAGTAGAAGTACTTCGCAGAACACTGAACCAGATGACTGGCAAGCGTGTTCACATCAACATCAACGAAATCAAGAAGCCTGATATGGATGCAACACTCGTTTCTCAGAACATTGCACGCCAGCTGGAAAGCCGTATTTCTTTCCGCCGCGCAATGAAGCAGTCCATGCAGCGCACAATGCGTTCCGGCGCAAAAGGTATCAAAACAGAAGTATCCGGACGTCTCGGCGGAGCCGATATCGCCCGATCAGAATCATACAACGAAGGTACTGTTCCACTTCACACACTCCGTGCTGACATCGACTATGGTACTGCAGAAGCAGATACTACGTACGGCAAGCTCGGTATTAAAACTTGGATCTACAAGGGTGAAGTCCTTCCAACTAAAGGAACGAACGCAGAGGAAGGAGGAAATTAATCATGCTAATGCCTAAACGTGTTAAATTCCGTCGTGAGCACCGTGGTAAGATGCGCGGACGAGCGAAAGGCGGAACGGAAGTATCTTTCGGTGAGTATGGTCTTCAGGCAGTTGAAGCTTCCTGGATCACAAACCGTCAGATCGAAGCTGCGCGTATCGCAATGACGCGTTACATGAAGCGTGGCGGTAAGGTATGGATTAAGATCTTCCCAGACAAGCCTTACACTGCAAAGCCGCTTGAAGTCCGAATGGGTTCCGGTAAAGGTTCTCCTGAAGGCTGGGTAGCAGTCGTAAAGCCAGGGAAGGTAATGTTCGAGATCGCCGGTGTATCGGAAGAGGTTGCACGCGAAGCACTTCGTCTTGCATCCCACAAGCTGCCGATCCGTACGAAAGTAATTAAACGTGAAGAAGTGGGTGGTGACGCAAATGAAAGCTAATGAAATCCGCAACCTAACCACTGCAGAAATTGAACAGAAAGCCACTTCTCTTAAGGAAGAGCTTTTCAACCTTCGCTTTCAGCTTGCGACTGGTCAGCTGGATAACCCGGCTCGCATCAGCGAAGTGAAGAAGTCAATCGCACGAGCTAAGACCGTACTACGCGAGCGCGAACTCGGTATTGCGGAATAGTCCCGAGAGGAGGAATAACCGTGGAACGTAACAACCGTAAAGTTTACGTAGGCCGCGTGACATCTGACAAGATGGACAAGACAATCACTGTTTCCATCGAGTCCTACAAGATGCACCCGCTGTATAAAAAGCGTGTTAAGCACACGAAGAAATATAAAGCGCACGATGAGAACAACACTGCAAAGGTGAACGACATCGTCCGCATCATGGAAACCCGCCCGCTTTCCAAAGACAAGCGCTTCCGCCTTGTTGAGGTAGTGGAAGAGGCCGTAATCATCTAAGCACGCAATAGCGTCTTCGCATCCGAAGGGAGGTAAAGGAATCTATGATTCAACAGGAAAGCCGTTTAAAAGTAGCTGATAACTCCGGTGCCCGTGAAGTACAGTGCATTAAAGTACTTGGTGGTACAGGCCGTAAGACTGCGAACATCGGTGACGTAATCGTCTGCTCTGTAAAGCAGGCAACACCTGGTGGCGTTGTCAAGAAAGGTGAAGTAGTACGTGCTGTAATCGTACGCTCTCGCACAGGTGCACGCCGTCCGGACGGATCTTATATCAAGTTCGACGAGAACGCAGCTGTAATCGTACGTGACGACAAGAGCCCACGAGGAACTCGTATCTTTGGACCGGTTGCACGTGAACTGCGTGAAAACAAGTTCATGAAGATCGTTTCTCTGGCGCCGGAAGTACTGTAAGAATAGAGATCGGAAACAACCGAGTAAAGAGGAGGTGCCCTCATGTCCCAGGCGAAACTGCACGTGAAAAAGGGAGATAACGTTAAAGTCATCTCCGGTAAGGATAAAGGTAAAGAAGGTAAAATTCTTGAAGCTTATCCAAAGAAAGACCGCGTACTCGTGGAAGGCGTAAACATGGTAAAGAAACACGCTAAGCCATCCCAGACGAACCCACAAGGCGGAATTCTTAACCAGGAAGCGCCTATTCACGTATCAAACGTTATGGTGATCGACCCGAAAACAAACGAGCCTACGCGCGTTGGTTTCAAAGTCGAAGACGGCAAGAAAGTACGTATTGCTAAAAAATCCGGCGAAGCGCTTGATAACTAAGCAGCCGGCTGCTGAAAGGAGGTTCATTCAATGAGTCGTTTGAAGGAAAGATTCAATCAGGAAATTACACCTTCTCTGAAAGAGAAGTTCGAATACTCTTCCGTTATGGAAGTACCGAAGCTCGAAAAGATCGTTGTAAACATGGGTGTCGGTGACGCTGTACAGAACTCGAAGGTGCTTGACAAAGCAGTAGAAGAGCTCGCAACGATCACTGGTCAGAAGCCGCTTGTAACAAAGGCGAAGAAATCCATCGCAGGCTTTAAAGTCCGTGAAGGAATGCCAATCGGTGCGAAGGTAACACTGCGCGGTGAGCGTATGTATGACTTCCTCGACAAGCTTGTCTCTGTATCCCTGCCACGTGTACGTGACTTCCGCGGTGTTTCCAAGAAAGCATTTGACGGACGAGGCAACTACACGCTCGGCGTGAAAGAGCAGCTGATCTTCCCAGAGATCAACTACGATGATGTAGACAAGGTCCGAGGAATGGATATTGTCATTGTTACAACTGCTAACACAGACGAAGAAGCTCGTGAGCTTCTCACACAGTTCGGTATGCCGTTCCAAAAATAAACTCTTATAAACGAGAGGAGTGAAGACCTTGGCGAAAAAATCGATGGTCGCTAAACAGAAGCGTACGAAAAAGTTTGGTGTACAAGAGTACTCCCGCTGCGAACGCTGTGGACGCCCTCACAGTGTACTGCGCAAATTCAAGCTCTGCCGTATCTGCTTCCGTGAACTTGCACACAAAGGTCAAATTCCGGGCGTCAAAAAAGCTAGCTGGTAATTCCGCTTAAAGGAAGGAGGTAACTACGATGGTCATGACAGATCCTATTTCTGATATGTTAACCCGCATCCGCAACGCGAACATGGTGCGACACACAAGCCTGGAGCTCCCGGCTTCCAACATGAAAAAAGAAATCGCAGATATCCTCAAGCGTGAGGGTTTCATCCGCGACTACGAATCCGTTGAGGACAACAAGCAGGGTATGCTGCGTATTTTCCTTAAGTATGGTGCTAACAACGAGAAGGTTATCACTGGTCTTAAGAAAATCAGCAAGCCTGGCCTGCGCGTTTATGCAAAGTCTGACGAAGTACCGCGCGTACTCGGTGGACTCGGTATTGCAATCATTTCGTCATCTTCTGGCGTTATCACGGATAAAGAAGCACGACAGCAAAAAGTCGGCGGCGAAGTAATCGCCTACGTCTGGTAATTCATTACGTAATAGAACGGAGGTGTCACGTATGTCCCGAGTTGGTTTAAAACCGATTGAAGTTCCATCTGGAGTTGAATTTAAGCTTGATGGCAAGACTGTAACCGTGAAAGGCCCTAAAGGGGAACTGACACGTGAAATGCACGAAGCCATGACAATCAAGCACGAAGATAACACGATCACAGTCGAGCGTCCTTCCGACCACAAGGAGCACCGTTCCCTGCACGGCACAACGCGCAGCCTGATCAACAACATGATCGAAGGTGTTTCCAAAGGATACGAGAAGAAGCTTGAGCTCGTCGGTGTTGGTTACCGTGCTCAGAAGACCGGCAACAAGCTGGTTCTGAACGTAGGCCTGTCCCACCCGGTTGAGTTTGTTCCGGAAGACGGTCTCGAAATTGAAGTTCCTGCCAACACGCAGGTAACGGTAAAGGGAATTGACAAGGAGCGCGTAGGCGCACTTGCTTCCAACATCCGTGCCGTACGTATTCCAGAGCCTTATAAAGGCAAGGGAATCCGCTACGAGGGCGAGTACGTTCGCCGTAAGGAAGGTAAGACAGGGAAGTAAGCCCTGAATTAACGGAAAGAAAGGACTGACGTTCGATGATCACGAAGACTGCTAAGAACGCGGTACGTAAGAAAAGACACGCCCACGTTCGTCGTTCGATCACAGGCACAGCTGAACGTCCGCGTTTGAATGTTTTCCGTTCTAATAAGCACATCTATGCACAGCTGATTGATGACGTCGCAGGCGTCACAGTCGCAAGTGCTTCCAGCTTAGATACAGAACTTAACGTTGAAAACGGCGGAAACAAAGACGCTGCTCGCCAGGTCGGGGAACTTGTAGCGAAGCGTGCCATTGATAATGGCCAGGAAACGGTTGTATTTGACCGCGGCGGCTACCTGTACCACGGACGAGTTAAAGAACTTGCAGACGCTGCGCGTGAAGCCGGCCTCAAGTTTTAATCAACGGAATAAAGGAGGGAAACACATTGCGTATCGATGCAAGCAAACTGGAAATTGAAGAGAGAGTGGTCACGGTCAACCGTGTCGCGAAGGTAGTAAAAGGCGGACGCCGCTTTCGTTTCGCAGCACTCGTTGTCGTAGGCGACAAGAACGGACATGTCGGTTTCGGTATGGGTAAAGCTCTTGAAGTACCGGAAGCGATCCGTAAAGCAATTGAAGAAGGCAAGAAAAACCTGATTCAGGTGCCAATGCAGGGAACAACGATCCCTCACCAGATCACAGGCCAGTTCGGTGCAGGCTCTGTCCTTCTGAAGCCAGCTTCTGAGGGTACTGGAGTTATTGCCGGCGGACCAGTCCGTGCGGTACTTGAACTTGCAGGTGTCGGTGACATCCTTTCCAAGTCACTAGGTTCCAACAACCCTATTAACATGGTACGTGCAACAATGCAGGGTCTGGAAAGCCTGAAGAGCCCTGAAGAGGTTGCTAAACTACGCGGCAAATCTGTTGAAGAGTTGCTAGGTTAAGGAGGGATTGGCATGGCAAAGAAACTCGAAATTACCCTCACCCGCAGCCTGATCGGACGTCCTGAAGATCAGCGCGTGACTGTGAAGACTCTTGGTCTTGGCAAAGTCAACAGCACTGTTGTGAAAGAAGACAACGCTGCAATGCGCGGGATGGTAAACAAAGTATCCCATCTCATTAAAGTTAACGAGATCGAAGCGTAAGACACGAAAAAACCTGAGGAGGTGTCATCATGCAACTTCACGAACTTAAGCCTGCTGTCGGGTCCCGCAAAGAGCGCAAGCGTAAAGGCCGTGGTATCGCAACTGGTAACGGTAAAACTGCCGGTCGCGGACACAAAGGTCAAAACGCTCGTTCCGGAGGCGGTGTACGCCCTGGTTTCGAAGGTGGACAGATGCCTATCTTCCGCCGTCTGCCTAAGCGTGGGTTCAAGAACCCTAACCGCGCAGAGTACGCTGTAGTGAACCTGGAAACACTGAACCGTTTCGAAGACGGAACAGAGGTTACACCAGCTCTGCTTGTGGAAACAGGCGTAGTGAAAAATGAAAAGAGCGGCATCAAGGTGCTTGGCAACGGCAGCCTTGAGCGCAAGCTTACTGTTAAAGCTACAAAATTCTCCGGATCTGCAAAAGATGCAATCGAAGCAGCCGGCGGAACTGCTGAACTCGTTTAATCACCCGTTCACGCATCTTCCGGCAGGCTGAGGGCTTCTGCCTTCACCTGCAGCGCTCACGTCTTTCGAAATCGGTGCCCCATGCCCCTGAAGGTTCAATTCTGCCGCCAAGGAGCGGGGAGATCGACGCCTTCGGGCTGCACCTTTCGGGATAGGGCGCGTCAATGACCTTCCTTGCCGTTCAGACGGCAGCGGAGGAACAGGTCGCAGGAAAGCTGGCACAAGTGACAAGAGACAGGCAGAATGTGATCGTCTTTTGACAACCGCATATGCTGTTTTAGCAGCAGGTCAGGCGGATCCAGAGAGGGATCATTATTCTCCTCGTTGCTGGGATTGCTGCTGGGATTCCGAATGGAGTTACCTGTGAATGTAACGCTATTCGAAGGCGCAGGAGATGCCATATAAAAGCACCTCGTTACTGTGCCGCTGAGCCGGTACTGTCAGCGGTCTTTACAGAATAGGGCTTTTGGAAGATGGAAATACCTGTTCAGCGCGCCGTACGATTCGGCGGGCAGACCGGACTGCCGGAGGCCCGTACATCCGTCCCGGAAACAAGGACGCAGGATCAGCTCATGTTATTCTCTCGTTTAACTTTCCACGGAATACGAATCGTCGCAGATGCCGCTGCTTAAAACGATGAAACAAGTTGAAAGTGAAGATGTTCCACCGGTACGGCCGAATAAGGCCGGCCGCATCAAAACGCTGGAGGGAATCGACACATGAATTTAATCCTTATGGGTCTTCCGGGAGCCGGAAAAGGGACTCAGGCAGAAAAAATCGTTGAAAAATACGGTGTTCCACACATCTCGACAGGCGACATGTTCCGCGCTGCCATTAAAAACGGCACGGAACTAGGGCTGAAGGCAAAAGCCTTTATGGATGAAGGCGCCCTCGTCCCGGATGAAGTCACGATCGGCATCGTTCGTGAGCGTCTGAGCCAGGACGACTGTGCGAAAGGCTTCCTGCTGGACGGCTTTCCACGGACACCGGCCCAGGCCCAGGCACTGGAAGAGATGACAACGGATCTTGGACGCACGCTCGATCACGTGATCTACATCAAGGTACCGCGTGACGATCTGTTTAAGCGTCTCACAGGCCGCTGGATCTGTCCTGACTGCGGTACGGCTTACCATGAGGTATTTAATCCTCCTCAGGAAGCCGGCAAATGCGACAAGGATGGAAGCAAGCTGATTCAGCGTGACGACGACAAGCCGGAAACGGTTGATAAGCGTCTCGAAGTCAATCTCGAGCAGACAAAGCCACTCGTTGACTTTTATGAAGAGAAAGGCTATCTTCGTAATATTGACGGCCAGCAGGATATCAACGACGTCTTTGCAGATGTGGACAAGCTTCTGCAGGAGTCGCGTGCATGATCATCCGCAAGTCTGCGGATGAACTGGCCCTGATGCGCAAGGCGGGGGACATCGTTGCCCGCACTCATCAGGAGCTTCAGGCACACATCCAGCCGGGAGTCACAACGCAAGAACTGGATCAGATCGCCGACAGGTATATCCGATCTCAACATGCGGTTCCATCCTTCAAAGGGCTCTATGGATTTACGGGAAGTATTTGTACTTCAGTAAACGAAGAGTTGGTGCATGGAATACCCGGATCCCGGGTGCTCCAGGATGGTGACATCATCAGCATTGACATCGGGGCTATGTACGAAGGCTTTCACGGGGACTCCGCCTGGACGTATCCAGTCGGCAGCATTTCCCCGGAGTCGGAGCGTCTTTTGGACGTCACCGAAGCCTCGTTGTACGAAGGCCTGCGCGCTGCTGCGCCGGGGAACAATCTCTCCGACATTTCCCATGCCGTGCAGACCTATGCAGAAGCAGCGGGATTTTCTGTTGTGAGAGAATACACCGGACACGGTATTGGCCGCAGCCTTCACGAAGATCCGGCCATTCCCCACTTCGGGCCTCCCGGCAAGGGACCCCGGCTGGAAACAGGAATGGTGCTGGCCGTGGAGCCGATGATCAATGCTGGGAAACGGCACGTACGGACGCTGTCCGACAATTGGACGGTCGTCACGAGTGACGGTTCCCGGTGCGCTCATTTTGAACACACGATTGCTATTGTCGAAACAGGATACGAAATACTGACAAAATCCAGTGATGGATGAAGGTGGTCAAGGAATGAAAGATCCTGACTCGGTTCCACAAGCCGGTGAGCTTGTGCGGATACTGAATGGAAGGGATAGAGATCAATATGCGTGCATCATAGAGGTTCTTGACGAACGGTTTGTGCACATTGCCGACGGCGACAAGCGCAAAGTCGATCGTCCGAAACGCAAGAACCTGCAGCATTTAGAACGCATGGAGATCATTGCCCCCGAAGTAAGGAACAGTATAATAGAAACAGGTCGTGTCACCAATGCGAAACTGCGTTTTGCAATTTCGTCCCATATCAACGATAATTTACTGAAGGAAGGAGAGTAAATTCATGGCCAAAGAAGATGTTATTGAAGTTGAAGGCACGGTCATAGAGCCGCTTCCAAACGCGATGTTCCGTGTCGAGCTGGATAACGGGCACAAGGTGCTCGCACATGTATCCGGTAAAATTCGTATGCACTATATCCGTATTCTTCCGGGAGACAAGGTCACCGTCGAATTATCTCCGTATGATCTGACTCGCGGTCGAATCACGTATCGATATAAATAACACCGGCAGAAGTCGCGCAGTACTCCGACTATCAAGGAGGTAAAGAACATGAAGGTAAGACCATCCGTCAAACCAATTTGCGAAAAGTGCAAAGTAATTCGCCGCAAACGTACCGTCATGGTAATTTGCGAGAATCCAAAACACAAGCAGAAGCAAGGATAAATACAGGAGGTGTAATGTATGGCACGAGTTGCAGGTATTGACATTCCCCGCGACAAGCGAGTAGTCATTTCCCTGACGTATATCTACGGAATCGGAAAGTCCCGCGCTGCGGAAATTCTCGAGGAAGCCGGCGTATCTCCTGATACCCGCGTCCGCGATCTTACAGAAGAAGAGCTCGGTAAAATCCGAAGCGTTGTCGACAGCGTGAAGGTAGAAGGGGACCTCCGTCGTGAAGTTTCCCTCAACATCAAGCGTCTGATCGAAATCGGATCCTACCGTGGAATCCGTCACCGTCGCGGTCTGCCAGTCCGTGGTCAGAAGACGAAGAACAACGCGCGCTCCCGTAAAGGTGCACGCCGCACTGTAGCGAACAAGAAAAAGTAAAGGAGGTAACGGAATACTATGGCTAAACCAAAAACGACTCGCGCAAAGCGCCGTCAGCGTAAAAATATAGAGTCCGGTATTGCACACATCCGTTCCACGTTCAACAACACGATTGTAACGATCACAGACCCTCAGGGAAACGCCGTATCCTGGGCTAGTGCAGGCGGTCTTGGATTCAAAGGCTCCCGTAAGTCCACTCCATTCGCAGCACAGACTGCAGCAGAAGCAGCAGCAAAAGCAGCAATGGATCACGGTATGAAGGAAGTTGAAGTTTCCGTTAAAGGGCCGGGTGCAGGACGTGAAGCAGCGATCCGTTCCCTTCAGGCTACTGGTCTTGAAGTGAGCATGATTCGTGACGTAACACCTGTTCCACACAACGGCTGCCGTCCACCAAAACGTCGCCGCGTATAATTGCAACGAGCACAATGTCTCGTTCCACCTGAACGGGATGAAAATCGTAACAGTTCAAGGTGTGCCCAGTGAGGGATTCCGGTTGTGGTCACTCACAACCGGGGTTTCGACGTTTTGAAGGAGGGTTTGTTGAATGATCGAGATAGAAAAGCCGAAGATTGAAACAGTCGAATTAAGCGACGATCAAACGTACGGAAAATTCGTCGTAGAACCTCTGGAACGTGGATACGGAACAACGCTTGGGAACTCTCTGCGCCGCATCATGCTCTCCTCACTGCCGGGAGCAGCGGTTACGTCCGTTTCCTTTAACGGCGTACTGCACGAGTTTTCAACTATTGAAGGTGTCGTGGAGGATGTAACCACGATCATCCTGAATCTGAAAAAGCTCGCGCTTAAAATCTACTCCGATGAGGAGAAGACGATTGAGATCGAAGCAAATGGAGAGGGAGTTGTCACTGCTGCGGACTTCACGCACGACAGCGACGTTGAAATCCTGAATCCGGAACTTCATATCGCAACGCTCTCCAAAGGCGCGCAGTTCCAAATGAAAGTATCAGCGTCACGCGGCCGCGGGTATGTTCTCGCTGAGGACAACAATACCGGCGACCTGCCGATCGGTGTCATTCCGATCGACTCCATCTTCACGCCGGTCGTGCGTGCGAACTACCAGGTGGAAAACACGCGTGTCGGTCAGGTAACAAACTATGACAAGCTGACGCTCGACGTTTGGACAGATGGAAGTATCCGTCCGGAAGAAGCCGTATCGCTCGGAGCAAAGATCCTGACAGAACATCTGAACATCTTCGTCGGCCTCACCGATCAGGCGCAAAACGCTGAGATCATGGTCGAAAAAGAGGAAGATCAGAAGGAAAAGGTACTCGAGATGACGATCGAGGAACTCGACCTATCTGTGCGATCATACAACTGCCTGAAGCGTGCCGGTATTAATACAGTTCAGGAACTGACGCAGAAGTCCGAAGAGGACATGATGAAAGTGCGCAACCTCGGACGCAAATCCCTTGAGGAAGTCCAGGAAAAGCTGCACGAACTCAGCCTCGGCCTGCGTAAAGAAGACTGACGACTTTGCATCCGGCTTTGGCCGGATGGATTCAGCGAAGGAGGGAAATGACTCATGGCATACAGAAAGCTCGGTCGTGACAGCAGCGCGCGTAAAGCCCTGCTCCGCGATCTCACTACAGATCTGATTATCAATGAGCGCATTGAAACGACAGAAGCGAAAGCAAAGGAAATTCGTTCCACTGTCGAGAAGATGATCACGCTCGGTAAGCGTGGAGACCTGCATGCACGCCGTCAGGCTGCTGCATTCGTCCGCAAAGAAACAGCGAACGAAGAAACTGGTCAGGACGCAGTCCAGAAGCTTTTCGATGACATCGCAAAGCGCTACGACGAACGCCAGGGTGGCTACACTCGCGTGATGAAGCTTGGACCACGCCGCGGAGACGGTGCGGAAATGGCAATCATCGAGCTCGTATAAGGAAGCGAAAGGGGCGCACAGCCAATGCTGGAAACAGTCATTGCGCGACGCCCTTTTTTTGTTGATAATGGACGACCGCAGGGGGCTCCTCGTTTCCGCTTCCGCACAACAGCCGTCTATCTGCGCATAAACGGCGGATCTTTACGCACAACGAGGGTACCGGTACGCATAAAGCAGCGATCACTGCGCACAGCGGCGGAATCTGCTGCGAATAGGGGCTGTGAGTTACGATTAGCCTCTCAGCAGAGATCCATCATTCATCTATACGTGAAAGGAGCGGGCAGACATGAGCCGGGTAATCGTAGAAAACGTCTCGTTTTCCTATGATGGGGAGACAGATGTCGTAAAAAACGTGTCGTTTACCGCTGCAGCCGGTGAATGGCTGGCGGTAACCGGCCACAACGGTTCCGGCAAGTCGACGCTCGCCCGCTGTCTGAACGGCCTGCTGCTTCCGCGGGAGGGCACGGTGACGACGTGCGGCTTTCTGACGACCGACCCGGAGACGATCATGACACTCCGCCGCCGGGCCGGGATGGTGTTTCAGCAGCCGGATAACCAGCTGGTCGCCCCGACGGTCGCAGACGATATCGCCTTCGGACTTGAGAATGCGGGCATTCCGTATGACGAGATGAAGGAGCGTGTCGCAGCGGCAGTGGAGAGGCTCGGATTAAGCGGGCTCGAGGACCGCGAGCCGCACCGCCTTTCCGGGGGTCAGAAGCAGCGTGTGGCCCTTGCCGGCATTACGGCGCTGAAGCCGGATGTGATCATTCTGGACGAGGCGTCGTCGATGCTGGACCCGGCCGGACGAAGTGACGTACGTGACGTTGTCCGCAGGCTTTGCCGCGAGGACGGAATCACGGTCATTATGATCACGCATGACCTCGAGGAAGCTGCTGAAGCGGACCGCATGCTCGTCATGCGCGAAGGGCAGTTGACAGCCGATGCATCGCCGGCTGAGCTGTTCAAAAAGCCTGATCTCTTAAAAGAGGCGGGCCTGGTGCTTCCGCTTGCGGTGCTGATGGCGGAGCGGTTGCGGCTGGAAGGGATTGACCCCGGGTCCCCTACGTCAGAAGAAGAGCTGGTGAGGGTGCTGTGCAATTACGTGTAGAGAACGTTTCGTATGCCTATATGCCGGGAGGCCCGTTTGAAGCGAAGGCACTTCAGGGCACGTCGGTCTCATTTGCCTTCGGTGCCTTTCACGCCTGCGTCGGCCATACCGGGTCGGGCAAGTCGACGCTGCTGCAGCTGTTAAACGGCCTGCTCCGTCCGCAGGAGGGAACAGTCTACGTCGGCGACTGGACGATCACCCCGGAAACGAAGCAGAAGCACATAGCGGGTCTTCGCCGCAAAGCAGGCGTCGTGTTTCAGTTTCCCGAGGCCCAGCTGTTTGATGAAACAGTGATCGACGACGTCATGTACGGTCCGAAAAACCTCGGTCTCACGGATGACGAGGCCCGCCGTCTCGCGGAAGAGGCACTTGCACGCACCGGCATCAGCGCCGAGCTGTTCACCCGTTCGCCGTTCGATTTGAGCGGGGGACAGATGCGCCGGGCTGCGATTGCAGGCGTGCTCGCAATGGAACCGGAGCTGCTGTTACTCGATGAGCCGACGGCAGGACTCGATCCGGCCGGCCGTGAAAGCATGATGGAGCTGTTTCGCTCCTGGCAAGAGGAAAAGCCGGAGCGGACCGTCGTTATGATTTCCCATGACATGAATGCCGTCGCCCGCTATGCAGACACGGTGACGGTGATGGAGGACGGAAAAGCGATCGCGCAGAAAGCGCCGCGTGAGCTGTTTACGGACGCGGAGCTTTTGGAGCGCCATCAGCTGGAAATGCCGGACACCGTCAGGCTCCTGTACCGGCTGAGAGAGGCTTCCGGAGCTAAAGTGGATATCAGTGCCTTTGATGAAACAGAAACATTCTCGCGCATTCTGACGCTTCTGAAAGGGGGCGTACAGGATGCTTGAGCACGTCATCATCGGCCAGTACGTGCCGGGGAAATCGTTCGTTCATTCGCTTGATCCCCGGGCAAAGCTGATTGCCGTCATCATTTTTATGATCTTTCTGTTCGTCTCACGTGACCCGCTCGTGCTCGGGACGGCAGCAGCGCTCACGGTCGCCGCCTTTTTATCCGCCGGGATCCCGTTCCGCTTTTTCTGGAAAGGAATCCGCGTGATTCTGCTTATCGTCGTCTTTACGTTCCTCCTGCATCTGTTTATGACGCGGGATGGAACAGTGCTCGTCAGTCTCGGCTGGCTCACGATTTACAGCGGCGGCGTTATAGAGGGCAGCCTGATTGCGACGCGCCTGTTTTTATTGATCGTGCTCGCGACGATGCTCACTCTCACGACGACCCCGGTTGATCTGACCGACGGGATGGAGCGGCTCATGCATCCGCTCAACCGTTTCCGCGTGCCGGTATATGAGCTTGCGCTGACGATGTCGATCGCGCTCCGCTTTATCCCGACGCTTTTAACGGAAACGGAAAAGATTTTAAAGGCACAGACCGCCCGGGGCGCCACGTTCTCCAGCGGCTCGATCTGGAAGCGGCTTAACGCGTTTATCCCAGTGCTCGTGCCGCTGTTTGTCCAGTCGTTTCAGCGGGCCGAAGAGCTGGCAGAAGCGATGGAGGCGAGAGGCTACGCGGGCGGTGAAGGACGCACGAAGTTCCGGCAGCTCGCCTGGCGGAACCGCGATACGGTCGTGCTGCTCGTGTTTGCAGCTTTTGGCGTGTGGAGCGTGCTGTCTGTTGGATAAAAAGGAGCGTTGTTCATGAAACGTATGGTGATGCAGATCAGCTATGACGGGAGCGGCTTTCGCGGCTACCAGAAGCAGCCGGACGCGCGCTCGGTCCAGGGAGAGGTCGAGCGGGCGCTCGCTAAATTGCATAAAGCAGCCAGCTGGCCGTCCACGTCGTCGGGGCGAACGGACACCGGCGTGCATGCACTAAGCCAGCCGGTTCACTTCGATACGCCGCTCGCTATTCCGGAAGAGCGCTGGCCGATGGCACTGAACAGCCTGCTGCCGGATGACATCCACGTGAGACACGCTGAGACGGCTCCGGAAGGGTTTCACGCCCGCTATGGAGCTGTGGCGAAGGAATACCGCTACCGGCTCACGACAGCCCGGGAGCGGGACGTCTTCCGCAGACACTACGTGTACCAGCTGCGGCACGAGCCGGATGCAGAGCGCATGCAGAAAGCGGCTGCCTATCTGCTCGGCACGCACAACTTTGCGAGCCTCTCCTCGCCCCGCACGGACGTCGAGGACAAAGTAAGGACGATGTACGCGATCGACGTGATCCGGGAAGGCGAGGAGTGGGTGCTGCGCTTTATCGGGAGCGGCTTTTTGTACCAGATGGTGCGCGTCATGACCGGCACGCTGTTAGACATCGGGTACGGCAGCCGCGAGCCGGAGTCACTTCCGGAGCTGCTTCATGCAGAAGACCGTACGCTCGCTGCGAAAACAGCCCCCGGCCACGGCCTTTATTTAGCCGGCGTCGACTACACGGAAGAGGAGCTGAAGGCACGTCTCGCAGCTAAAATCCATCCGCAGTAAAAAAAGATGGAAAAACAACTCGCCCGTGTGTTTTTTCGTATTGACACAGCAGAGCATCTATTATATGATGGTTAACGGTATTCTTATGCCCACTTGCCCCGGGTACGGAATCGATTAGATCGTAAGTTGTTTTTTTGAATGAGTCACATTTAGGAGGGAAATTAATCATGCGTACAACATATATGGCGAAGCCAACTGAAGTAGAACGCAAATGGCTGGTTGTTGACGCAGAAGGCCAGACGCTCGGTCGTCTGTCTTCTGAGGTTGCAAGCCTGCTCCGCGGGAAGCACAAGCCAACATTCACCCCGCACATCGATACTGGTGACAATGTCATCATCATCAATGCTGACAAGATCCACCTGACAGGTAACAAGCTGCAGGACAAGTACTACTACCGTCACAGCCGTTACCCAGGTTCCCTGAAGGCGACTTCTGCAGGCGACATGCGTGCGAACAAGCCGGAGCGTCTGCTTGAGCTTTCCATCAAAGGAATGCTTCCAAAAGGCCCGCTCGGCCGTCAGACAGGAAAGAAACTGCACGTGTATGCTGGAAGCGAGCACCCACACGCAGCACAACAACCAGAAGCGTACGAGCTACGCGGATAATTTAAAGGGAGGGAATTTTCTTGGCACAAGTTCAATACAATGGAACAGGTCGTCGTAAAAACTCCGTTGCCCGCGTGCGTCTCGTACCAGGTGATGGTACGATCATGATCAACAAGCGCAGCATCGATGACTACTTCGACCTCGAAACACTCAAAGTAATCGTAAAGCAGCCACTGGCTGAAACACAAACAGAAGGCACGTACGACATTCACGTGACTGTAAACGGCGGTGGCTACACAGGCCAGGCCGGTGCAATCCGTCACGGTGTTGCACGCGCACTGCTTCAAGCAGATCCGGAATTCCGTCCGGCTCTGAAGAAAGCTGGCTACCTGACTCGTGATGCACGAATGAAAGAGCGTAAGAAATACGGTCTTAAAGCAGCACGTCGTGCACCTCAGTTCTCGAAGCGATAATTTCAAACAACAGCGGCTGGGCGCCTGTGGACGGCGCCCAACTCGTCAAAACCCTCTGCTACCAACCCGGCAGAGGGTTTTTTATTATGTTCAGCTTCTACCTTAACGTGCTTATCGAACCGCATGTTTTTATGATGATGCCTTAATCAAAACGACATCCTTGAAGGAATACTAGCTGCAGGCTAGAAGAAGGAAGGGACAGGAAGAGGTTGACAACAAAAATGGAGAGGTGTTTCTGTAAATGGGTTTTGTGCGATTCATAGCAGGTTTAAGCTTACTGTTGTTGCTGGGTGCTTGTTCTTCTGATCAAGGGAACTTGGTCTATCAGGAGCTGCTGGCGGAAAGTGAAGGGGAGTACGCCGTCTTTGCGATCGGGGAACCGGAGGCAGTTGATTTTGTTGAAGCAGAAGTATATGAAGAAGAGACAGCCATTCGCGTGTTTCGAGCCAATCGTGATCCAGATCCGGATAACCTTGATTATCCAGGACTCGATTACGAGGAGCTGCCGGCATTCTTCTTGTTCGATCATGAGGAAGTTATCCTGGAGTCCCATGATCCAGATGATTTTGATGAACAAGTGCAGTCCTATCTGGAATAAAGAACGTTTCTAAAATCCATAAAAATCTACAAAAAACACCCCCTTCCTGCTTTCCTGCAGCGAGGGGGTGTTATCGTCGTATAACATTTTTCACTCCGGCAATGTTCTTCGGCTGATCTGCGGGAGCGGCTTGGAGAAGACGTTGGTCATGTAGAGCAGATAGCCGACGCCGACTGCGGTCCAGATGAGGCCGACCAGGACGGCCGATGGCTCGATCATCATGATGAGCAGCAGCATAAACGCGGCCCCGCCAAGCGGTACATAGAGATTAGCGAACTGATAAACAAAGCTGTTGTTGTACGATGTTTTCTCCTTCAAATACAGGTTGATCACGGAAATATTGACGAATAAAAACGTCGTCAGAGCGCCGTCAACAAACGCCTCGTGAGCGGCACTCAGAATCTCCTGTCTGGTCGTGTTTCGTTGCTTCAGCCCGGTCATGTCGTCTGCCTGCTTCCGGCGATGTGCTGCAGCACGAGTTGATAGGCAGCCTCCAGATGCTGCTTTTCGGACGCATCCAGCTTCTGCTGCAGATGCTCGACGTGTTCTCGCAGGGAGGCGGCGTTTTCCAGGTAAAGCGTTTGATACATAAAAAATGACGTCAGCTGCTCCTCATAGTGTTCGGTTCGCTCGTTCATACGTGCCCTCCTTGTCATCACAATAAAAAAACAACTCCCTTGAGGAAGCTGTTAAGAAGAGCGCACGCTTAACCAAGCGCTGGAGCGGCGCAGCAAGGCGCACGGGTCCATACGGTATACTCACACTTAACATCTCCTATCCTCGTAGGTACGAATGTCTGCTGAAACAGGCAGGTCTCCTGGCTTACGCTCATCGCTTCCCGGCTCCTTCCCATTTCCGCTCTCAGCAGAAACAGTGGCAACTCCGGGTCGCTCACGAATACAGTTGCGGGACAGCATCGGACTCTTCACCGATTTCCCTTTTAAGCAGCAAAGCAGAACGCCTCGCTGCACCTGAATCACTCACTTATGCAGTTGTTTGCTACATGGAACATTATTACTATAGCACGACTAACAGCGGCAGTGCTACGATAAGCCGGCGTATCAGCCTTCCGTCTGCTTTTGACGCGGTTTCGTCAAATAGCGCCCAGCAAACGTGAACAGGACGACGAAACTTAACACGGCGATGCTGTCGATCAGCGTATACGATCCGCCCGTCCACTGACTCATAGCGGTCAGAAACGGAGCGCCGAAGACAAATAGCAGGACCGTTTTCCAAAGCATCATTCCACCTCCAATAAAGGCCGGTTACCTGTAGTGTAACACGTGCAAATTTTCCATATAGAGGGAAACGAAAAGATAAGTCGATGGTCATCTAGCTGATTTTATGCCATGGAGCTATGCTGAATGTACGAACGCAGTGTGGGAAAGGAGCAGGAAGATGGAACCTGTCATGTTCATCATCATTGCTGCAGTGCTGGTTGCTGTTCTCATGTACGGCCTCCGAAAGAAGAAGGATTAACGAGGCTCTTCGCGTATAGGAACCAAGGGAAAGAGGACGTCCGCCGTACTTACTTCAGCTCCATACGCTAAAATAAGCCCTCTGCATCTTCTCGCAGAGGGCTCCTTTTTACCAATTAAAGCGTGCTCGTATCGATCACGAAGCGGTATTTGACGTCTGATTTCTGTACGCGTTCGTAAGCGTCGTCGATGTCGTCTGCGGAAATGACTTCGATTTCCGGCATGATCTCGTGCTTGGCGCAGAAGTCGAGCATTTCCTGCGTTTCATGGATGCCGCCGATCAGCGAGCCGGCGAAGGAGCGGCGCTGCGGGATCAGGGAAAAGACGTGTACATCCAGCGGCTCTGCCGGAGCACCGACGTTGACGAGCGTTCCGTCTAAGCGGAGCAGGGAGAGGTAGTCGTTGATGTTGATTTTCGCGCTCACGGTGTTGATGATCAGATCAAACTGTCCGGCGAGTGTATCAAACGTCTCTTCATCCTTCGTTGCATAATAGGCGCTTGCACCAAAGCGGAGCCCGTCGTCCTGCTTGTTCAGCGTCTGAGAGAGCACGGTTACGTCCGCTCCCATTGCATTCGCGATTTTGACGGCCATATGCCCGAGTCCGCCGAGTCCGACGACGGCTACTTTTTTGCCTGGTCCGGCCTGCCAGCGGTTCAGCGGAGAAAAGGTCGTGATGCCCGCACAGAGAAGCGGCGCAGCAGCATCCAGCGGCAGGTTTTCCGGAATGTGGAGGACGAAATCCTCTGTCACGACGATGTGCGTCGAGTAGCCGCCCTGCGTCGGCTCTCCGTATTTATCGACGCCGTCATACGTCGGCGTATTGCCTTTTAAGCAGTACTGCTCTTCTCCGGCTTCGCAGTTCTCGCACGAGCCGCAAGATTCAACCATACAGCCGACGCCGGCGCGGTCGCCCGGCTGGAACTTCGTGACGTCAGAGCCGACCTCTTTGACGATCCCGGCGATTTCATGACCGGGAACGAGCGGGTAGTGGGCCTCGCCCCAATCGCCGTGTGCCGTATGAATGTCAGAGTGACAGATGCCGGCATAGTGGATCTCCAGTAATACATCGTGCTTGTCGAGCTCGCGGCGTTGGATGTCCGCCTTGCGAAACGACTGATGCGGTCCGTCCACCGCGCGTGCTTTTGCCATGACCATACGTAAACAGCTCCTTTATCGTAAACCCGGAGCGCGAACGCTCCTTATCCGCTATCATAATATGGCGGAGGGACACGGCGCCAAGAATCCGGCTCGTTAAAGAGGCAGCGCACCTTCTCTTACAGCACGTCGATCAGCTCGGTATCGGTATAGATCGCAATGTACACAACAGCTTTTTCGTCACCGACGTTTTGCACGAAGTGGGGGACGCTTGCGTTCCAGCTGAAGGAGTCGCCCTGTTCAACGATGAACGAGTCTTCGCCCTGTTCGGCGAGAAGCTTCCCTTCCAGCACGAAGTGAGATTCCTCTCCTTCGTGGGAGTGGGGCTCGCCGATCGAGTCGCCGGGCGGGATTTCCACGATCATCGTGCGCAGCCCGCCTTTTGAGGCGAGGTGTTCGATGGTTAACCCTCTGTAGACGGAATGACGCCGTTCGCTCTGACGTACGACGCGCATGTGCTCATTTTTCTCCAGCAGCAGGTACGGGAGCGGCACCTTCAAAAATACTGCAATGGTCTGCAGGGTGGCGATGGAAGGAGAAGTGTTGTTGTTTTCCACGTTGCTGATAAAGCCTTTGGAGAGGCCGGTGCTCTCACTCATTTGCGCAATCGTAATCCGCTTTCGGTTGCGGATGGCCCGTATTTTCGATCCGATTTCCACAGCTGTTCACCTCGAATTATTCTAATAAGAAACTTAGTTTTATATTAACAAACAATTTCTTGACAAACCAGCGGGAAGGGCGTATCTTAAAAGTAATCAATCACTTACTAAAAGTATGCGATATTTTTTTGAAAGATAGTTTTCTTATATGAATATTAGTTTCGCAAAAGAAAAAGGAGTGGTGTTATGACATTCACCTACGAGCTGCGAAAACCGGCCGCACCGGCCGAAGCAAATCCGGTCGTATTTTTGCTGCACGGGATGGGGAGCAATGAACAGGACATGTTAGCACTTGGGGAGGAGCTGAGTGACCGTTTTTACGTGTTCAGCCTGCGGGGGCACCTGCCGCATCCGCCGGGATATGCGTATTTTACAATCGAGGAGTTCGGCAAGCCGCACTACGAGGTGTTCGCGGATGCAATGGAGCGGCTGACAGAGTTTATAGAAGACAGTTTAAACGAGCATCCGATCGATCCGGAACATGTGTATCTGGCCGGATTCAGCCAGGGGGCAATTGCCTCTCTCTCGCTCGGACTGATGCACCAAGAACAGATCCGCGGTGTCGGAGTGCTGAGCTGCTACCTACCAGCATTTATGCGCGAGCAAGCCGCCGCGCATCTCTCCGTCTATATGGCACACGGTACAGCCGATCCGGTGCTGCCGTATGCATGGGGAGAAGAGGCGCGTCACCGTCTCGAACAGGGCGGCGTTGACGTACAGTTTACAGCGTTTGACGGCGGACATGCCGTACCGGCTGATATTAAGCAGGGCTTTCAGCAGTGGATCCGTGCTATGGTTGAAGGAGGGCAACAGGATGCTTTCAAGCATACGTAAAGACGTTTACCGTCTCCTCGACAGGAAGATACAGCTGATCGAGCGAGATGGAGAGGCGATGTATCTTGTTGGCCCGGTCCGCATGCCGGTTCATCTCGACGGCAGAACGGTTACCTTTCAGTGGTATTCCTGGCTGACTTGCAGCGAGGCCGCTGTAAACTATGAAAAGCTTCTCGAGCAGCTTGCTCAGGCCGACCTGGCAAACCTGCAGCAGTCGAGTGTACTCGTCTACGGGGATTTTGCTGAAGCAGAAGATGCGGTGACCCGTATGCACTCCATCTGCCACACGGGGGATATTTTCGGCAGTAAGCGCTGCGACTGCGGCTTTCAGCTGAAGCAGTCGATGCGTACGATTGCCGACCGTGGAGCAGGAGCACTCTTTTACCTCGCAAACCATGAAGGAAGAGGGATTGGACTGTTCAGCAAGGCGATGGCGTACCTCCTGCAGGAGAACGGCTTTGATACGATCGATGCCAATCATGCGCTCGGCTTTGCTGATGATGCGAGAAGCTACGAGGAGGCCGTCTTGGTGCTGAAGAGCCTCCGATCCAAGCCGGTAACACTTCTTACAAACAATCCGAACAAGATCGAGGCTCTTACGCGGGCCGGAATAACCCTGACAGAGCGCCAGTCGATCTGGGGCGGTGTTTCCGAGTTTAACGAAGCCTATTTGCAGACGAAAAGAACTCGCTCCGGGCATCTGGAGCAGCTGTAATCATAAACGAAAGGAACGATAAATCATGAACTTTCACCGTAAACCAGTTACCCACGTGAGCCGTGTCTCTCTGAAAGTAGAAGATTTAGAAAGGGCGCTTCGTTTTTACACGACCGTAATCGGCTTTCAAGTAACCGACCAGACAGCACGCACAGCGGAACTTACGGCAGGAGGTACCGTACTCCTGACGCTCGAGCAGCCGGAGGACGTCATGCCGAAGCAGCCGCGCACGACCGGCCTGTTTCACTTTGCGCTGCTCGTGCCGGACCGTGCCGACGTCGGCCGCTTTATCAAGCACTCGGTCAAGCACGGAAACGTGATTCAGGGGGCTTCGGATCACCGGGTCAGTGAAGCACTGTACCTGTCGGATCCGGACGGGAACGGCATTGAAATCTACGCCGACCGCGATCCGTCCAGCTGGCCGTGGACGAATGATCAGGTCGGCATGGTCACCGAACCGCTCGATGTGGAAAGTCTTTTGGAGGCAGCCGGCGACACCGAGTGGAACGGGCTTCCGGAGGGAACCGTGATGGGACATATCCACCTGCACGTATCCGACATGGAGCGGGATACTGCTTTTTATATAGAGGTTCTCGGCCTCAGCCTCGTCAGCTCCTACGGCGGCCAGGCAAATTTCCTTTCCGACAGCCGCTATCACCACCACGTAGCCCTGAACGTATGGAACGGCCGCAACATTCCCGCACCGGCCGAGAACAGCGTCGGCCTCCGTCACTATACGATCGCCTTTCCGAATGAAGAAGCGCGCCAAAACGTGCTTTCCCGCCTTGAGCAGACGGAAGCCGCTATTACCCGTGAAAACGACGCTATCGTCACCGCCGACCCGGCAGGCAACCAGATTCAGCTGGTGGTGGAAGGGTAATGTAAATAAATTCGTGCCTCTGTGATCCACTGGATGACAGAGGCTTTTTTCATGGCAGAACGCAAAGTCAGATGAACCACTTCTTGCTCTGTCTTTCTCCCTGTAAATATCGCCGAAAAACATCTGGATCGTTAGATTATATGACAAAAGCCAGCGTGGTTTCACCCAATTGTTGGTTTTATTGTCTTATTTTTCTGAAAACAGGTTGCGCTTTTTATTTCGGAAGGCGAAAATTAAGATATTATCCTACAGGGAGGTTTTAAAATGAAGAAGAAGGTACTTGGCATCAGTTTAGCAGCGACGATGGCAGCGTCCGTTGTGCTGCCAGGGAGTCTTGGCGCAGAGCCGCAGTCGAAACCGAACGGGCCGTGGATCCAGCCTGGTCAACAGGTAATGCTGGAAAGCTTTTTGTCTCCGGATGAGCTGCATAAAAAGCTGGAGCAGATCAACGAGCGGGACCGCCACGACCGCATGGAGCTGGAGGTAGTCGGCCACTCTGCTACATACGATTATCCGATTTATGTGGCGAAGTTTGGGGACGCGGATACCGATAACCCTAAAGTATTTTTGCAGACGCAGATTCACGGTGATGAACAGGCAGGCACAGAAGCTGCCGTCAGCCTGATCCACAACCTGACGATGAGCAACAACCGCGACGTGCGCACGATTCTTGATAACGTGACCGTCTACATTCTGCCGATGCTGAACCCGGATGGATCGGAAACGTTCGAGGTCGAGCAGGGACAGGCGAAGCAGCGTCAGAATATTCAGGAGTGGACGCCGGAAGAGTGGGGACTGGCAGAGGATACGTCAGCGCCATGGTACTACCGGCCGGACACGGTGAGCGGCGAGCTCGGCTTTGACGTCAACCGCGACTTCCATCCGGATTTGTCATTTGAGCTGTCGCCGGAAGAAGCAGACCTGCTTCCGGGACTCGGAACGGAGCCGGGCTTCTACGTGACGCCGGAAGCAAGAGCCTCGCGCGACGTATTTGAAGAGCTGGAGCCGGATCTGTTTATCGACCATCATCACCGTTACAGCAACGTCGTTTCAGAGGACGATGACCGGCTCAACACGCTGCAGCTGATTGCGCAGGTCGTAGATGAGGACAACGTCGTTTCCTACGACGGAACAGATTACCAGCTGAGCGAAGAGTCTCTTGAACTTTCCAAGCAGGTAAACTCGCACGTGTACCAACAGCTTCAGCGCGGCAACTCGCCGTTTGGCGCTATCAGCCGCTTCCCGGAAGTGGATCTTCCAGGTACCGCACTCGGGAGCTACTCGCTGAACGATGCCGCGATCATGCTCTATGAAACGCGCGGCCAGCAGCATCCTGACGGCCACACCGGCCAGAAAGCGAACGGCATGCTGATTCAGCAGACGTACGTCGGCCTCTATGAGACGCTGCTCGGACTGGCGACCGGTGAAATCTATGACATTGACCCGGACTTCTACGACACCGAAATTCCAGAAAACAGCCCGCGGATTGGGCCACCGAATATGTAAGAAAAAAGGAATCTCCCTGATCGGGAAAGATCAGGGGGTGCCGCATACTTAGAAAAAGCAGCCCGATCTCAAGGGGGAGAGATCGGGCTGCTTATATTCGAATAAGTGTAGCAGAATGTTAGTATGAGTGATGCTGCTTGAGGTGATGATAAAGTGCCCCCAGCAGATTGGCGTCGTTTTGATGAGTCGCTGTACGGACATGCAGTGGCTTGTAAGACGCCATGATCCGGGAATCGACGTAGTACTGGATCTTATCGGAGATGAATGTGCCCTGTTCGGCTATGCCGCCACCGATGACGATCATAGACGGATTAAAAGCATGGGCAAGAGATTTAATCCCAAGCGAGACGTATGACGCCCACTCTTCAATAGCTGCAAGTTCCTCTTGGCTTCCGGACTGTGCATTTTGAAAATAAACAGGGAGCGTTTTGCTGCTGGACGTTTTCTTCTGCAACTGTTGTTCCAGCGCGCGGCTGGAAGCATACATTTCAAAGCAGCCGCTGTCACCGCAAGGGCAGGCTATACCGCCCGCAGCAAAGTGCATATGCCCGAATTCTCCAGCGGAATAACTGTTTCCATGATACAGAGCATGATCTATCATCACAGCGCCGCCGATCCCGGTACCAAAGCTTAAACAAAGAACATTGGCATGAGCCTGGGCGACTCCTTTCCACTTTTCTCCAAGCAGTGTACAGTTCACATCGTTCTCAAGCGAAACCGGCACCTTAAACTGATCTTCTAATTCACTTTTCACCGGGGTGCCGGTGTAGTCTGGAAGGGACTCCGTAGCAAAAACGACGCGTCCGTTCCTACTGTCTATCTGCCCTGCAGAGCTGATGGCAATGCCTTGAACAGGGTGTTCGTTAAGAAGCGCTTTACAAAGGCCAAGAACCGTTTCCATTACTGGGGTTTGGCGATCTTTCCCAAGGGTCGGAACCCGTCTTATATGATGGAGACTTCCGTCTGCAGCAGCAAGGCCGTATTTAATCGTTGTTCCTCCGATATCCAATACTGCATACATGAAGAATCCTCCTTTTTATTACCGAAGCATTTCAGGTACAAAGGTGATGATCTGCGGGAAGAAAATAACGACCAGCAGAATAAATAAAAACGGGATAATAAACGGGATAACCCCGCGGTACATCGTGCCCATCGGTATTTCTCCCACCCTGGATACGACGAACAAGGCCATACCCATCGGCGGTGTTAAAATGCCGATCATTAAGTTAATAATAACAAAGACGCCGAAGAAAACGGGATCAATGCCGGCATTCAAAATAACCGGAATCAATACAGGCACGACGAGTACGAGCAGTGCCAGCGCTTCAATAAACGTGCCGAGAATCAATAGCAAAAGGCTGATAATGATCAGCAGCAGAATTGGGTTTTCCGTAATCGTCAGAAAAAAGTCTGCAACGATCGTCGGCACACGCTCTCTGGCAATGAATTGTCCGAAAAACTCGACGCCCATCATCATTAAAACCACAACCCCGGTCAACTTCAGCGAGTAGACGAAGTTATCGACTACTTTACGGATCGTTAATTGACGGTATACAACAAATCCTAAAAACAAGGCATAGACGGTACTGACGGCAGCAGCTTCCGTCGGTGTGAAAAAACCGGAAAGAATACCGCCGATGATAATGACTGGTGTGATCAGGGCCCAGAACGACTTGCCAAAGCTGCGAAGGACCTCACGGAAGGGGGCCCGCGGTGCGATGGGATAGTTCCGCTTTCTGGCGAGAAAATACATCGTCCCGAATAGCGACAGGGAAATTAACAGCCCTGGTACAATACCTGCAGCGAACATTTGAGCCACAGAGACATTCGCAATCGCGGCGTAAATGATTAAGTTAATGCTCGGCGGGATAATACCGCTGAGAATAGCGGAAGAAGCAGTGAGTCCGCCGTTGATATCATCATGATACCCGGCTTCACGCATGCTTTTAATTTCAAGCTGACCAAGGCCGCCGGCATCAGCGAGCGCAGACCCGGATTTTCCGGCAAAAATTAAGCTGGCGAGAATATTGACGTGCCCGATGCCACCTTTAACATGGCCGACAGTCGACCTCGCAAAGTTAAAGATACTGTCCGTGATGCCAGAGGAATTCATAAGTGCTCCGGTCAAAATAAAGAAAGGCACTGCCAGGAGCGTGAAGCTGTCGATACCGCTGATAAAATTTGATCCTGCTGCATATACGACAGACCAGTCATTCGTTAAAAAGTAGAGAAATCCGGCCAAAATAAGAGAGAAGCCGATAGGCATATTCAGAAATATTAATACGAGCCATATGAGAAAAATCAGCCAAATTTCCATCAGTCACTGCCTCCAATTCGATCGTGGCGCAGATCCTTTACAATTCTCTCGACTAGTCGGACTGCCATCAGCAGGGTCAGCAGAGGCAGGGCCACATACATATAAAAATAAGAAATGTCGAGCGAAACCATGTCATGCCGGCTTTGCCGCTCTAAAATTGGGAGACTGATATAAAGAATCAGAATCAGACACGCAAGAATCAGCACGTGATTAAATAGATAGACCGCTTTTTGAACGGCGGGAGAAAAGCGGTTGACCAGCACATCGATCGACACATGGCTGCCATCTTTTACGCAAGAGATCACGCCTAAATAGCCGACGTAAATAAAGATCAGCTTAGAAAGCTGCTCAGACCACACCAGAGGAGCGCCAATCCCCTGATGAGATAAAATCTGAACAACGAGGATCAGGAGCATGAAGGCAAACAAGATACTCCCGACGATTTCTTCAAAGTTTTCAATGAATTTTTTCATGCATGATCGCCACCTGACCGATTATTCGCGTGCGTCCTCAATGACCTGCATGTACTCTTCTGCACCTTCACCGATGTTCTCTAAGTGATGGTCATAGGAATCTTCCAGAGCTTCTTCAAAAGGAGCCAGATCCGGTTCGATCACCGTCATCCCTTCTTCTTCGAAGAACGCGACAAGCTCTTCTTCCTCTTCTTCAAAGAGGGAAGTGTGCAGATCGACTGCTTCAGCAATACCTTCTTCCAGCATTGTTTGATGTTCTTCAGACAGCTCGTCCCAAGTCTGCTGGCTGACGACATAGTTGGCATCGTTGACCACGTGGTGGGTCATGATGAGATAGTCTTGTACCTCATAGAACGAGTTCGCCTCTATCAGAGAAAGCGGGTTCTCCTGCGCGTCTACTTGGCCAGTCTGCAGCGCTAGGTAGACTTCATCAAAGGCCATCGGGGTCGGGTTGGCACCGGTATATTCGGCATAGTCCAGCAGATTCTGCGCTTCCGGTACGCGGAGGCTCAGACCGGCCATATCGTCAATCGACTGAATTTCCGAGCTGGACGTCGTCTGTCTTGTACCGTTGTAAGCTGTGTCGACTACGCGCATGCCGTGCTCCTGTTCGAGTTCATCCAGAAGCTCTTCTCCGTAGCTGGTATCATAAAGGACACGCTCTAAATGAGCGAAATCATCGATCATATAAGCCAGCATGAGCAATTCAGCCCGCGGCACCCACTCACCGAAGCGTCCGGCTTCGGAAAGTGTAATATCAAGCGTGCCGTCCTCTACTTCTCCGAGCATATCCAGGTCTGTTCCCAGCTGGGCGTCCGGATAAATATTGAGGGTTACTGCACCATCTGATTCCTCTTCAAGATACTCTGCAAGGCGTTCTGCAGCAGCATATTCATTGGACTGTGTACCTTGCTGCATTCCAAAGCTAAGCGTGATTTCCTCTTCAGCTGCTTCAGCATTTTCTTCATTTTCTGTTTGATTTTCAGCAGCACCGTTTTCTGCCTCTGCGTTTCCGCCGTTTTCATTTGCATCATTGCCGCAGGCTGCCAAAAATAGTCCACCCATCGTTACGAGAGAGATGCCCATTATTTTTTTCATCAGTACTTTTCCTCCCTTTGAAGAGATATAGGTTCAGTTGGTATTGCTTTAGAAAATCGTTCTGTTAAAAACTGCGGACGTGTGATAGCACTTCCGACGACCACTTTTTCAGCCCCAAGCATGATCGCTTTTCGTGCCGTATCCGGCGTATTCATGTTTCCTTCAGCGAAAACCGGAAGAGACGTCTCAGCTAAAATGTCTTTCAGGACAGCGAGCGGCTTCAGATCGGTTGAGTAAGAGGTATATCCGACCAGTGTCGTTCCGATCACGTCAACGCCCTGTGCTTCTGCAGCAATGGCTTCGTCGAATGTGGATACATCAGCCATAAACTTCTGAGCAGGAAATTCCTCCTTTGCCTGCTGAAAGAATTCGGCAAACGTGACACCACCCGGTCGAATACGGTCAGTCGCATCAACTGCAATCCATTCCACGCCGGTGTTTGCAAGAGCCCGGACTTCTTTGATAGTCGGGGTAATGACAACCTCTGAATCGTCATACTCCTGTTTAATAATACCGATAATCGGCAGATCGACTTCTTGTTTGATGGCTTGGATATCCTGTACAGAGTTAGCACGAATGCCGCTCGCTCCGCCCTGATAGGCAGCGAGTGCCATTTTGGACATAATGAAAGAGCTGTGCAGCGGTTCATCTTCAAGAGCCTGACAGGATACAATTAATTTGTTATTCATCGCTTCCACTCCTACTACCGTGCAGCGTTAATTAAGACTGTTCGAGCTTGTTGATTCATTTATAACTGCTTCGACTTTGCGCTTTTCTGCATCAGTTAAATTCTTAAATGGAAATTTCATAAAGCCTGCTTCCATATCCTGCAGGGTCAAGGCATACTTTAGGGAAGGATAAATACCGACAGCAACGAGCTTGAGAATTTCGTCTTTTACCTGAAGCTGAAGCTTTTGCGCTTCTTCTTTTTTCCCTTCAAGAAAAAGATCGCGAATCTGAGTAGTCTGTCGTCCGTAAAGTGTATAGGTGCTTCCAATTGCACCGTCAGCGCCAGCCTCCAGAAAGTCGGCGTACATTTCATCCGACCCGCTGTAAAAATCGGATGATGGATACGTTTCTTTTAATCGTTTAAACTGCTCTAGGTCTGAGTCCGTGTACTTCACACCTGTCACTCCCGGTATGTGGAGCAGCTTGCCGTACTGTTCGAGGGTGAAGTGGGCTCCTGTATACGACGGATTCGAATAAATAATCATCGGAAGAAAGGTCGCTTCCGTCAATTTGACGTAGTAGTCGTAGATCTCGTCGAATGAAAACTGGTAATAGTACGGGGTGATGGCGGAAACAGCATCGTACTGCAGGCTTTCACAGTATGCCGCCAGTTCGAGCGCCTCTTCAATGTTCAACGAGCCGATCTGTGCGGTCAGTTTAAAATCCGAACCTGCTTCGTCCTTCACGATCTCAAACAGTTGCTTTCGCTGGGAGATGTTCATAAGGAAGCCTTCTCCAGTAGAGCCTCCCACGTATAAGCCGTCCACCTTCATCACATCCCGGTTGTGCCGGACAAGCTGACGGAGGCCCGTTTCATGAATCTGACCATCCTCCGTAAATGGTGTTAACAGTGCGGTCATAATCGTACTCAACGATTCTCCACTCCTTTCCTTTGCTTAGATTCGTAAGCGCTTTCGCTTAACCTGAGAGTACAATAAAGAATTATTGTTGTCAAATTAAATTTATAAAAAGGAGTAAAACTCCAAAATGCTTTTTATTTAGCTGAAACTCCTGTAGGATAGTAAAAAAGAAGAAAAGAGAGGATGGGCCGATGAAAACGAATCAGGAATCGATCCAACAGCATCAGGCAAAGCTGACGGTCTTAATGGAAAACCATAAGACCTCGTTTACGAAATCGGAAAATAAAGTGTACAGCTACATTCTTGACCACTTTAGCGATGTCATGTACCTGTCGCTTACAGAAATTGCGATGGCGTGCGAAACTGGGGAAAGTACCGTTCTCCGCTTCTGCCGGAAGATGGGGTTTAAAGGGTATCAGGATTTCAAATTTGCTCTCGCACAGGAGCTAGCTACGTATCAGGAACCAAATGAAGAAGAGTCCTTTGTGGAAAAAATTAAGCAGAATATGCAGGAAAGCCTTCAAAACACAAGCACCCTGATCGACCAGCAGGAGCTGGAAAATGCGATTCAGGCTCTGTACCAGAAAAACGACGTCGTCGTATACGGTATTTCCTCTTCTGCTATAGCTGGTCAGGATATGCAGAACCGATTGATGCGCATTGGGAAGAACATCGAAGTCGTTGCCGATCCGCATTTACAGATTACAAGGGCGGTATCGATGAATGAGCAGTCGCTGATCGTAGCTATCAGCCTGACGGGAAGCACCAAAGATATCGTTGATGCCGTCAAGCAGGCGAAAGCAAGGGGAGCAGAAGTAATCGCCATCACGAACTACTCCAATTCGCCGCTGACCAAATATGCAGACCACGTGCTCCTGACAGCAGCGAAAGAAAACCCGCTGGACAGCGGATCACTTGTGTCCAAAGTATCGCAGCTCTACGTTATCGACCTGCTCTGCACAGGGCTTACGATGCAGGATTACGAAAGAGCATCAAAAATAAAAGAAATGGTCGCCGAATCCATTTCAAGCAAGCTGTACTAATTCAAAAACGTCCTGTCAGGCATGAGAATCCTGACAGGACTTTTCTATGAACTATAATGGAGTTTACTCCAAAATTAATAATTATTTTGACAATTAATTATCTTTTTTGATAGCGTTTACATCAACAGCTAAATCAGGCTGTTGATTATTTATTTCAGGAGGGATCGAATGTTAAAGCAAATTACTGTCAGTTCGGTTGTTGCTGCGGGGATCGCTGTTGCGGCTTCATTGCCTGTCCATGCAGCGGCGGAGCCACTTATCGACAAAGAGTTCGGGGAGCTTGATGGAACGTCACAGTATGACCTTCAAGATTATGTAGAAGAGCTGCAACTCTTGGACCAGGGAACGATTGAAGTACAGTTTACGTATGAAGCGGGATCATTCATGTCACTTTTTTCGCTCAGTAATTCTTCTATGCCCGATGACCATTTTCACCTCTACCTTTCTCCTTCCACAATCGGTTTTGAAAACCGTCACAGCGGATCCGGAGATATACACCTTTCTGCAGACGGGTTTAATTTTGAAGAAACGTATGTTCATACGCTGGCATTATCCGTAGGTGAGACCTACACGATGTATCTAAACGGGGAAGAGATTCTTCTGGACGAAGATACGGAATCTGCATTTTTAAGCAGAATAGAGAATCCGGACAGCGCATACCTAGGGAAAACGGAGCGTTCGAGCGGAAATGAATATGAGCTGGATGGCCGACTCGCCTCCTTTCGTCTCTATGACGAGGCTATGAATGCGGAAGAGCTTGAACAGCTTACAGCTGAAACGGCTCACGATAGCCTGGAGACGGAAATGCCGGATGATGCACTTCTGACGGATCCGATGTCACTGTATTATCCTGGTTTCATGGATTCAAATAACTATCGTATACCGGCATTATTTGAAACACAGAACGGCACTCTGCTTGCCGGTATTGACCGACGAGTGAACCATGGTGGGGATTCTCCGAATGATATCCATGCAGTTGTAAGACGGAGCTTTGATCATGGACAAACTTGGGAAGATGACGGCATTGTAATCAATGCGTACCCGGATGAAGCCTCTAATATCGATCTTGCTTTCACAGAAGATACGACACAGGATCGCGTCTTTGCCCTGGTAGACGGCTTTCCGCATGGTGCTGGTTTAATGGGCGGCTTCGGCAATAACGCCTACCGCGGTACAGGTTTCACAGAGATTGATGGAGAAAGCTATATGTTCTTAATAGATGAAGATGATCAAATGTACACGATCCGCGAGGAAGGATACGTCTATGACGAAGCAGGAAATCAAACCGATTACCGTGTAGATGAACAACGAAATTTGTATGAGCAAGGAGAGCGCATCGATCATATCTTCAGTGCCACAACCCCGCTCGTTCCATTTAAAACCTCTTATTTAGAGCTGTACTATAGCGATGATGAAGGGGAGAACTGGAGCGGTCCGATGGATTTAAACCCGGAAACAAAAGAAGACTGGATGATTTTTCTAGGTGTCGGACCTGGTAATGGAATTCAGCTGGAAGAAGGCGAGCATGAAGGAAGAATCGTCTTCCCGGTTTACTTCCTGAACGAACACAATCGTCAGGCTAGTGCCGTTATTTATAGCGACGATGGAGGAGAAACGTGGGAGCGGGGCGAATCTCCGAACGAGAACAGACTTCTGGATAGTGGAGATCGCCTGAACGAACGGGATTTTACGGAAAGTGCCCACGAAATTACAGAAGCACAGGTGGTCGAGCTTCCGAACGGTCAACTGCAGCTATATATGCGAAATTATTCCGGGTTTGCACAAATGGCAGTCAGCAACGATGGTGGGGAAACTTGGGAAGAGACAGTTGAGACTGTGGAAGAATTAACAGCCCCATACAGTCAGATGTCTGTGATTCGCTACGACGGTAAGATTGATGGACAAGAAGCACTGATTTTCTCAAGTGCCAATGACTCCAGTCAGCGAATCAACGGAGCCGTTCGTGTCGGACTTTTAAATGAGAGTACTGATGAGAGTGGATACGACATTGATTGGGCATACGAGCAGCAGGTGAAATCCGGTCATTACGGGTACTCCAGCCTCGCCACGCTTGATGATGGAAACATTGGGTTGTTCTATGAGGGGACTCCAAACACCGAAATGGATTTTATTCGCTTTAATCAGGAATTTCTGACCTGGGAGCGGTATAATGATCCTCCTCACCTGACAGCTATGGACATGAGCATTCCGAAAAAAACGCCGCCTCCTTATACAGCCGGGGAGACAGTAACCGTACACACCCATTTTGATCAGCCAGCGTTTGCGCTGCATACAACTCAACTAAAGGGATCCATCGCTGATCAGGAGGTCATACTGGAGCTTAGAGATGTGAAGGATAACAAAGCCATTTGGACGTTTGAACTTCCAGAAGAAGTATCACCTGGCAGGCAGCATTTTCAGCTGCAGGAAGATCAGGAGCTGAAAGTTTATAACAGCTATGGAAGACACGTAGAATCTGTACCTTCTCAATCTGACGCTATCGTGGTTAAACCTAAGCGTAGTTCAAGGTAATAGAATGAGGAAGAAGCTGGCTGCCAGTAAAAGCAGCCAGCTTTGTTCTGTTAGAACATCGAGCTTACTCTTTATTTTTGAAGTACTCCTTAAAATTAGCAATAGTACCCCGATACACATAATCGAAAAAAATACTGAAGAATGTATTCGTGTTAATGACTGCTTAAATTTATAAAAATGAAATACGCATAATAATTTGCATAACACATAAGCAAAAAGGACCCCCATGATCGGGATGATCAGGGGGCTTTTATAAGTGAATAGTCATGTGTATGTTGTAATATTATGGTTTATGTATTGATAATGTATGTGTTATTTTACAATTAATGTATGATTTAATAACGCAAAGTATATTTTAAATGTCTAGACCGTTATTGCTGCCAGGATGCCGCTTGTTGAGTTGTTATGTTGTTACAGAACGTTATGAGCATGGAGGGAAGAAACATGGCTATTACGGTACCGGAATTTATTAAAGGACAGCCCACGGCAGGAGAACGGCTGGTTTTTAATACGCTGAAAAAATACCTGGATGATGATTATATCGTGTATTACGAGCCGGTTATAGATAACTACACACCGGATTTCTTGATCATCGGTCCGCATCTTGGCGTTCTGATTTTGGAAGTAAAAGACTATACCATCAATACGATAAAACATGTGAACAGCAATGAGTGGACGATTAATACGAATGAAGGAACAAAAGTTTTAAAAGCCCCTTTGATCCAGGCGAGAGAATACATGTTTAAAGCGAAAAATCTCTTAGGAAATGATGAACAGCTCAAACAACAGGACGGAAAATATAAAGGACAATTAATTTTTCCGTGCGGCTATGGGGCGGTTCTTACAAGGCTGAATCAAAAACAGTATATCGAAAATAATATATGTGAGGTATCCGATCCCCAGCTTACCCTTACGAGAGAAGAAATAGATCCAGATAATAACGAATTTGATGAAGAACTGCTAATTGAAAAATTGCTGAACATGTTTATTATGCCGTTTCGAATAAACGGATCCTTAACGCATGAACAAATCAATGCCATCCGCTATCAACTGTTTCCGGAAGTCCGTATTTCCCAGCATAAACCGCAGTCCGTTGGCTATCGTGAACAGATGCTGCTATCCATGAACCATATAAAAGCAATGGACATTTATCAGGAAAAGCTTGCAAAGCAATTAGGCGATAAGCATCGCTTAGTGCGCGGAGTCGCGGGCAGTGGAAAAACATTAATCTTAGCCAGCAGGGTTCGATTAATTAAGCAGGAACACCCTGATTGGAAAGTACTTGTTCTTTGTTATAACATTTCGCTTTCCAGATCCCTGTTACACATGATAGAAGCGAAGATGGAAGAGCCAGCTGATTTACTGGAGGCCGCCCAGCCATCAGAAGAGCGGATGAAAGATGTGACGGTGAAGAACTTTCATGAGTGGATCCGACAGGACCTTCTCATTTCAGAAAAGCAAATTCCGGATCTCATCGAAAAATTAGAAAAGAAGGAAGCCATCCTGCCTAAATACGATGCTATTCTGATTGATGAAGGCCAGGATTTTGAGACGGAATGGATGCAGCTGGTCAGCAATATGCTGAATAAAGAAACGGCGTCACTTCTATTGGTGGAAGATAAGGCTCAAACGATTTACTCGAGAAAAACAAACTACCTGCAAAAAACAGGCTTGGATTTCCGGGGACGCTCAAAGGTACTGGACATTAATTATCGAAATACGGCTCAGATTGTGCAGTTTGCCTGGGATTTTTTCCAGGAACACACGGTGATCAAAAAAGTCGTCGAAGGTGATGTAGACGGAGAAGCACTGATTCATCCGAAAAGTACGAAGCGAAAAGGTGCGGATCCTATTATTGTGAAAGCAGCTTCATGGAAAGAAGAGGCTCAAAAGCTTACTGAAAATATCAGATACTTTCACGAAGAAAAAGGCGTTCCTTACGAAGAAATGCTTGTATTATACCGAGTCAAGCGAACACGGGATGCAGATGTAGTGGGCACGCTTCAAAAAGAATTGGAAAATGCAGATATTCCTTACAACTGGGTCACAGAAAGCCCCGAAACGAAGCGAGATTACGAAAAAGAAGATGGCTGCGTCAAGTTATGTACATTTGACAGCAGTAAGGGCTTGGACTTTCAAGCAGTATTTATTGTGAATACGGACAGCATGCCGTTCCAATTAGAAGATAATAAAGAAAAAGAAGCGGCCAGACTGTATATTGGCATGACAAGGGCAATCAATTATTTAACCATCTCTTACAGCGGTCTATCTGATTACACCGAGTACTTCGACAGCCTATCTAAACAGCAAAAACAATCACTTCAACAGAAAAGCGGATCGTAACGAAAGAACCGGTTAAGCCCTGTAACTTTCTCCTCCTGTTTACCGTATATATAAACAGCACTCTGCAGGTATACATGCAGGAGAGGGGGATACATGTGGATCCGATAACGTTAGTATTAGTCGTTGTGCTGATCATCTTTTTCTTTCCACTGATCATGCGCGGCGTCGGATGCTTAATCCGGTCACTTGCGACAATTATACTCATCGTGGTGGCAGTTGCTTTAGTCATGCAGCTGTTGTAGCGGATGATTAATAAAACCTGCTGGTCTTAGACGCAGCAGGTTTCTTTTTATTTTCGGGTTACGTAGCCGGTGGCACCCAAATATCGTTATACCCATTTTTAATGGAATACTGATACATCTGCCGCAGCTTGGCAGGGGCGTAAACGTCGAAATCAGCTATCTCTGCCTGTCCCTGTAATGCTTCATTTCGATCAAGAAGTTTATCCAGATAATAAGGCTTTGCCAGCTTATCGGACTTGGAGCTGTTGCAAGTCTGGCAGCTGAGTACCAGGTTCCAAACCTGGTCAGACTGCACGAACGACCAAGGGATAAAATGATCCACGTGCGTGCTTCGTTTGCCGGTGGAGACATCTTTTCCGCAGTAAAAGCAGGATGCATCCATGTAGTGAAGCAGTATTTTTTCAAACGGCTTCAGGTTTTCCCGCTTGGACAGGTCTTCTACTTTCAAAAGCAGGCCGGAAGCGGTACCGTTCAGCTTCTCGATCATTCGTGCCAGGTGGAAATTGGTCAGCTGCACGAGCAGAAGCTGATACTTTAACAGAAACGTATAAACGTTAGGATGGAAGCGGAGTTTTTCATGCTGATGGCTGAATTCGTAAAAGGTCTCTTCCGTATCGCCAAACAGCGCACCGAACACGTTTGTTTTCATCGCCTGCTTCACTTTGTGGACGATCTCCACCTGATTTGCGTCCGGCACCTTATCGAACTTCCAGCCGGAAGGAGTGGCATGTGCGGCCTGATAATCCAGAATGATCGTCGCTGCTTTCGCATTCGCTCCCGTATTGTGCTGCGTGATCCCGTTTCCAACCACCATGTTCCAGAACATTTTGGCAAAGCTGTAAGCGAGCTGATCGTAATTCACCTCGAGCTGGTCGTTTACGTTGTACAGATTCTCAATCAGCGACTTAAACAGCACGAACTTATACGTAGAGGATTTTGTTGATTTCGTCGACATCACCCGGGAAAAAATCCGCCAGATCTCTTCGTCTGTTATGTACGCATGCTTTAATTCGCCTTCCCGAAGCTTATAATACATCGCTGTCACCGCCCACTGGTAGTTACGTTCCAGTATAACAGACTGATTTCATTGTTACTTTAAATCATAAACAAACATCTCTTCCCCATCTTCCGGATTCACGCGTTTCAGATCGACAAACCCGTTCTTCTCGTAGAATGTCTTTGCTGGTTTGTTCTCGGGGATGACGCTCAGGACGATTTCGTTCACGCGGTGCTTGTCGCGGATGAAGCGGATCGCTTCGTGAAGAAAGGCGCCGCCGAGTCCGCGTCCCTGAAAGCGGTGGTCGATCATGAAGCGGTCGAGCCAGATGTACGAGCCGTCGCTGCTTTTGGCGCCGATCATGATAAAACCGGCGGGAGTGTCATCGGTATAGAGGCCGTAACACTGCCAGTCGTGCTCGTCATCGTAAACGGCTTCTAACATCGAGAAGGCGTTTGCTTCGATAAACGCTTCTTGGGACGGGTGCGGTGCAAGCTCGGCGATCGCACGCCAGTTGTCGGCTGTTACAGGTCGGATGGAAAGGGTCATCGTTATCGCTCCTTTGGCTTTAGTGTAGCATGAGAAATAGAAAAAACGCCTCCTTTCCAATAGTGGAAGGAGGCGTTTTGCTTACCGCTTGGAAGCGGAGGCCAGTGTTGTATCGGTAGAGAGGGCGTGCAGCTCGTGAAACGCCGGTCGCAGCGCGTCGTACAATCCGGAGAATATCGGGTAGAGCCTGCTGTAGACGGCGTGCACGTCTGCTCTCGGGGCGACCGACTCACGCATCGGAATGTGCGCTTTGATCGAAGCGAGGTCATCGACTTCACCGATCGCATAGAGGCTGATCCATGCCGCTCCCCAGGCCGAGCTCTGGTGGGAGAGGGGCAGGTGAATATCTTCCCCGAACATGTCCGCAAGCATCTGCACCCAGACGTCGGAGCGGGCGAAGCCGCCGCTTGCGTAAATGCTCCCGGCTTCACCGGTGAGGCGCTCGAGCGACTTGGAGATGCTCTGAATGCTGAAGAGTACCCCCTCGATCCCGGCCCGCGTCATATGAGCGTCGGTGTGGCTCACGGTCAGTCCGACGAAGGCGCCTTTTGCGGCTGCGTCCCAATAGGGAGCACGCTCGCCGTTTAAGCACGGCAGGAAGAGCAGGTTGTCAGCACCGGGTGCGACGTGCTCCATGTCGGTGAACAGCGCTTCGTACGGATCCTTCGTGCCGGTTTCAGCCGTATGGACGTGCTGCTTGAGCCACTCCAGCACGTTGCCGCCGTTGTTCGTCGGGCCGCCTAAAATCCATAGGTCATCGGTGAAGGCGTAGCAGAACACTTCCTGGCGGCTGTCGGTGCGCGGGGCGGACGCCATCTGGCGGATCGCGCCGCTCGTGCCAATCGTAATTGCGGCTTCTCCGGCGTTGATTGCGCCGATTCCGAGGTTCGCAAGCGGCCCGTCGCTGCCGCCGGCGGCGAACGGAGTGTCGGCTTTAATCCCGATCGCTTCAGCCGTTTCCGGGTCGAGTCCGCGGAAAATAAAGTGCGGCGGCACCGGTTCAGACAGCTGCGCTTCCGTAATGCCGGCGGCTTCCAGCGCAAGAGGCTCCCACGTGCGCTCGTGAATGTTAAAGAGCCCGGAGGCGGAGGCGACAGAATAGTCAACGTGGTACACGCCGAACCAGCGCGCCGTGATCCATTCCTTTACGGATAGAAAGCGGGCTGCCTGTTTATATGGCGCGTAGCCGGTGTCACGCATCCAGCTGAGCTTGACGAGCGGTGACATTGGATGAATCGGCGTGCCGGTGCACAGGTAAATTTCCGTTCCGGCAGGAGATGCTTTCAGCGCGTCAGCCTGGCTGCTGCTGCGGCAGTCGGCCCACGTGATCGCAGGAGAGAGCGGCACAGCATCAGCGTCGGCGCAGATGAGCGAGTGCATCGCAGACGAGAGGCCGACCGACAAGAGCTCGCCGGGACCGGCGTCAGTGACCGCTTCTTTCAGTGCTTTGACAGCGGCCGCTTCAATCGCAAACGGATCCTGTTCCGCCCAGCCCGGGTGCGGGTGCTGGACCGGGTAGCTGCATTCTGCTTCGCCGACGACTTCTCCGGCTTTTGTAAAGAGGACAGCCTTGGCGCTCGTGGTGCCGAGGTCAAGGCCGGCGGTAAACTGTGTCACGATCAAACGACTCCTTTATGAACAGTTAAATTCTCGTACGGGAAATAGCTTCGCGCATTTTCTTCGTCGACTGCTGTACCTGCTCTTTTTTCTGCATGCTAACGTTTACATAAAGTGCGTCGATAAAGCTGAGCTGCGCGAGTCTCGATGATAATGCTTCCGAGCGGTACTCGGTTTCTTCCGACACGGTGAACAGCGCCACATCGACCCGTTCGCTGAGCGGCGACTTGGCGATCGTCGTGATCCCGATCGTCGGGATGCCTGCACTCTGCACAATGTCGACGGCTTCCAATATGTTATGGTTCGTTCCGGAATGCGAGATAAACACGACCGCATCCTCAGGCGTCAGCTGGGACGCAGACATGAGCTGCAGGTGCGAGTCGCTGTAGGCAGCGGTCGGAATGCCGGTGCGGATAAATTTATGATGCGCGTCCATGGCGACGATTCCGGAGCCGCCGTTGCCGTAGAATTCAATCCGGCGCGCGTGAACGAGAACGTCGACCGCCTGCTTCATCTTTCCTTCATCAATGACGGAGAGCGTATCTTCTAAGGTACGGGTGTTAGCCTTGAACACTTTTTCGGCGATCGTTTTTTCGTCGTCGCCTTCCTGAATCGTTTCGTGAATGTCTTTCACGCCTTTGACGAGCTCGGAGGCGAGGGCAATTTTCATCGCCTGATAGCCTTTAAAGCCGATCCGCTTGCAGAAGCGGAACACGGTCGCTTCGGCGACGTGCAGGTTATCTGCCACCTGGCTGATGGTGGAGTGAATGATGTCTTCCGGATGTTCTAAGATGTAATCTGCAATGACTTTTTCCTTCGCGCGGAACTCGTGATAGGATGCGCGGATGCGATGCTTACAATGCCCCTGTGCGAGCTGCTGCATGTCACTGCCTCCTTTATCAATGTGGTGTGGTATGAGACCAGTATAAACCATTTTAGAAAATAAAAAAATATTTTTTCTTTATTAGCTATTGAAAAAGAAATTTTTTATCTTATAATAGGACACAGGAAGAAAACATATTTCTTTTTCGTTTTCGGAAGGAGTGGCTGTATGAAGATCGGGTTTATCGGCCTTGGGAAAATGGGCTATAACCTGGCGCTGAATTTAATGGATCATCAGCACGAGGTTGTTGCAAATGATGTGAATAACGAACAGATCAGTGCACTGGCACGTGAAGGAGCGGAGCCGGCCTGGAGCCTGGAAGAAGTTGTGCAGAAGCTGGAAGCACCGAGAACGGTCTGGCTGATGGTGCCGGCAGGAGAAATTACCGGCGCGCTTGTAGATCAGCTGGCAGAGCTGCTCGAGCCGGGTGACACCGTGATCGACGGAGGCAACTCCAACTATAAAGATTCCCTTGCACGCAATGAGAAGCTGCGCGGACTTGGCATGCACTTTGTCGATGTCGGGACAAGCGGAGGCGTGGAAGGTGCGAGAGAAGGCGCCTGCATGATGGTCGGCGGCGATCAGGAGATTATCAGCCGCATCGAACCGATTTTTACTGATACGACAATTGAAAACGGTTACCTGCATGCCGGGGCGCCGGGCAGCGGTCATTTCCTCAAAATGATCCATAACGGAATTGAGTACGGCATGATGCAGTCGATCGCAGAAGGATTCGACATTTTGGAAAAAAGCCAGTTTGACTACGACTACGAGCAGGTAGCGAAGGTATGGAACCACGGATCGGTTATCCGCTCCTGGCTCATGGAACTGACGCAGAACGCGTTCTCAAAAGATCCAAAGCTCGACGGCATCCGCGGCGTCATGAACTCGTCCGGCGAAGGCAAGTGGACGGTGGAATCCGCACTGGATCTGGAAGTACCGGCACCGGTCATCGCGCTTTCTCTGATGATGCGCCACCGGTCTCAGGAAGACGACACGTTCACAGGCAAGGTAGTGGCAGCGCTCCGAAACGAATTCGGCGGCCATGCAGTTGTAAAGAAGTAGGTATCATGAGGGGAGCGTGCTCCCCTCCAACTATAAAAAAGAGGTGACGTATTCATGAAAAAGAAAGCAGTTCTTTCCGTAACGATGGCGTTTGGTCTCACAGCAGTGCTTGCAGCTTGCGGCGATGCAGAAAACAATAACGGCGGTGCGGACAACGGCGCGAACAATGCGGAAGAAAATGTAAGCGATAACAATGAGGCAGAAGCAGCGAACTCCGAGTACTCCAGCGGCGATGCCTCCTACGTCATTGAAGCCGGCATCGGGCTGAACAATCAGCACCCGCAGTACGAAGGGCTTCTCCGCTTTAAGGAAATCGTAGAAGAAGCAACAGACGGCGATGTGTACGTCGAGACCTACCACAGCTCCCAGCTTGGTGACGACCGTGAAATGATGGAAGCGTTGCAGCTAGGCAGCCAGGAGGTGACGATTCCGTCCACGGCACCTGTAACGAACTTCGTTGAGGAGTATGCGATTCTCGACTTCCCGTTCCTGTTCGCAAATGAAGAAGTGGCGATGGAAGTACTGAACGGGGAAATCGGTGATGAGCTGCTCGATTCTCTTGAGGATCAGGAAATGGTTGGACTGGCATGGTGGGAAAACGGCTACCGCGATCTGACGAACAGCACACAGCCGGTTGAAACAGCAGAAGATTTCCAGGGACTGACGATCCGCACGATGGAAAACGAAGTGCATTTAGAAGCCTTCTCCGAGCTTGGAGCGAACCCGACGCCAATGGCGTTCGGTGAACTGTTTACCGGCATGCAGCAGGGTACAGTAGACGGTCAGGAGAACCCGCTTGCGACGATTTACCTGGAAGGATTCTATGAAGTGCAGGATTACTATTCTGATACGAACCACGTCTACAGCCCGTTCGTCTTCCTGATGAGCAAGCAGTTTTATGATTCCCTCCCGGATGACTACCAGGAGATCGTAGGCGATGCCGCTCAGGAGGCAGGCGAGTTCCAGATCGAACAGAACCGTGCGCAAAATGAAGAGCTGCTTGAAGCACTGATCGACGAAGGCATGGAGCATTCTGAAGTAACGGATGAGGCCCGCGAAGAAATGGCGGAAATCGTTCAGCCGGTTAACGACCAGTTTGCTGAACAGCTGGATCAGGACTTTGTAGAGCGCTTTTTCCAGGCAGTTGAAGAAGCAGAGGAAATGCATCAGTAAGTGAAGGAAGCCGGAGTGTACCACACTCCTGACATACTCCGCCCCATCCCCCTTGGGGCGGCTTTCCAGCACGAGCAAAGCCGGACGCCGCTTAGGCGGCGCCCGGAACTGGCCGTGCTCCATTTATTTCTGTACTTAAGCTTGGCTTTGATGATAAAGGCGGTGGAAGCATGCGTATTATCCGATGGCTGGACGAACATATCGAGGAGGCACTGCTCGTTGTTTTCTCCAGTATTATGATCATTATTATCGCCCTCCAGGTGTTCATGCGCTACGTAATCGGCGATTCGCTGGCCTGGTCGGAGGAACTGGCCCGGTTCTCGTTTATCTGGCTTGTGTATATCGGGATCAGCTACGGGATTAAAAAGCAGCGCCACATCAAAGTGGATGTGATGCTGACCGTGTTTAAGCACCGTGGCAAAATCATTCTCAATATGATTTCCAATGTCATTTTCCTGGCGTTTGCGGTTGTCATCATTTACTACGGCACCGATATTGCGACACGTATTCTCGAGCTCGGCCAGCGTTCACCTGGTCTTGGAGTGCCGATGGGACTCGTCTACATGGCGACACCTGTCGGAATGGGGCTCACGGTGATCCGGCTTCTGCAGCAGCTGTACCAGCAGGGACGGGCGCTTGCAGGCAAGGGTGACTTCTCCGTCGAGCTTGAGCACGACAAAGCGCTCGACACGCAGGAAGAGCTGATTGAGAAAAATGAAGACGACCAACCGAAGGTAGACAGGTAGGAGGGATGTAGCCGTGACAGAAGCGATATTGTTTATTAGTTTTGCCGTACTGCTCCTTTTGAGCGTACCGGTCGGGATCGCACTCGGTGTGGCGACCCTGCTTACCATCGTGTTTGCCGATGTGCAGACGATCGATTTCCTAGCTCAGGCGATGGTCACTTCGATTGACTCCTTTCCGCTGATGGCCGTCCCGTTCTTTATCATTGCCGGTGAAATTATGGGACGCGGTGGCATCACGGAACGGTTGTTTGGCGTCGCCAACTCACTTGTCGGAAATAAAACCGGCGGCTTTGCAATTGCGACGATCGTGACCGCGCTCTTTTTTGCAGCGATTTCCGGATCTGCTCCGGCAACGGTTGCTGCGATCGGCGGGATGATGATTCCGGCGATGGTCAGCCTCGGCTATGATAAGCGGTTTGCGACAGCGACAGTTGCGGCCGCCGGGTCCCTCGGCGTGATGATTCCGCCGAGTATCCCGATGGTCATGTACGGGGTGACAGGGTCAACCTCCATCGGTGATATGTTTATCGCCGGGATTATTCCCGGTCTGATCGTTGCCGGTTTTCTGATTGCGTTTGCTTATTTTTATTCGAAGAAAATGGGCTACAAGGGTGACTCGGAAGAGCCGTTTACGTTTAAGCGGTTCGGAGCGGAGTGCTGGCGGGCGAAGTGGGCGCTCTTAATTCCGATCATCATTCTCGGTGGTATTTACGGCGGTATCTTTACACCGACAGAAGCGGCCGTGATTGCCGTCGTCTACGGGATACTGATCAGCGTGTTCGTCTACCGCGAGCTGCCGATTAAAAAGCTGCCGAGCGTGCTCGCAGCCGGATCGCTTACGACCGCAACCGTGCTCATCGTCGTTGGCTCTGCGACGGCTTTCGGTCAGCTGTTGACGCGTCAGCAGGTACCGACACGGATTGCTGAAGCGATGGTGCAGGTATCGGAGAATCCGGTTATCATCATGCTGCTCATCATCGTGCTGCTTTTGATCGTCGGCTGCTTTATGGACACGCTTGCGTCGATCATCATTCTGACGCCGCTCCTGCTTCCGGTAGCCGTTGAGTTCGGCTATGATCCGGTGCACTTCGGGATGGTCATGATCATCACGCTTGCGATCGGCTTTATTACACCGCCGCTCGGGGTGAACCTGTTCGTCAGCTCCGGAATATCCGGACTGCCGATCATGACGATCGCCCGCGGCGTGATTCCGTACTTCTTTATGATGCTGATCGCACTGCTGATCATCACCTTTATTCCGCAGCTTTCGCTGTACCTGCCGTCATTCAGGTAGCGATTTGACAACAGCCGTCCAACCAGCTTTTGGACGGCTTTTCTTTATCATTTGTTGAAAAAGGAGTGCTGTATTATATGGAGACAGCCAAACAGGATATTACGATCCGTCTGGAGGAAACTCAGACGATTGTGGAGCTGACCAATCTGCTTACGCCGTATGAATCGGACATTTATATCGTGAACCGCTCCGGCGGGAACGTGATCGAGGCAAACGTCAAAAGTCTGCTCGGGCTCGTCAGCCTGCGCATCGGCAACGGAGACCGGGTCACGGTAAGGGCAGAGGGATCAGACGCAGAAGCAGCGCTCGATGCGGTCGTCCAATTCTTAACATAGGAGGAATCATGATGAAAGTGACGTCGATGGAATGCTTTATCGTACCGCCGAGGTGGTGCTTTTTGAAGGTGGAAACAGACGAGGGAATTACCGGCTGGGGCGAACCGGTCGTGGAAGGCCGTGCCTCTACAGTGAAGGCAGCAGTTGAAGAACTGAAGGAATACGTCATCGGCCGCGATCCGCGACTGATTGAAGATACGTGGAACATGCTCTACCGGAGCGGCTTTTACCGCGGCGGACCGGTGCATATGAGTGCGCTCGCGGGTATCGACCAGGCGCTCTGGGATATTAAAGGCAAGTTTCACGGCGCGCCGGTGTATGACCTGCTCGGAGGAGCGTGCCGGGAAAAGATGCGCGTCTATTCGTGGATCGGCGGTGACAGGCCTGACGACGTGGTGGAACACGTGAAGCAGCAGCTGGAGCAGGGGTTTACGGCAGTCAAAATGAATGCAACCAACGAAATGCAGTACATTGATTCCTATAAAAAGATCGATGAAGCGGTGGATCGGATTGCGGCGATCCGCGACGCTGTCGGGCAGGACGTGGAAGTCGGACTCGATTTTCACGGCCGGGTGCATAAGCCGATGGCAAAAGTGCTCGCCAAAGCATTAGAGCCGTACCGGCCGATGTTTCTGGAGGAGCCGGTGCTTCCGGAAAACAATGAGGCGCTTGCGGAAATTGCGCGCAGCACGTCGATCCCGATTGCGACCGGAGAGCGGATGTATTCGAAATGGGATTTTAAGCCGCTGCTTGAAGGCGGCTACGCTGACATCATCCAGCCGGATCTTTCGCACGCGGGCGGCATCACCGAATGCCGGAAAATCGCGGCGATGGCAGAAGCGTATGATGTGGCGCTCGCACCGCACTGTCCGCTGGGGCCGGTTGCGCTCGCTTCGTGCCTGCAGGTGGACGCCGTTTCACATAACGCGTTTATTCAGGAGCAGAGCTTTGGCATTCACTACAACGTCGGCAATGACTTAAATGACTACCTGATGGATACGTCGGTTTTTGCGTTCGAAGACGGATTTGTTCATCTGCCAAAGGGACCGGGCCTTGGTGTAGAAATGGATGAAGACAAAATCCGCCGCGCTGCAGATGATGCGTTTGCCTGGAAAAACCCGGTCTGGCGCCACGCAGACGGCAGCATTGCAGAATGGTAAGGAGGAGAAGCACTATGACGTCACCGGAAGTGATTACGATGGGCGAGACAATGGTGATTATGAACCCCCAGCAGGATCTGCCGCTTGAATACGTGGATACCTTCCGCAAGCAGTTTGGCGGCGCAGAATCGAACGTAGCCGTCGGTGTTGCAAGGCTCGGACATACGAGCGGCTGGATCAGCCGCGTAGGCGACGATCCATTTGGCACGTATATTGAAAAAAATCTCCGTGGCGAAGGGATCGACCTGACACATGTAGTACGGGATCAGCAGGCACCGACGGGTTTCTTTTTTAAGGAACGCCGCCGCGCGGCCAGCGTTAACGTGTACTACTACCGGGCCGGCTCGGCAGCTAGCAGGCTGCAGCCGGGGGACGTGGACCCGGAATACGTAGCTGGCGCAAAGCTCGTGCACTTGTCCGGAATCCTTCCGGCATTGAGCACCGACTGCCGCCACGCAGCCGATCAGCTGCTGGAAACGGCTAAAAACGCAGCCATTCCGGTTGTATTTGACCCGAATGTGCGGATGAAGCTGTGGAACAGCCGCGAAGAAGCGGCTGAGATTTTGAACCGCTATGCGCTTGCAAGCGACTATGTGCTGATCGGTCAGTCAGAAGGCGAGCTGCTCGCAGACGAACGCGAACCGGAGGCGATCGCTTCGTTTTACCAGCGACAGAATCCGGAGCTGACGGTCGTGGTCAAGCTCGGAGAAGACGGGGCGTTCGTTTCAGCACCCAGCGAGCAGTTATATGTCGCCGGCTACCCCGTTCAGAACGTGACCGATCCAATCGGCGCAGGCGACGCATTTGCCGCTGCCTTTATGAGCGGACTGCTCCACGAAGAAACGCTCTCGAAATCGGTGCAGCTCGGTAACGCTGCCGGAGCATGTACGGTTCAGGCAGCAGGTGACATAGAAGGATTTCCATCACGACAGGAGCTGGACACGCTGATTCAGGCTGAAGGAAAACGACCGGCCGAAGACGTGAAACGGTAAGTTAAGGAGGGAAAAGTATGCATACATTTCCGATGTTTGAAGCATCACCGATTATTGCTGTGATCCGTAAACCGCCGAAGGAGCACGTGTTTTCGCTCGTCGAGGCGCTGTTAAAAGGCGGTGTTACGAATTTGGAGCTGACGATGCAGGAGCATGATTCTGCTGATACGATTCATGAACTTGTGCACCGCTTCGGGAAAGAAGCCTGGATCGGCGCCGGCACCGTGATTGACGAAGCGCAGGCTGTAGCTGCGGTGCAGGCGGGAGCTTCGTTTATTTTTTCCCCGAACATGGACAGGCGCGTGATTCAAACGGCAAAAAAGCTTGGTGCCGTCTCGATTCCCGGCGTGCTTACGCCGACAGAAGCGCTGCAGGCGGTGGAGGCTGGCGCTGACTGTGTCAAAGTCTTTCCGGCGTCCGCGTTCGGACCGCGCTACATCAAGGAGCTGAAGGGACCGCTTCCGCATGTGCCGATCATTCCGACAGGCGGCATCGACCGGACAAACATCGCGGACTTCCGCGAAGCAGGGGCAATAGCCTGCGGACTTGGAGGCTCGCTCGTCGACCGGAAGCTGATCGACTCTGGAAACTTTTCTGAACTAACGAGCCGTGCAGAAGAGCTGGTGGCACTTGCCGGAGGCCGTTCATGAGCCGGGAGCGGGAAAAAGAACTCGCGGCTTTAACTGCCGTCGACTGGGTGAAAGACGGAATGACGATCGGTCTCGGCTCGGGCAGCACGATGAACATCTTTATTGAAAAGCTTGGCGAACGGGTGCAGCAGGGGCTGACAATCGAAGCTGTTTCCTCGTCGGTAAAATCGGCCCGCCTCGCCGGGCAGTATGGCATCCGCGTTCGTACTATGGAGGAAGTGGATGCCGTCGAGCTCGCTGTTGATGGCGCCGATGAAGTGACGCCGGAAGGACTGCTCGTCAAAGGCGGGGGCGGCTCGCTGCTGCGGGAGAAGCTCGTACTGGAAGCAGCAGATAAGCGGCTGATTTTGATTGATGCAGGGAAATACGTGAACGCAGCTGGCGCGTTCCCGCTGCCGGTGGAAATCGTTCCGTTTGCATACGGGCAGACGATGGAGCGGCTCCGCCGGACGGGCCTTGAGCCGGAGCTGCGTGTACGTGAAGACGAGCCGTTTGTGACGGATAATGGCCTTTGGATCGTTGACTGTAAAACGAAAGGCGTCACGGTGAGCGAATCGCTGCACGAACAGCTGAAGCTGCTGACTGGCGTCGTCGAGACCGGTATTTTCGCGTCAGTGGCAGATGACGTGCTGATCGGAAAACAGGAGGAAGTGGAGCACCTGACATTTTCGAGGTAGGAGGAGATTCACATGACACAATGGACAATCGCCGTTACCGATTATGACTATACGACATTTGAACCGGAACAGAGCGTGATAGACGGTCAGAACATAAAGCTGGAGCTGCATCAGTGCAAAACAGAAGCAGAGGTCATTGAGGCGTGCCAGCATGCGGACGCGCTGTTGAATCAGTATGCGCCGATTACACGAAACGTGCTGGAGCAGCTGCCGAATGTAAAGGTGGTCGCCCGGTACGGCATCGGAGTGAATACGATTGATGTCGAAGCTGCAACGGATCGTAACGTGCTTGTTTGCAACGTCACCGATTACTGCCTGGATGAGGTAGCGGATCACACGATGGCCTTTGTACTGGAGCACGCCAGAAAACTGGTCACTCTGCGTGACTCGGTCCGCAAAGGTGAATGGCATTTTCAAAAAGCGGCACCGATTCCGAGGCTCCGAAAGCAGACGCTCGGGTTAGCCGGATTCGGCAACATACCGAGAAACGTAGCAGAAAAAGCGAAGCCGTTCGGTTTGCGCGTGCTGGCCTACGATCCGTTCGTCGACGAAGCAACGGCCGCAGAAGCTGGCGTCAAGCTCGTTTCGTTTGAAACGCTCTGCCGCGAATCGGACTTCCTTTCGGTCCACCTGCCACAGACGAACGAAACAGAAGGCATGTTCAACAAAGAAGCATTTCAGCAGATGAAAGAGAATGCGCTGATTATTAACACGTCACGCGGACCGGTGATCGATGAACAGGCGCTGATCGACGCGCTGAAGCAAGGGGAAATCGGCGCGGCGTCTCTGGACGTGCTGGAGCAGGAGCCGGCAGCTGCCGACCATCCGTTCCGCACGATGGATAACGTGATTCTGACGCCGCACTCCGCCTTCTATTCAGAAGAATCCGTGCATGAGCTGAAACAAAAAACCGCACAGAACGCGGTGGACGTCCTCCAGGGACGCTTTCCCGCTTACATCGTAAACCGGGATGTGAAAGAAAAACTGGCGCTTGCGGAGCGATCTTAAAAACATTTTGGCAAAAAAGAAACCGAGCTATTTATTGAATCTCTTGCCAGAGTTTCATTCATAGTTCGGTTTCTTTAGTTACGTAGTCTGTTTTAGTTACTCAATGTTAAGTGAGAGATATTCAAAAACGTTTGAATGGAGAGGGCGCAGGCTCCCAGTACGCAGGAATTGCTGCCTAAGCGTGAAAGGCAGATTTCTTCGCATGTGCTGACGTTTGAGACGAGATTATCTTTAATTCGCTCTATTGCTCGGGGACACCAGGAGAGGACGTCACTGTTGAGAACAAGAGTTTCCGGGTTATACAGGTTTATAACGTTGTTTAAGCCGATCGAAACGTTGCGGATGAAGCTGTCCATATGCTTTTGTGCAGTAGAGTTACCATCTTCTAACAGCTGCTGCACGTCAGGAGCTGTCAGACGGAATTCCCCAAGTTCTTCAGCCAGGTGGTCAAAGAAACTAGACTCCGAGGCATACCGTTCCCAGCAGCCTGAGTTGCCGCATTTACAAGGTCTGCCTTCCGGATAAATAATCATGTGTCCCATTTCGCCGGCATATCCATGATGACCCTTCTCCAGTTCGCCATGGATAATCATACCTGAACCAATGCCTGAAGATAAAATGACTGTCATCAAGTGATCGCTTTTCTGATGTGAAAAGACACGCTCAGCATAAGCTGATAAATTAGCATTATTTTCAAAAGTGAGTGGAATCGAAACTCTCTTCTGCAGATCAGACTTGATGGATTTTCTTCTCCATCCTAGTTTTGGAACGAACAGGATTTCTTCGTCATTGGAAACAGTACCATGGATGCCGATTGTTGCCCGAATTAAACCATACGTGGCCTCAGCGAATCGGGAAGTGTACATTTCAATATCGGCTGCAAGAATATCTAAAACAGCTTCATAGTCCTCTGTTTCCATAATTTTCTTTTCGTTAAGAACCGTATTTCCAGCAAGGTCAGACACGTGATATAAAATCGCACCTTTATCCAAATCCGCTCCAAGCACGTAGCCTGCTTTTTCATTAATGGAAAGCATGATCGGTCTGCGTCCGACGGCATAATGCTCTGCTTCTGTTTCATAAATCAGCTCTTCTTCAAGAAGCTGAGCAACCTGTGCTGAGATCGTCGCTTTATTCAAACCAGTTACTTTGGATAGGGCAGCGCGTGATATTTTCTTTTGATCGCTGATCTCCCGGAGCAGCAGTCCGCGGTTTAACTGCTTAATGTAAGCCGCATCGCCTGTAATCATATGCATCCTCCTGATGTACCCAATTAGTTTAGTAAGTAAATTATATACTATATGGACGTGGAAGCAATAGTGCTAATGTTTAGAAAGCAGAAAATAAAGGACTGGTCGATTAAATTCTGAAAAATAGCAAAAAAGGATTGAATATTTAAGCGCTTTCATTTATGATATAGCTATTCAGTTAATTTGTTTGGCAAACAAATTAATTAGTAAGCGGATTTTGGATTCTTCATTATAAAGAGGAGAAAGGGGTAGTATCATGAAGAAAATGAACTGGCGACTCGTATCAGTAGCGCTGCTTGGAGGCACGCTGCTTGCCGCGTGCGGAAACGATGAAGATGGTGGTAATGATGGTCTGAACGGCAACGGAAATGAAGAAGAAAGCGCAGAAGCAGAAGAGTCAGATGCAGATACAACAACTTTGCGACTCGCAGAAAACCACCCGGATGATTATCCAACCACAATCGGCAACGAGGCCTTTGCAGAAAACGTTTATGAATACACGGATGGCCGATACGAGATTGAAGTATATGCAGGAGGACAGCTTGGAGAAGAATCAGAAGTCATTGAGCAACTGCAGCTGGGGAGCTTGGAGATTGCCCGTGTCAATTCGGTCCCGCTAACAGAATTCTCAGATGACATCGGCGTTCTGCTCATGCCTTTCCTCTTTGAAGACGAAGAGCAAAAATGGGACCACCTGCTTGGAGACGCAGGTGAAGATCTGCTGGACACTCTTGCCGGTTCGGGCCTCGTCGGTCTGACATACTATGATTCCGGTGAACGAAGCTTTTATAACTCGGAACGACCAGTCTCTTCCCCATCAGATATGGAAGGGTTACAGATTCGCGTTCAATCTTCAGATCTCGCTATTGCGATCGTTGAAGCACTTGGAGCGGAAGCAACCCCGATGGAATATGGCGAAGTATATTCAGCGTTGCAAACGGGTGTTATTGACGGAGCTGAAAACAATTTCCCAAGCTACTACACGTCCAATCACTATGAAGTAGCAGAATACTTTACGCTTGCGGGCTATCAGGGAGTACCGGAAGTAGTGATCGCTTCAGAAGATTTCTGGCAGGATTTAAGTGAAGAAGATCAGGAAGCTTTTGAGCAGGCTGCTAGGGATTCTGTAGATGTTCAGAGAGAAGCATGGGCAGAACTGACAGAGGAATCCAGAGAAGCAGTTATAGAAAACGGCAATGAGCTGATTGAAGTGGATGACCTTGGTGAATGGCAGGATGCGGTAGAACCAGTTTACGATGAGTTCGGAGACGAATACAGCGAATGGATCGAACGGTTTCAGCAATAGGAATTGAGGGGGGAGGAGGTTGCCTCCCTTCTTTTATAAGAGGTGATGTCCATGAAAAAGTCGATCCTGAAGGTGAAGCGGGGGATGGATAAGAGTCTGTTGGTGCTCTCTCTTCTCATGCTTTTATTGACCGTGCTCGTTATTTTGTATCAGGTGTTTTCAAGACAAGTCCTTGGGACGAGCCCTGCCTGGACGGAAGCCCTGTCTAGAGTTTTATTCGTATGGGTTGGTTTTCTCGGGATAGCCTACGGGTTTAAAGCAAAGCTTCATATCGGTGTCAGCATTTTTGTGAAGCAGCTTCCGGTATCTTGGCAGAACGGTCTTGAGTTTTTCTCTAAGCTGCTCGTGATCACGCTCGGGGGTATTCTGCTTTACTACGGAACGACCTATACAGTACTGATGTGGAATTCCAATATAGCAGGTCTTGGTATTCCTTCGAGCTTTTTGTATGCTGTTCTGCCGATCACCGGTTTCTATGTGCTTCTGAATGGCATTGAACTGCTGTTCACAAAAGGAATGCACCAGGAATACGGGATGGACGAAGGGAGGGCCTGACGAATATGGAAATTGCACTGCTGATTGGCAGCTTCGTGCTGTTTTTAATTATTCGAGTTCCAATTGCCCTGGCACTCATTTTTTCGTCCCTTATCACTGGTGTCTATATGGATTTGAGTCTGTCTGCCTTAATTCAGCGCATGGTTGCAGGGTTGAATTCGTTTACGCTGCTGGCCATCCCGTTTTTTATTCTGGCAGGTGAAATTATGAACGCCGGCGGAGTGACAAGGCGACTGATTAATCTTGCAAATGTAATCATCGGCAAGATCCGCGGAGGACTTGCGATGGTAAATGTACTTGCGAGTACGTTGTTTGGCGGTATTTCAGGATCTGCGCTGGCGGATACATCAGCTGTCGGTTCTGTGATGATTCCAATGATGAAAAAGAACAACTATCATGCTGATTATTCGGTATCAGTTACCATTTCCAGTGCGGCTCAAGGAGTGCTTATTCCACCTAGTCATAACATGATTATTTATTCGACCGCTGCAGGAGGCATTTCGGTCGGCGCCCTGTTTATGGGCGGGCTGCTTCCGGGGCTTCTGCTGGGTCTGGCATTAATGGTTCTTGCATATGTAATTGCTGTAAAGCGCAATTACCCAAAAGGTGACGTTGTAGAAGCAAAGGATATTCCGCGCATTGTATGGGAAGGGCTGCTTGGTCTTTTCACCGTGGTGATCATTATCGGTGGTATTGTGAGCGGCTTTTTCACAGCAACAGAATCCGCGGCTATCGGTGCTCTTTATGCGTTTATCATTACGTTTTTTGTCTACCGTGAAATCCCGTTGAAAGCAATGGCCGGCATTCTTCATTCGACCTTTAAAACGCTGTCGATGGTTTTGTTTTTAATTGCTGCTTCATCCTCGTTCGGCTGGCTGCTCTCACTGCTACAGATTCCAATGCTTGTATCTGAAGCACTTATCAGTATTTCACCGAACGATATTGTAACTATTCTGCTCATTATCTTGATTTTACTTGTACTCGGTATGTTTATGGATATGGCACCGCTGATTTTGATTGCAACGCCGATTCTGCTGCCTGTTGCTGTTACTGTCGGCATGGACCCTGTACATTTTGGAGTGCTTATGATGCTGTGTCTCGCCATTGGATTAGTGACGCCGCCAGTAGGCTCAGTACTTTTTGTCGGCTCTGCGATTGGCGAGCTTACGATCGAGAAAGTTTCGAAGGCGATGCTTCCATTTTATGGAACCATGCTCGTCGTAGTTCTCTTAGTTGCTTTTTTTCCGGATCTTGTTCTATGGCTGCCGGGCGTTTTTGACCAATAACCGTGCGTATCTTTTTCTGAAATGATATAAAGATGCGCGAGGAGTGAGGGATAGACATGTTTACGAATGATTTCCTGCTTCGTACCGAAGCATCTAAAAAATTGTATCACCAATTTGCGGAGGCAATGCCGATCATTGACTACCATAATCACCTCAGTGCCAAAGATATCTGGGAAGATCGGAATTATCAGAATATGACTGAGATTTGGCTGGAAGGAGACCACTATAAGTGGCGGGCAATGCGAGCAAATGGCATAAAGGAGCATTTCATTACCGGAGAAGCAACAGATAAAGAGAAATTTGACGCTTGGGCAGAGACCGTGCCGAACTTGTTTGGCAATCCGCTCTATCACTGGACGCATCTGGAGTTGTCCAGATTTTTCGGAATTGAGAAACCGCTGAACGGAGACACAAAAGATAAAATCTGGGAAGAAGGAAATAAAACGCTGGCTTCTGGGGATCTTTCTGTGCGAAGCATGCTGAAGATGCAGAATGTGGCTTTTGTTGGTACTACAGACGATCCAATCGACAATCTGGAGTTTCATCGAAAGCTGCAGCAGGATCGGTTTCCTGTTACGGTGGCACCCTCTTTTCGCCCCGACCGCGGACTGAATCTGGATCATCCCGATTTTCTAGACTGGGTCGGTGAATTGGCAGTAGCTGCAGAACGTGACATCGCCTCTTATGATCAACTGCTTAACGCATTAGATGACCGTATAGCATTCTTTCACGAATGCGGCTGCAGAGCATCCGATCACGGGATTAATAAAATGTATCACGTACCGGCTTCTGAAAAGGATGCGGCTGCCGTGTTCCAAAAAAGAATGGAAGGCTCTCCTGTGACAGGAGAAGAAGTGCTTCAGTATAAAACTGTCACCCTGCAAAAACTGGCGGAGATGTATCACGAAAAAGGATGGGCGATGCAGCTGCATATCGGGCCGCTGCGTAACAATTTTACAGCTATGCACGAACAGGTCGGCCCGGATGCAGGATTCGATTCAATGAATGACGCCCCGGTTGCAGAACCACTGAACCGTATGCTGGACGAAATGGCGAGCGCAGGCAGACTTCCAAAAACAGTACTGTATACGCTCAATCCTCAGGATAATATCATTATGGCAACTGCCGCTGGCAATTTTCAGAGCGCGGAGGAACCTGGACGGATACAGTTCGGAACTGCATGGTGGTTCAATGACCATCTTGATGGCATGCTGGATCAGATGAGAACGCTGGCTAATGTAGGTGTTCTGCGCCATTTTATTGGAATGCTGACCGACTCAAGAAGCTTTCTCTCCCTAACGCGACACGAGTATTTCAGAAGGATTCTCTGCCGCATGATCGGCGAATGGGTGGAAGAAGGCATGGTGCCGGAAGACTGGGAGCTGTTGCGGGAGTATGTAGAAGGCATTTGTTATCAAAATGCCGAACGCTATTTTCAATTGCAGCCGAAGCATTCATCAACACTATAAGGCAGGAGGATACTGGCATGGAAATGAGTTTCCGATGGTACGGTGAAAGCGATCCGGTGACACTGGACTACATTCGCCAAATTCCGGCGATGAAAGGGATCGTATCCGCGATTTACGATATTCCGGCAGGTGAAGTTTGGCCGGTTGAAGATATTATCAAACTGAAACAACAAATCGAATCCATGAACCTGCGATTAAACGTGATCGAGAGCGTCCCGGTTCACGAAGAGATTAAACTTGGTCGTCCCACTCGAGACAAGTGGATTGCGAATTATAAAAAGACGCTGCAAAATCTTGCAGAAGCAGGGGTGTATACGGTCTGCTATAATTTTATGCCAGTGTTCGACTGGACTCGCTCAGAGCTTGATGCGCCACTTCCCGACGGATCAAATTCACTGAAATATGATGAGAAAACGGTGACTACTCTTGACCCGCTGAGCGGTGAACTGACGCTTCCTGGCTGGGATCTCTCTTACCAGACAGATGAACTGCAGCAAATTATGGAAGAGTACCGTGGCATATCCGAAGCTCAGCTGATGGATAATTTAATTTACTTTCTTGAAGAAGTTATTCCCACTGCGACAGCAGCAGGAGTCAAGATGGCGATTCATCCTGACGATCCGCCCTGGGGGATCTTCGGCCTGCCTCGCGTTGTGACAAATGTGGACAGCGTGAGAAAAATTCTCTCTGCTGTTGACGCAGATGAAAACGGGATTACATTTTGTACAGGATCGTACGGCGCAGATCCGGCAAATGATTTGCACGAGATTGTGAAGGCGGCCGCTGGACGTATTCATTTCGTCCATGCTCGAAACGTAAAATGGACAGGAGAGAAATCGTTTCAGGAAACGTCTCATTCCATTCATGACGGGTCTCTCGATATGGTCGGTGTTATGCAGACGCTCATACAAGAGGGATACAGCGGGCCTATTCGTCCTGATCACGGCAGAATGATCTGGGGAGAAACCGGCAGACCGGGATACGGTTTGTACGATCGAGCTCTCGGTGCAGCTTATTTGAACGGCATCATGGATACAATTCACCAGAAGCAGTGAAGGAGGCGGATGGCATGTCAGTCCCGTTTGAGGTAGATGTAAAAGATAAAGTGGTCGTCATCACAGGAGGGTCCGGAGTGCTGGGCTCAGCGATGAGCCTCGCATTGGCACAGCTTGGAGCGAAAGTAGCTGTGTTGTCATTAAGGCGTGAAAAAAGCGCTAAAGTAGTAGATGAAATTCGAGAGGCAGGGGGTAGAGCTCAGGGCTTCAGCGTTGATGTTCTCGACAGGCAGGCCCTGGAGAAAGTCAGGCAGGAAATTACCGATACGTTCGGCGCGTGCGACATCTTAATCAATGGAGCCGGCGGAAATCACCCGAAAGCGACAACATCGGATGAAAAGCTGACGGCCGAATGGGCGGAAAAAAGTGTGGACCGGACTTTTTTTGATCTTGATCCGGAAGCAGTAGAATGGCTGTTCAGACTTAATTTCATCGGAACGCTTCTGCCTACCCAGGTTTTTGCACAAGACATGGTTGGGAAAAAGCATGCCTCGATTATTAATATTTCGTCAATGAATGCGTTTCGCCCCCTCACAAAAATACCGGCATACAGCGGAGCTAAAGCAGCTGTCAGCAATTTTACACAATGGTTATCTACGTATTTTGCCGATACAGGTATCCGTGTCAATGCGATCGCACCCGGCTTTTTTCTTACTGCGCAAAATGAGGAGCTGCTGTTGAATAAGGACGGCAGTTATACAGATCGCGCCGAAAAAATCATAAGCCAGACTCCGCAGGGAAGGTTCGGGGAGCCGAAAGAACTGATTGGTACGCTGCTCTGGCTCGTAGATGAGTCATCCAGTTTTATTAACGGCATTGTTGTGCCAGTAGACGGCGGTTTCTCAGCTTATTCAGGAGTATAGGAGGAGACTATGCAGTTACTATCTATCGTGCAGGGCATGACTAACGAGAAGCTGGCAGTCGTGATCCGGGGAGATTCGGCTGAACAGGCGGAACAAACAGGAGCGGCCTGCTATGCAGGTGGTGTAAAAGTTCTGGAAGTAACCTTTACTGTCGATGGTGCAGAGAACGTTATCCGCCGGCTGAAAGATCGGTTTTCTGATGCGATTGTCGGAGCTGGAACAGTCCTTGATGCAGAAACGGCACGAATTGCGATCCTGGCAGGTGCTGCCTTTATTGTAAGCCCGGGATTCGATAAGCAAACGGCTTTGTTGTGCAACAGGTATCAGGTGCCTTACTTACCTGGTTGCATGACGATTACGGAAATGATAACGGCAATGGAATATGGTGCTCAAGTTGTGAAATTATTCCCAGGTGGAACGTTCGGTCCTTCTTTTTTGAGTGCGGTGAAAGGTCCGCTCCCTCATGTGAATATTATGCCGAGCGGCGGTATTACAGTCGATAATACAGCAGAGTGGCTCGAAGCGGGGGCGGTCATGGTAGGAGTAGGCGGAGACATGACAAAAGGGGCTAAAAACGGCGATTTTGATGCTGTAACAGCAGAAGCAAGGCGTTTTATGCAGGCGGCAGGTGGCGTCCAATGAGTCGAATTGTCACGATCGGTGAAATGCTGGTCCGCTATCAGACAGCAGACAACAGTCCCTTGTCACAATCATCCAGACTTGACGCTTTTTATGGGGGAGCTGAAGCGAACACAGCGGTCACACTTGGTTATCTGGGACACGATGTTCATTATGTGACGGCGCTGCCGCATGAACATCCACTCACGAAGGCTATGAAGAAGCACCTGCGTCAGGCAGGAGTTCATACGGATATGATCTATGCTGCTGAAGGAAGGATTGGCACATATTATTTGGAGAAGCCGGTTTCTGTGAAACAAGCCGAGGTCTACTATGATCGAAGCGGTGCCTCTGTTTTAGGCCTTCCGGAATTGCCGATCAACTGGGAGGAGCTGTTTTCAGAAAAAGACTGGCTGCATGTAACCGGAATTACGTCCGCCTTGTCCCCTGAGCTTCGTTCATTTGTAAAGGAAGCACTTCAGCAAGCGCGTCATTACGGCGTAAAAACGAGTTTCGATTTCAATTTTCGAGGCAAGCTCTGGACACCAGAAGAGGCTGCTGAGGCTTTCCGGGATGTGCTTCCGCTTGTTGATCACTGTTTTGCAGGCTGGAAAGATTTCGCCTGGCTTTTTAACTGGGAGAAACAAGGAAGCAGCTATGAAGAAGAGCTGACTCACTTTTACCAAAGGCTGCATCACGAGTTCGGCGTTGCTTCTGCTGCATCCACTAAACGGGAGTTGCTAGAAGATGGATCGCATCGGCTGACAGGTTATTATTTCGATGGAGAGAGTCTGACGGCCGGCTTACCAGCTTCGTTTAAACCTCTCGACAGAGTAGGGGGCGGGGATGCATTTGCTTCCGGTGTACTTCACGGCACAATGACGAATATGCCTGGTGATGAACTGCTCGCATTCAGCATCGCCTGCAGCACCCTGACCCATCTAGTTCAAGGAGACCAGGGGGACTACGAAGTACATGACATCCTTCGCTTTATGCAGAACCAGCGGCAGGACGTGTCCCGCTGAAAAAAAAGTAAGAGATCACATGAAATAGCTTAGCAAGACGGTGCATAATCGCGCTGTTCAAAAAACGTCCGCTCTCCTTCACGGGGAGCGGACGTTTCTAATGGTCTAGCGCAGTGCTTCGTATACGTCGACGATGCCGTGGCCGAATTCGTTGCTGCGGCCGTTGCCGTCCACCTGATCAGCTGTCTGCTGCAGGTGCGTGATGACGCGCGGGCGCTGCATGTTCGGGTTTTCTACCTTCACGAGCGCAGCAGCTGCGGCTACTTTCGGCGCGGCCATGCTCGTACCCATCGCCCAGCCGTAGGAGCCCTGATCAACTGGGATCGTGCTGTAGGCGCGGGACTCCTCTTCCAGCAGCGACTGATCCTGATCCGGGTTCGGCCAGTTTGGACCGTAGTCACCGCCCGGTGCAGCGAGGCTCACGTTGGACGTGCCGTAGTTGGAATAGTAGGCAAGCGTATCACGGTCGGTAGATGCTGATACGCTGATCACGCCTGGAATGTCCGTAAACGTGTCAAACAGCGGTCCGTACTGACGCCCTTCGCCCGGAACGGTATGAACAGCTTTACCGAGATCGAGTCCATCATTGCCGTTTGCACCGACGATAATCATGCCTTCTCGATGTGCATACTGTACGGCGCGCTTGGACGACAGGTGAAGCAGGCGATCTGCCTCTTCATTGATAAAGCTGTACGTGCCGAGGCTCAGGTTAGCAACATCGACGCCATCATCCGCGGCGGTCGTAATCGCATCCAGAATGCCGGTCCAGTTCATGCGCCCCTGGTCGTTCGTGACGCGGTAGGAAGCAATGCCGAGCTCCGGTCCAACGCCGAGCACGCGTCCGTTACCGGCAATCGAGCCTGCCACATGCGTGCCGTGCATACCGGAGTCTTCATAGGCATCCTCCGGAGATGAATCCGGGTGGAACGTTTTACCGTACAGCAGGTTGTCTTCTAAGTCCGGATGGGAAAAATCAACGCCGGTATCAATCACGCCGACGACCACGGAATGATCGCCCTTCGTCACATCCCACGCTGCGCCGTCGTTCGTGACGCGTTTAATGTCCCACTGATACTGCTCAAACAAATCTGCCTCTGCGGCTTCGTCCGGTACTACGTCATCGGCTTCCAGCACGAGGTCCTTCGTCTCAATGCGCACGTCTTCGACAGCTGAAGCGGCGATCCCGCTAGCTTCCACGTCTTCCAGAAAGCTTTCTCCGGCTGCAACATGTACGAGTCCAATCGCTTCCGCATCGGCGACGACCTCTGCTCCTAGTGATTCCAGTTCTGCCGTGCCCTCCTCAATGCTTACATTTCCGTTTAACAGCACCATATATTCGGCTTCTTCTTCAGCTGAAGCGGCTCCAGCGAATGCTCCTGCGCCGATCAGTCCAGCAGCAGATACGATAAACAGCTGTTTTTTCATCATCATCTTCCTCCCCATTTTTCTTTCGTATAACGAATAAAATCAGCATAGCACATTCAATTATCTGAATAGTTAAAATGAGTCAGGTTCACGAAAAGGTACTAGTTACATTTGTTGACAATTGAGCCTTCGCAGGCAATTAGTATGTCAAATAGTCAGGACTTTTCTTAAGTGAGGGGTGACTTTCGCATTAATTTCCAAGAAACTGTCCACATTTGATGTATTTACTCCACTTTTAATATAAAATGGAGTAAATAATTCATTTTGAATAAAAACATGGAGGAATGACTCACGAATGGAAAACGTAACGGAAACCGCAACGGAAGTCAGTACAGCGAAATCACAGGCGCTTTTTGAGGAAGCGATGGACGTGATGCCAGGGGGCGTAACGGCAAATATCAAGTATTTTAAGCCGCACCCGATCGTCATGGAGGAAGGACACGGAAGCAGGCTGTACGACGTGGACGGCAATGAATACATTGACTACCTGCTCTGCTACGGGGCACTCATGACCGGCCATGGGCACCCGGCTGTCTATACGGCGGTAACCGAGCAGATGTATTCCAAAGGTACGACGATCTTCGGCGCCCCGCACCGGCTGGAGATCACGATGGCGCAGAAGCTGCGCGATCTGTACCGCGGCATTGACCAGGTCCGCTTCTGCAATTCCGGCATGGAGGCGACGCTTCTGGCGGTAAGGCTTGCCGCTGCTTACACCGGTCGGCACAAAATAGCAAAATTCGAAGGCCACTACCACGGCGGCTACGATCAAGTGCTGATGAGTGTGAACCCGGATGAAACTGAAGAAGGAACAGCGGAGAATCCTGCGTGTGTTCCGGATTCGAGCGGAGTGTCGAGCGAATGCGTAGCTAACACGGTCATCCTTCCGTTTAACGACATCACCGCATGTGAAACGATTTTACGAAAGCAGGCAGATGACGTTTCCTGTGTGATGATGGAGCCGATTCAGTCCGGTTTCATTCCGGCCTCACCGGATTTCATGAAGCAGCTGCGTGCCCTTACAGAGGAGCTTGGCATCGTGCTCATTTACGACGAGGTCAAAACAGGTTTTCGGGTCTCCCTCGGCGGAGCGCAGGAAATCTACGGCATTAAGCCGGATTTGACGGCGCTTGGAAAAGTGCTCGGCGGCGGTTTCCCTGTCGGCGCACTTGGCGGAAAACGCGAGATCATGGAGCTCTGTTCACCGGCTTCCGGACGTGACATTCTTACAGCCGGCACATCGGGATCAGAAAAAGCATTTTTCCACAGCGGTACGTACAACGGACATCCGACAACGCTTGCTGCGGGGCTCGCAACGATTCAGCTGCTGGAAAAACGCGGCGGCATTGCAGATGTCTTTCGGAAAACCGAGCAGCTAAAGCGCGGCCTCACAGAGCTGTATCAAGAGTTTAACGTACCGATGCAGGCGATGGGGGTAGGCAGCATTTTCAACATCGTACTGACGGATGAGCCGATCCGCAACCTGCGCGACATGCGTAAAGCTGACACCGATCTGCGCCGCCGTATTGACGAAGCACTGCTGACGCTCGGCATCTACTCCAAGCCGCTTAATCGCTACTCGATGTCGACCGCTCATGATGAAGCAGATATCGAAAAGACAATTGACGCCCATCGCAGGGCGCTGGAGAGCGTGCTGTAGGTGGGCTATAGAGGAAGGCTTCCGGCTGAGTGCCGGGAGCTTTTTTGCGGGACTCGTCAGGTTTGATAACTTGGGAGGTCAGGATGAAACGTTTGGTGTTGCAAATGATCATAATTTCGCTATCGAGAACGCCAGATAATAACACGTATAAGCTTCAGCCCGAAAATGATACGTTCAAGCAGTTTGTTGAAAACTGTTGCCCTGCAAATGAAAAAGTTGCGGAACAGATTAATAACTTTCAGGCCGTTAGCCAACACAACAAGTTGTTCGTTATAAAAGTTATACAAAGGTTAGCAAAAAAAAGAAGGGCAATGTCCTCTATAAGAAACAAGCTGTGTAAAATACCTGATTTTTATTGAAATAATGTCGAATCGTGACGGAATCTTGCTGAAAAAGCGTATACTATAGGTGCGTGATAACGAACGGAAGCGTTTTTTACCGCCGGGGGAATTCCGGCCTGCAGGCCAAAGAGGAGCATTATCATGAAAGGGTTAAAGGTGCTGATCGCAGGATTGTTGGCCGTCCTCTTTGTTTTTGGAGCAGCGGCATCAGCGGGAGCAGGCTCTTTTGGAAGTGACGCAAACAAAATGCTGGCGGAGACCCGAGCAGCTACAGCTAAGTATCAGCAGGTAGAGCGGGCGGAAGATGACGGATACGTGTGGGTTAACTGTGTACCCGGTATGGGAAATCACTACGTTAACTTCGGGCTTGTCGAAACTCCGGGACATGATCATAAGCAGCCGGAGGTTCTGGTGTATGAAGAGATGAAAAACGGGAAGATGAAGCTGGCTGCCGTAGAATTTTTGGGATTTGCAGAGGAGGCTCCGGAACTTTATGGGCAGACGTTTGATGACGGCCCGTTTGGACCGGGAAGCTATGCGCTGCACGTCTGGGCATGGAAACATAATAAGGACGGCATGTTTGCTGAATATAATTCAGCCGTAAGCTGTCAGTAACGATTCAACCGCCACCCCCGGCGGTTTTTTTCATGAAATCAATGATTAGCGCCTCCTGTGAAAGGGGTATGGGAAAAAGAGTCAATTATACAGGAGGAGGCGGAACAATGGGCAGAACACCAGTCACAGTTGCGCGCGGAGACGGGATCGGGCCGGAAATCATGGATGCCGTCCTGCGCATATTGGAAGCGGCAGATGCACCAATTGAACCGGAATACATCGATATCGGAAAAGAAGCCTACTTAAACGGGTGGACGACGGGGATCACCGACGATGCCTGGAAGTCGCTCAACCGCACGAAGTTGTTTTTAAAAGCACCAATTACAACGCCGCAGGGAGGCGGTTATAAAAGCCTGAATGTGACGATCCGTACGACGCTTGGGCTGTATGCAAACGTGCGGCCGACGATGTCGCTTGCTCCGTTTGTGAAAACGAAGCATCCGGAGATGGACCTCGTTGTGATCCGTGAAAACGAAGAGGATCTCTATACGGGCATCGAGTACCAGCAGACGCCGGAAGTCGTGCAGAGCATGAAGCTGATCACGCGTCCCGGCACGGAGCGGATCGTCCGCTATGCGTTTGACTACGCAAAAAAACACGGCCGGAAAAAGGTGACGTGCATTACGAAGGATAACATCATGAAGCGCTCGGACGGGCTGTTTCACAAGGTATTTGAGGAAGTGGCGAATGAATATCCGGAGCTGGAAACGGACCACTGGATTGTGGACATCGGCCTTGCGAAAATTGCCGACACGCCGGAGGATTTCGATGTGGTCGTCATGCCGAACCTTTACGGTGATATCGGATCCGATATCGCTGCCCAAATTTCGGGAAGCGTCGGGCTTGCAGGTTCTGCCAACGTCGGCGATGAGTATGCGATGTTTGAAGCGATTCACGGCAGTGCGCCGGACATCGCTGGAAAGGGTATCGCTAACCCATCCGGCCTGTTGAATGGCGCGGTGCAGCTGCTGCTCCATATCGGAGAAGCGGAGACAGCGGAGAACATTCAAAACGCCTGGCTGAAAACATTGGAGGACGGCGTGCATACCGGTGATATCGCGAAAGGCGGTAAGTCGGTCGGCTCCAAGGAGTTTGCCGATGCCGTCATCGAGCGTCTCGGCAGCCGTCCGGAAAAGCTGCAGGCTGTATCATTCGAAGCGACTTCTGGAAGCATGCCGGAGCCGCTGCCAAAGAAGGCGTCGGAGCGGGGAGAGCAGCCTTCGGCACGGGAGCTCGACGGTGTCGACGTATACGTATATAACAAGGATCTGTCGGCTGATCAGCTGGCAATGCTCATCTCGCGTGCAGCTGAGCCGGACTATGAGCTTTCCGTCATCACCAACCGCGGCGTCAACGCTTACCCGACGGAGCGGGACGATCTGTTTACGACCGATCACTGGCGCTGCCGCCTGCTGCCAGCTGCCGGCGTGAAGGCGGATCAGGAAGGCATTTTGAAGCTGCTCGCAAGACTGACCGGCGCAGACGTCGACTGGATTCAGATCCAGAACCTCTACAGCTTTGATCAAACAGAAGGCTATTCCGAAGCAAAACGGGATCGCTGATCGCAGAACCGCTCCATTTAACGTGGAGCGGTTTTTTCTGTTTGCGGAAGTGCAGCGTAGTTGAACGTTTCCTTGAAAAAGTTAATTGTTTTACCCGTTCAAATGATGCTTTCTTCGTTATAGCAGTTCTAAGTTAATGCTCGTGAACAACTGCAAGCCAAAGTTAATGCTTTTCAAGCCATTGGTAAAGCTTTCAGGAGTGAGGTTAACGCTTTGCGCCAGAAAGTTAAACATTTTCCTAATGGAGCAGTTTCATCATCCACCTCCGCAGGCTGCGCCTGCCTCTGATTACACCATTCAAAAAAACCAGCGACGTTCTTTTCACTCGGAATGCTTTTTCCGTCGGTCAGCTTGAACGACCAAGCTGCTGCGTGTTCTTCGTATGATAACTTTCGCCACGAAATGATAACTTCATCTATCAGCTTGAAAACTTTTTCGTTATGAAGAACGAAACAAGATAACCATAATAAGTTTGAAGCTGAGAATGAAATGTTTCGCGACAAAGACGATAACTCGCGGCCGGCAAATGAAAACTTTGTGCACCAGTTTAATAACTTTCAGCGGAAACAAAAAAGCGTCCTTGTTACAGCATCAGCAAGCATGTTCACAAAAAGCCCTATGTTAGAAATCAGTGAATGCGGGAATAGAGGAATTACTGATGCCGCTAAGAAAAAATGAAAAACAGGGAGGGATAACCATGATACCTGAAGAAGAGTATGAGAACGAGCTGGTTGAGCTTGTATCCAAGGCGCAGGAGCGCTATAAAGAATTGACGGAGCAGATCGAAGAGGAGAAGCGGAAGCTGGAATATGAGGTTCCGGGTGAGCCGGAGGACCGTGTTGCCGTTGAGCAGACGATCGAGCGTCTCGAGGAAGAGCGCCGCCGTATTTCAGAGGGAGGACCGCTTTAACAGACTACTTCGCAAGCGGGGAGGCTGTCATGCAACGACTACGTACGGCTGCCGTGATCACGGCAGCTGCTTTTTTAGGTGGATGTGGAAGCGATGAACCGATGGAAGTCTGGGAGCCGGACGAATCAGAGACGGAGACCGTGCTGACGATCATGTCGGATACGTGGGTCGGCGTGTCATTTGAGTCAGAGCCCGGGCGTATGGTGATGGCGGAGATGGAGCACTATACATATGGTGAATTGGAGGAAGAAACGAGCGGAGGCGTAGGAGTGGAGCTGGAAGGAGAAGAAGGCTTTGCATTTGGATCGGTGCGCGATGAGGAGGATGCGCTCTTATTTGATGTCGGTATCCGCTCAGATGGGACTACTGGATCGGCGCGCCCGAGAGTTGAAAAAGATGCTCTACACGAAGATAGTTTCGGCCTCATTTCGATAAGAGAAGAAGATTTTCATGAGCCTTCGCTTGAAGACGGCGTGTATGTGATGGCGTGGGTGTACGGCTAAGAAGACGGCTCGCATGCAGTCGAATCCAGCCTGCTCACAGGTGTCGCTGATAACCCGGATATGCTGGATGACTATCCGGCGGCTTTTTTACTGAAGCTCTCTTATGAATAACTGACTGATGCGGTATACTGGCATCAGAAGGGGGAGCGGACCGTGGGAAACCTGACGAGGCATGACATGAAAAAGTATATCAGCCGGCCGCCGCAGCGGATCAGTCTGCTGGCGAAGCTGACGATTATGACGGCGGTGCTGATCACGGGCACGCTGCTAGTGCTGGGCCTGTTTTTTTACCAGCTGCTCGGTGATTCGCTCGAGGAGCAGATGGGCGAGCGGGCATTGAGCATGTCGAGAACGGTTTCGGAAATTCCGGAGCTGCAAGAGGAGATGGGCAGTGACAGTCCATCGGCAGAAGCGGTACAGGCGCTCATTTCGCCCTTGCACGAAGCATCGGAGGCGGAGTTTATCGTCGTCGGAGACACGGAGGAAATCCGCTATTCACACCCGAATCCGGATCGGCTCGGGGAGCGCATGGTCGGGGAAGACAATGAGCGGGCGCTGGCGCTTGGGGAGTCGTACATATCACAGGCGGAAGGATCGCTCGGCCCCTCGATCCGCGGCAAGACGCCGCTTATATCAGACGGGGAAATTGTCGGTGTCGTATCGGTCGGGTTTCTCATGGATGACGTGCGCTCCGTCGTCGGGCCGTACCGGAACGAGCTGCTATTGACGCTGGCATTGATCACGGCGTTCGGGGCAGGAGGGGCGTGGCTTCTGTCGCGCTACATTAAACGGCGCCTGTTTCAGCTGGAGCCGGAGGAAATTTCCTACCTGCTGCTGCAGAAGGAAACGATGCTGCAGTCGGCGTATGAAGGTATTATCGCCGTCAACCGCGAAGGAAAAATTACGCTCATGAATCGGGCCGCGCAAAAGCTCGTGAAGGGCGAGGAGGAAGCTTCCGCCTGGATTGGGCGTCCGATTCAGGAGGTGCTGCCGCTCTCCAGGCTCCCGGAAGTGCTCGAGACGGGGGTTGCCCAATATGATGAAGAAATGGCGTTCGGGGCGAACGTCGTCCTCGTCAACCGGGTCCCGATGTATGATGGGGATAAGCTGATCGGCGCGGTGTCAACGTTTCGAAACAAAACGGAAATTGAGAAGCTGTCCAATGAGCTTGCGCGCGTGCGTGAATATGCTGAAGGGCTGCGTGCTCAGACGCATGAGTTTTCCAACAAGCTGCACACGATTTCCGGACTCCTGCAGCTGGAAGAGATCGAAAAGGCAAAGCGTTACATTAAAGAAGAGAGTGTGAATCAGAAAAACTGGATCCGCCGCTTAATTCATAACGTGAAAGACCCGATGCTAAGTGCGATTCTGCTCGGGAAGCTGAACCTGGCGCATGAAAACGGGGTGAAGCTGGAAATTGATGAATCGAGCCATCTGGCAGAGGAGCTTCCGGAAAATGTGCGGCAGGCACTCATCACCGCTGTCGGCAACATCATCGATAACGCGATTGAAGCGATGCAGGAGCTGCCGCGCGGCGAGAGGCTGATCGAGGTTTATTTCAGCGATGCCGGGCAGGATGTGCTCATTGAAGTGGAAGACGTCGGACCAGGCATTCCTGAAACGATGGAGCAGTCGCTGTTTGAGCAGGGTGTTTCCAGTAAATCCGGCGAAGGACGCGGCTTCGGCCTGGCGTTATCGAAGGCGCAGGTGGAGGCATGCGGAGGCACCATTTTTGCCGAAAACACCGACGAGGGGACGTGCTTTGTCGTGACGATTCCGAAACAGAGGAGGAAGCTGCATGGCTGAACCACTGAAGGTCATGATCGTAGAAGATGATTTCCGGGTAGCGGAAATCACGCAGGCGTACGTGGATAAGCTGGCCGGCTTTTTTACGGCCGCCCAGGCAAAGACAGCGGCTGAAGCCGAGCAGGCGGCTGACGCAGTAAAGCCGGATATCATTCTGCTCGACATGTTTATTCCGGACACGCGCGGGCTGCAGCTGTTTCATTCGCTGCAGCAGAAGCTTCCGGACGCAGCGCTGCTTGTGGTGACAGCCGCGAAGGAGCAGGATATCGTCAGGCGCGCGCTTCTTGGGGGAGCAATCGACTACATGATAAAGCCGGTCGAATTCAACCGGCTTGAAAGCGGTCTGAAGCGTGCGTCGCACTGGCTGCATGTGCTGAACGCTTCGGATGAGATGCCGCAGCAGGACATTGACCAGCTGCTCCACCTCGCCGATCAGACCAGTGCGAAGGACGAGCTGCCGAAAGGGATTGACCGGATCACGCTGGAGCAGATTTTGGAGCTGCTCGCGAGCGATCGCGGCGTTACAGCGGTTGAAGCCGGAGAAGCCATCGGTGCTAGCCGGTCGACAGCACGCCGTTATTTAGAATATCTCGTCACCGAAGGAAATGCGGAGGCTATCTTAAAATACGGAGACGTCGGCCGTCCGGAGCGACGCTACGTCCGTTCGTGAACAAAATGAACAAAATAACATAAACGACGAATATACGGTTTATGTTCGTTATATTTTCTTTCAAAACCCCTCCTGATACGCTTAGTGCAATCAAATCGTAAGCGTTTTCAATTAAGACAGGAGGGGTTTTCCTATGCTCAGTATTATCGGTATTTTGACGATTGGTGTTATTGTCGCCCTGTTGATCAGCGGCCGCATCACACCGATTGTCGGGCTCGTACTCGTTCCCGTGATTGGCGCCCTGCTTACCGGCTTCTCGGTAGAAGCGATCGGCGGCTTCTTTAACGAAGGGATCGACTCCGTCATCAGCGTCGTCATTATGTTCATCTTTGCGATTCTCTTTTTCGGCATCATGCAGGACACCGGGTTGTTTGACCCATTCATCAACCGTGTAATCTCGCTTACTCGCGGAAGTGTCGTCGCGGTTGCTGTTGGTACGGTGGCGATCGGAGCGGTGACGCATCTGGATGGATCCGGTGCATCGACGTTTTTGATCACGATTCCCGCGCTGCTGCCGATTTACTTGAAGCTCGGCATGAGCCCTTACCTGCTTTTGCTGCTCGTCGGTCTCAGCGCGAGTATCATGAACATGGTGCCGTGGGCCGGACCTATCGGCCGGGCCGGTGCTGTACTGGGCGTGGATCCGACGGAGCTGTGGCGTCCGCTCATCCCGGTGCAGATCAGTGCGATGGTTCTGCTCATCGGTCTTGCTGTCTTCCTCGGTCTGCGTGAGAAAAAGCGTATTGCCAAGCGCGGTCATGACGCAGCGGATCAGGTGTCAGAGGAAGTGGCAGCAACGCTTGATACCGCAGATGACGAGTGGAAGGACGAAAAAGACGATTTGCGCCGTCCGAAGCTGATCTGGCTGAACGCGCTCATTGCGATCGCCGTTGTCGTGACGCTCGTCTGGGGCATCATCCCGTCTGGATTCGTGTTCATGATTGCCCTCAGTATTGCGCTGCCGCTCAACTACCCGAAGGTGGACCAGCAGATGGACCGGATCAAAACACATGCGCCAAACGCGTTGATGATGGGTTCCATCATTCTCGCAGCCGGTTCCTTCCTCGGTATTATGAACGGAACAGGTATGCTGGATGCGATTGCCGTTGATATGGTCGCAATCCTGCCGGCCTTTATCGTGCCGTACCTGCACGTGATCATGGGGGTATTCGGTGTCCCGTTTGACCTGATTTTAAGTACAGATGCCTATTACTTTGCGCTTCTCCCGGTTGTGGAGCAGATTGTGAGTGCGAACGGCATCGACTCGATTACGGCTGCCTACACGATGATTATCGGCAACATCATCGGCACGTTCGTCAGTCCGTTCTCCCCGGCGCTCTGGCTTGCGCTCGGACTTGCCGGCCTCGAAATGGGCAAGCACATTCGCTACTCGTTCTTCTGGGTATGGGGCTTCAGCATCGTCCTAATGGGAGTTGCGTTTTTGCTCGGTGTTATTTAATCAAAACAGACCTCAGGGTGACGAAATAAGTCACTCTGAGGTCTTTCTTTATGCAGCGATCAATTAATGTTGTCATACGACTCCATCTGCTCGTTGAAGACGAATTCCACCATAGTAAAGTCGTATCCCCAGTCTTTAAAGGCGCGTTCGAGCTGGGTTGCTTCTACTTCCGTTGTGATGGAAAGATTTTTCAGTGTGTTGTAGGCTGCCTGCTGCTCCCCGATCACAAATTCCTGCATGCTGTAATCATCAGCCCAGTCGGCTTCTGCCTGTTTGCGGATTTCCGCTTCCACGTCTGAGGATGAAAGAGCGGCGATCACGTTCGTGTAGCTGCCGCTTTCGGTCTCTTCCTCTGCAGGTTCATCGGCTGTTTCTTCCGGTTCGCTTTGCCCGGACTCGGGCTCCGCCTCGGCCTGAGCCAGCTTTAATTCCAGGCTGCTGTGGTTATCCTCAAGCGTTTCGTAGTCGGTTTCCAGCTCCTGATATGCGTCCTGAAGCTCCTCCAAATCCGCTTCTAACGCCGCATAGGCGTCTTTTAATTCCTCGTGATCGGCAAGCAGATCGGGATTGGACAAGTCGCTCAGCAGCTGTTCGAGCTCGTCATTTTCCACGTGTAACGCTTCAATTGCTGCTTCCTGTTCGGCGGCTTGCTCCTCTGCTTCCGCATTGGAACAGGCTGCAAGGAGGCAAATCGCAGAGAGTAGTACGGCTTTTTTCATGGTTTCCTCCGGCGTGAACGTTTTTCTTTTTCATCATAGCCGAGGGTAGCGCAACATACAAGCATTTTTGGGTATATTATCCTGGTCATAAAGGATAATTTCGCGTGGGATCGGTTAATTGATGTTTTCGTGAGACTTCATCTGTTCTTCAAACACGAATTCCACCATGATAAAATCGTAGCCCCAGTCCCGATAGGCGCGGTCGAGCTGTGTCGCCTCCACTTCCGTTGAGATCGTCAGGTTTTTAAGCTTGTTGTAGGCAGCTGTTTGTTCATCAATCACAAATTCCTGCATGATAAAATCGTCCGGCCAGTCGGCTTCTGCTTTATTACGGATTTCGCTTTCAACCTCAGATGCAGAGAGACCGGCGATGACATTGTCGAGAGAGCCGCTGCTCGTCCCGGACTCGCTTTCTTCGCTGGAGTCAGAGGTGCTTGCAGCGGGTTCCTCCGAATCAGCGGCGCTCTCAACAGCTTCTGCCTCCGCTGTCAGGCGGCTGTTCTCAGACGTCAGCGTCTCGACTTCGTCTTCTAAGGCAGACAGGTTATCCTTGAGCGTTTCTTTCTCGGAAGCAAGCGACGCGGCTTCTTCTTCCAATGAGGCAGCGGTGTCCGCAAGTTCGTCATAGGTTTCCTCCAACTCGCTCATTTCCTCCTGCAGCTCAGCGAGTTCTTCCTCCAGTTCAGTGCTGCTGGCTGCTTCCGCTTCGCTCAGCTCTTTTTTCAGTTCACTGATCTCGTCCCGGCGCTCTCGTCCGCGGTTTCGCTCACGTTCCAAATCGGTCTCCAGCTTGTCCACCTGCTCTTCCAGCCCGCTGATCTCCTCCTCTGCCTGAAGCGCCTCTGCCTGTCCATCCGCCTCCTCACTCGTATCGCTGCACCCGGCGGCAACCAGCATCATCGCGGCTAACCAGACTGCCCGTTTCATGGGTCTATCCCCTTTCTATTTCTCTGTTAGCTTTAGTGTAAGGGAAATGCAGGCAAGCTGCCATAATTATTCTGATTTTTCTGTAAATTTAGTGAGCAGGAACTTTTTCCCTCTTTTATCGTAACAAGTAGCAGAGAATTCGGAGGGGATGCGTCATGAAAAAGGGATGGGCTGCGGCGTTGCTGCTTCTGCTTACAGCTTGTGGGGAGGAAGAGCAGGACGTGATTACAGGATATAATTTAGGAAGCCATGTACTTGAACACGGGAAGATTACGGTATTTGTAGAAGATAACAAATTCGGAACGGAGCTCCCTCCGCATGTCACGAGCATGACGGCGGAAATGGAGGAATACGAAGTAGAAGCATACACAGTCGTGTATGATGACGACACGGAGATCATTGACAGCGAATCAGGAGAACGTATAGAGAATCCTCCAAATCTGTTCACACCGGTCTCCCAGCAAATACGTGTTGTTCCAGAGGCGGGGTTCAAGCCGACAATCTCGACGAACCGGGAAAATCACGTACTTCATTACCGAGCGCTGCTGCCGGCAGTCAGAGCGCAGCAGATCGAGCTGGAGCCGCTCAGTCTGGAAAACATTCATGCGTATGTAGATGAAACGGCGTGGGACCATTTTACAGATGGATTTGTGCTGGCTCTTTTAGAGGACGGCACGCAGGAAGCGATTGATTTTGCCACACGCCAGCAGGCCTATCACGAGGAGCTGAGAGAAATCAGCGGGGGCAGAGATCGCTGGTCGATTGGAAGCTTCGGAGAATCCTATGCGGATGCGATGAGCGGCGGAGAAGTCGAATTCCCTTCCTATTTCATTTATCAGGAAGGCGAGGAGCCGGTAAAAAAGAAGTCCATCGATGAGGTAATGGAATATGTAGAAGGCGTTTCCTGAATTCTCATCAAATTCTAATGAACGTTTCACGATCCTCTCATACAGGCGGGGTAAGCTATACCTGTAATGAACAAACGAGAGGATGAGATATGATGAAAAAAATAATGACAGGACTTACAGCGGTGGCACTGCTGACAGCATGCGGACAGATGGAGAGTGTGGAGCCGGATAATGGCGGGACAACCGCTTCTGAGCAAAATGTAGAAACCGAGATGAGTACAGAAAACGAGGACGATCAGGCTGCTGATGAGGAACCTGCGGCAAACAATGAAACAGCGGAAGAAGCGCATGAAAATGAGACGGCGGACGAATCCGCCGAAGAGGCCAACACAGAAGAAGAGGAGGCCGCGGCATACGAGGCAGAGGTGGATGAATTTGATCTGGACTTGGAATGGAAAAACGGCGATGAGTGGGAGTACGACTACCGAGCTGACCGCGATAACGAAACAGATATCGAACGGGACGGGGACGAATCGGTCCGGGGAGAAGCCGCAGCACAGGAAATAGAAGAATTGCTAGCAGCCGTTGACATTCACAAGGACCGCTCCATTGAAGAGATGCGTGATGATATCCTCGCTCACATCGATATGCCGCTCGAGGAGCTTGATGATATCGAAATTGAAATGAAGCTTGCTTCCGGAGAAGAGCTGCAGGTGGATCAGGAAAATATCGCCGGTACAGAGCCGGGAGCGGTGCGGGAGCTGGACATAGATATCGATTTTACAAACGGTGAGGACTTGGAATACGACTATGAAGCGGACGATCCGGAGGCGGAAATAGAACGACGTGACGGAACAGAAGTGGAAGGACGTGAAGCTCTTGAGGAGATCGAATCTTTGCTTGGCGCGATTCAACTGCAGACGAACCGTCCGATTCGTGATATGAAAGACGAGCTGGTCACCGAGCTGGACCTGGATGAATCAGAAATCGAAAAAATAGAAGTAGAAGTAAAATGGGAATCTGGAGAAGAAATGAAGTGGAAGCATAAAACATCCTGACTTTATCATCATAAGCAGAACGGCTTCGAAGCAATACAGAACCGTTCTGCTTTTTTTTTGAAGCAAACAGCTTTACTTTTCACAAAGAGCAGGATAAGATGGTCTCAACAATAAAAGTTTCCTTAGGGAAACATCGTGGCTGTACATAAACTTTTATCTGAATGAGGGATGACGAATGAAAAAGGCAATTTGGCTGCTGCCGGCACTGCTGCTGGCCGCCTGCGGAGAAGCAGAGTCCGGAAGCAGCAATGAAGAAGAGAACTTATATATTACAACCAGCTTTTCGGTGCTCGGTGACATTGCCGCAACGGTTGCAGGCGAGCACGCGGAAGTTGATTACATCGTGCCGATCGGCGAAGAGCCGCACGAGTACGAGCCGGTACCGAGTGACTTTCGTAACGTAAATGAAGCAGATGTGTTTTACGTAAACGGATTGGGACTGGAAGAGTGGCTGCAGCGGGTGGTCGAAAACGCTGCGGACACCGATGTCGTGGAGACGTCCACCGGCGTTGAGGAAATTCCGCTTGAGGGTGAAGAAGGCGTCGACCCGCACGCATGGCTGAGTCCAGCGAACATTCCGTACTACGTTGACAACATCGTCGCAGATCTGTCCGAGCGGGCGCCGGACGCCGCTGCCGATTTTGAAGCAAACGGCGAACAGCTGAAGCAGGAAGCGGAGGAGCTGTCGGCGCAAATTGAAGAAGAGCTGGCAGACATCCCGGAAGAGCAGCGGCTGATTGTCGTCAGTGAAAATGCCTTTAAGTATTTTGGCGCTGATTTTGATATCGACACAGACGGCATCTGGGAACTGAACTCGCACGAAGAAGGCACAACCGGCCAGATGAACCGGATCATTGACGTGATTCAGGACCGCGGCGTCCCGGCAGTGTTTGTCGAGTCAACCGTCGATCCGCGCTACATGGAGACCGTTTCTGATAACTCCGGCGTACCGATTGCCGGTGAAGTTTACACCGATGCTGTCGGTGAAGAAGGAAGCGGGGCAGAAACGTACCTCGATATGCTGCACCACAACGCATCAGTGTTTGCAGAGGGATTAACGGAATAGAAGAAGAGGAGCCGGCAAGCTGCGGCTCCTCTTTTTAGTGCGATCGCTGAAACACGTCCAGCTAGCTAGAGTTTTTGTGAGAGCCGCGGTCAAACGTAACAGACAGCGGCTTGAAAGCAACTTAACAGACCGTTATAACGAAAAAACGACAAGTCAGCCGCTTAAAAATAACGTAAGGCTTACAGAAAGCGACAAGTACCTGACTGAACCAATATGGCGGTATTTGCATAAGAGTGCATGAAATATGGGAAGAGGAGCCTTAGAAAGGTGAACTATTATCAACTATGAGTTTTACTGACTTCTAATTTTCCTTCGAAAGCTGCTACATACCGATCAAAGATCTCTTCGTATGAATAGGATTTTGGACTTCGGGCAAGCAAGCGGGATTGCTTAGTAGCTGCTTCCGTTAACGCCTTCAAATCATCGCGCTTTACTCCGAAGTGTGTTAGATCAGCTGGGATTTGCACATCTTCTACAATAGATTTTAGTTCTAATACAGCGGCTTTTGCTGCTTCCTCTTCTGACATATCTTCTTCATAAACATTCAAGGCCTGAGCCATCATATTCATTTTAGGGGTAGCGTAGGGCCAAATGAAATCAAAAATATATGGAAGAAGTACAGCGTTGGCTTCACCATGGGGCACCTTAAACATACCGCCGAGCGGGTATGCTAATGCATGGACACCAGAGACACCTGCGTTATAAAAACTTAACCCTGCTATCATACTGCCCCAGGCCATATTGGATCTGGCTTCTTTATTGGACCCATCTCTCACTGTTTGCCTGATACTGCTGGAAATGAGCTGAATCGCTTTCATAGCTAATGTGTCTGTTAAAGGAGTAGCATTCACGGATACTAAGGCTTCAACCGCATGAGTAAGCGCATCGACTCCAGTTGCTGCAGTAATAGAAGCGGGAACGGTATAAGTCAAAGCGGGGTCGACTACGGCAGCATCGGCTAACAAATATTCATGCGTTAACACATCTTTTGTATTCTCCAGAGAAAATACTGCGATGTCTGTGATTTCAGCCCCAGTTCCAGCAGTGGTGGGAATTAATATTTTTGGGAGCCCTTTATGCTGGAACGATTTGGTGCCGCTTAAGTTTAAATAATCTTCTATAGAGCCTTCATTCCCATGCATAACAGCAGCTGCACTGGCTATATCCAGAGCACTCCCGCCTCCAACACCAATCACCAGGTCAGCCTGAAAATCCTTTAAAGCCGCTACTGCATGATCGCCAATGTGAATCGGCGGTTCCGGCTGTAAATCCTGATAGACGTAATAGGTAATCCCTTCTTGATCAAGCTCATCAGTTACAGGTGTTGTAATACCTGCTTTGACAACCCCGGGATCTGCAAAAACAAATACTCGTTCAGCCCCAAAGGATTTTACTAGGTTGGGAAGTTGTTTTACAGCCGCTTCACCGGCTTCGATACGTAAAGGTGATACAAATGAAAATGACATCGTTTAAAACCTCCAACTATTATCCGGTTTTCACCGTGGATTTACGTTCAAAAGGCACACTAACATCATGCTTCGCAGAAGTGGCCAAGGTTACAAAATACATCGTAGACATGCTGATGATGACACCTAGTCCAGCTGCACCAAATGGATTAGCGAAATCAAATCCGAAAGGCAAATAGATGATCCAATAAGAAATGGTGCCAGCCAAGAGGGACGAAATAGCTGCACTTTTTGTAGCTCTTTTCCAAAGGGCACCCACAATTAGCGGTCCGGCAGTAGCTGCCATGATACCTCCTATGCCTATCCACATAAATACAGATAAAAATTCGGGAGGAGACCAGGCAATAAAGATGGCTGCAATGATCACTATAAATGTACTGTATCTGCTGATCAGAAGTTCGTTTCTTTCTGCTTTCTCTTTTGTAATCCGCAGCTTTGGAACAATAGATTTTCGATATAAATCATTTGCAAGAAGCTGGGTTAAGGAGACGATTAGCCCATCCGAAGTCGACATAATTGCTGATAAAACAGCTACTGCGAAGAAAGCGGCAATGACTGGTGGAAACAGTTCGCTGAATAAAACAGGGATAATCTGGTCAGGATGGATACCGGCATCACCGCCGATGACTGCGATTCCCAGCATACCGCCAAGTGCCATTAGTGGCAAAATGGTAGCGATAATCGTACAGTACATGATCAACTTTTTTAGATCTTTTCCAGATTTAACTGCCATGAATTTATTTCCCAAATGAGGCAGCACAGCAAAAGGAAGGTGAGCGATAAACAATAAGCCTACGAGCCATAAAGAGCCATATGTTGCATCCCCTGGTAAAAAAAGTTGATTGAAACCACCTTCAGGACGCTCCTGACTGATGGTCGAGAGCATTTGCTGGAAGTTCCCTCCAGTTCCAAAACTGGTTAAAAATGTAGTGAAGACAACTACAGCAATAATCACCATCAAGAAACCTTGAATCGCATCGGTAATAATATCTGAGTGAGAGCCTCCCATAAATACATAGATGGCAAGAACTACAGCTGTTAAGATGAGCCCTGTTCCATAGTTAATGCCCATCATCGTCTGGAACATCGTTGCAGCTGCAACAAATTGAGAAACCACGTAAAAGATCAGCAAGATTGAGATGATCGTCAGTGCTAGTCTTAAAAAATCACTTTGGAATCGTTCACCAATAAACTCTGGAATCGTTCTTGTTCCAAATTTATCACCGTAGCGCTTGATTACCTTTGCTACAAAAACCATTCCGATAACAGTCGCTATCGGGTAGAGGAGCGGATACCACAGCGAAGGTGTACCGATGGAATATGCCAGCCCGGGCATACCCATGAAAGTAGATCCGCTGGAGATGCCTGCTGCAATAACCAATGCCACTACAAGAGGACCGTAGCTGGAGCGGGCAGTAGCAAAATCATCTGGTGTATTAGTACGTTTCATTCCTACCCAGCCCATTGCCAGCATAAGAAGAATAAACAGACTCATGAATATCCAGGAAAACGTAATAATTGTCGTATCCATTTACGAAACCTCTTTTCTTTTTTTATTCTTCTTCATCTACTAATCTTGTTTTAAAAAGAAGCAGTGCCATGCCAATCCATGTACCGATAATTAACGTGCCCATAATAAAAAGAAAAGTCATCCAATCGCCTCCTTGGCAGATACATGCTCTAATATTTCAGGGTGCTTTTTTAAAGGTTCTTCACTGTTTGACAAAGGCTCGTACAGAAAAAGAGCATCTTTTTTCAGCCAACGTGTTTGCTTGACATAATACTCAAATGGAACATATACCAGCGTTGAATACTGAAGCGTAATATCAGGTATTTTCCAGGAACGGGCTTTATGCAGATAAAATCTTCTAAGCATTTCGAACGCATCTTCTTCAGCTTCGTTAAAAGATACTGCTGAAGTCATCACAGATCTTGGTAACGCTTTCATAATTGTCGTATGTGGGGGAACCGCAAAACTGGTTCCTCCTTTAACCAAGTTGGTCATTAACGCGCGCTTCTCTGTTTGCGGAGAAAATAGTGTTCGATATGATGATCGCCATACTGAAAGTAGATAAGGGTAGTACAATTGTCTTCTCGTTGAAGTTGGTTGAAAGGTGATAGTGGTAATCTCCATTTCAGATCCTCCTAAGATTGGTAATTGATGCTGATCATCTTCAGTTCAGCCATTTCCCTCATCGCGTACTTGACTCCTTCTCTGCCATAACCGGATTGTTTTACACCTCCATAAGGCATGTGATCAAATCGTAATGTTGGAACATCATTGATGAGTACTTGACCAGTCTCAAGTTCATGAGCCATTTGCATAGCTTGAGATAAGTTATTAGTAAATACGCCGGCATTCAATCCATAGTGGCTGTCATTCATCGCCTCTAAAGCTTCTTGGCTATCACGCACTTCGTTGATTAAAACTACGGGACCGAATACCTCTGCACAAGAAATGGAGGCGGTGGCCGGAACACGTTCAAGAACTGCTGGTGTTATTCCGTTATCTTTTTTCTCCCCCCCTGTAAGCAAAGAGGCTCCTTGCTCTACAGCTTCTCCAATCCATTTAAAAACTCGTTCTTGAGAGCGTTTATTTATCAAGCTGGAGACATCCGTTTCCTGCTCTTCAGGTGCACCAAATCGAAGTTTTTCTGTAAACGTTACAAACGCTTTTTTGAATGATGAAGCTACTTCCTCATGCACATAGATGCGCTGGGTGCTAAGGCAAACTTGTCCATTATATGCAAAAGCTCCCTGAACCGCTTTTTGAGCTACAGTCTCTACATCGGTAATGGAGCGGTCAACATACATAGGGGAGTTGCTCCCTAGCTCTAACGTTACTCGCTTTAGACCTGCCTGACTTTTAATTAGTTTTCCTACCTCAGGGCTTCCAGTAAAGGATATTTTTTTCACGCGATCGTCTTCCAGCAGCACCTTTCCAAGAGAAACTCCATCACCGGGAACGACCGATAAAGCTCCTTTTGGAAAACCGGATTTAGTTAATACTTTTGCTAAATATAAAGCAGAGAGAGGGGTTTGTTCACTGGGTTTAATAATTATAGGATTTCCAGCTGCAAGAGCTGGTCCTACTTTATGCACTGTCAAATTTAAAGGGAAGTTAAACGGTGTAATAGCTCCAATAACCCCAATAGGCTGAAAAATAGTATACGCATCTCGCCCTTCACCACCAGCTGCTGCATCTAAAGAAAGATATTCACCATCCAGTCGCTTTGCTTCTTCGCCGGCGAACTGTAAAGTCTGCACAGTTCGGTCCACTTCAGCTAAGGAAGCTTTTAATGGTTTACATGCTTCTTTGCTGATGGTTAGTGCGACTTCCTCTTTCTCTTGCTCAATGAAAGAAGCTGCTTTAAAAAGCATGTCTGCGCGTTCTTTTTTCGTTAGCTTTTTAAGCTTTGGGAATGCAGCATGCGCAGCCTCAATCGCTTGTTTCATCATATCTGGAGTAGAATCAGGCACTTGTGCTAGTTTGTCTTCTGTATGGGGATGAAAAATATCATATGTTTTACCAACGTACGTTTCTTCGCCATTTAAAAACCAACCTCTAGTAGTTTCTGTTAGTTGCATGTCAACTCTCCCTTTCTATGAATACGTATTCAAGAAAACTTAAAGTGAATCCCCGATTATAACAATCGGGGCTTTGTTGTCTTTCGATCATATAATGCTGGTTCTAGTGTGATCTGAACATCTTCATTAGCTGGTTTTTCCATTAATTCAATTAAGTGTTCAGCACTTATCAAACCAAGATTTTTAGGACCTTTTTGTCCAATAGATGTAAGCTGAAATGACCGGTGATTTGCTAAGCTCACGTTGTCCATACCACAAATTGAAACATCGTCTGGAATACTATAGCCAATTTGCTGTAGCTTATCCATTGCAAAAATAGCGATGGCATCAGTAGCTGCAAAGATGGCTGTTGGTGGTTTCCTGCTGCTCATAATGTCTAAAACAGCCTGATGAACAGCAGCTTCAGTTGTATTGGTTTCCTTAATCAGGTCTAGAGTGAGGTCCATTCCAGTTATTCGCTTGTATTCATCTAAAAATCCTTGCTTTCGACCATGAAAGGTCGAGGTATAGTTCGGACCGCTGACGACAGCGAGCCTTTCGTGTCCGAGCTCCAGTAAATGATTCGCAGCTAGTCTGCCAGACTCGATATTGTTGATTTCTACAAAATTACCACCTTTATTATGACGGCGATTATACATGACGACAGGAATGTCAAGGGCTTGCAGGTCGTCAAAAACCGGATCTTCTCTGAAAATTGAAGATAAAAGAATACCATCTACTCGTTCAGACAGTACAGCGTCATAAATAGGCTTGTTTTCATCGGTGTGTTCGAAAAAGACCATCGTGCGATACCCTTTGGACTCTGCATAGTTCACAATGGAAGTCGTAGTTTCCACGAAAAATGGATTATGCAAGGGGCCCGAAATTAGTGCGATCGTCCGTGTTCTATTGCTGACAAGAGACCTGGCGACAGAGTTTGGCCTGTAGTTCAACGCTCTCATTGCCTCCTGCACTTTTAAAACATTCTCACTATTTACTTTAGAAGGATCGTTTAAAACACGGGAAACGGTGGATTGTGACACACCGGCATATCTAGCTACATCTTTTGACGAAACCAATGGACATCTCTCCTGAAACATTCTTGAATACGTATTCAAGAAGTTAGTTTTCATAATAAAGCGCTTACAACAAGAAGTCAATACAGAAAATGAAATTTTCTGATTTTTTATTTACTGCTGAAACACGTCCAGCTTGCTGATCCGCTCGACGGCTTCCTGAATCCGTTCTTCCGGCTGGACGAGACCGACGCGCAGAAATCCTTCTCCTGAAGGTCCGAAGCCGCTGCCTGGGGCGGTGACGACATGAGCTTCGTGAAGCAGCTTGTCAGCGAACGCTTCCGAGGTCCAGCCGTCGGGAACGGGGAGCCAGGCGAAAAATGATCCCGCCGGAGCAGGAACCTCCCAGCCGGCGTCGCGCAGGCCGCTGATAAGCAGGTCCCGTCTTTTTTTATACGTATCCGTCAGTTCTCGGACGCTGTCCTGCGGTCCGTTCAGCGCATCAGCGGCGGCATGCTGCACGGCACCGAACAGGCTGACGTACAGATGGTCCTGCAGCAGGTTCAGGTGCTTGATAACAGAGGCATTGCCGACTGCGAATCCGACCCGCCAGCCTGCCATGTTAAACGCCTTTGACATCGTAAACATTTCCACCCCGATATCTTTCGCGCCCGGCGTCTCCATAAAGCTGACTGGCTTCTCGTCGTAGCCGATCGTCCCATAGGCAAAATCGTGGCAGACGCAGATGCCGTGCCGTTCGGCGAGGGACACCGTTTCCTCAAAAAATCGGCTGTTTGCAACCGCGGCGGTCGGGTTATTCGGATAGTTTAAAAACATCAGCTTTGCTTCATCCAGCACGCTGCTGTCGAGCTGACCGAAGTCCGGTAAAAACTGATTTTCCTGTTTGAGCGGCATAAACGTAACGTCTGCACCGGCCATCGACGTACCGGAAAGGTAGTCGGGGTAGCCTGGATCCGGAAGCAGCGCACGGTCGTCCGGATTCAACAGACACTGGCTGATTTCAACAAGACCTGTTTTAGCACCGGAAAGTACGGCGACCTCCGTTTCCGGATCGAGCGTGACACCGTGCTCGCGCTTGTAATAGGCGGCGACAGCCTCCTTTAAAAACGGCCAGCCGGTAAATGGGGAATATTTATGGTAGAGCGGATTTTCGGCAGCCTCCTGAAGGGATTGTACAACGTGCTCCGGCGTTGGCAGATCCGGATTTCCCTGCCCAAGATTAATGACATCATGGCCTTCCTGTTTCAAAGCGGCAGCCGTGCCGGCAAGCTTGGCAAAAAACTGCTCCGGCAGCTGTTGGAGCATCGATGATGGTGAAAATGTGCGGCTCATAGCATCGGTCCTTTCTTCATCTGTTTCCTTTAGTGTACGGAAAAGGGAGCGGGATCGTAAACAAAAGCTTCGACTCTCGTCAGGCAGAACCCTTTTTCGGGTATGTAGAAAAGAGTAAGATAGAGGAAGGCGCGTTCCAGCCAGGAACCAGACGGGAGAGGACATCATGCCAGACGACATACGAAAAGGCCCGCTCGTCGCCGTGCTGCTGACAGGTACGTTTGTTGCGATTTTAAACCAGACGCTGCTTGTCACAGCAATTCCGCCGATTATGCGGGATCTCGGAATCGATGCGAATACGGCGCAGTGGCTGAATACGATTTTTATGCTCGTAAACGGAATTATGATTCCGATTACAGCGTTTTTAATAGGAAAATATACGACAAGAGCACTGTTTATGACGGCGATGAGCCTGTTTGCACTCGGGACGCTCATTGCCGGCCTTTCCCCGAACTTTGAAATGCTGATCGCTGGGCGGATCGTCCAGGCGTCCGGAGCAGGGATTATGATCCCGCTCATGCAGACAGTGCTATTTATGGTCTTCCCGGTTGAAAAGCGGGGACAGGCGATTGGGCTTGTCGGGCTGGTCATTGCGTTTGCCCCGGCAATCGGGCCGACTCTCTCCGGATGGGTCGTCGACCAGTATCCGTGGCGTGCGTTGTTTTTTATTGTCCTGCCGATTGCGGTTATTGATTTGATCGTCGCGTACTTCGTGTTGAAAAACGTCACGAAGCGGACATTTCCGAAAATTGACCGTCTCTCGATTATGCTGTCGACGCTCGGCTTCGGAGGGCTGCTGTATGCCTTCAGCAGCGCCGGTTCAACGGGCTGGGGAAGCGCGCAGGTGCTCGCCTCTGTATCCGTCGGCGCCGTAGCGCTGTTCTGGTTTATCAGCCGCCAGCTGAAGCTGCCGGAGCCGATTCTTGAATTCCGCGTGTTCCGCTACGGCATTTTCACGATCTCCAACATTATTGGCGTTGTGCTGTTTATGTCAATGATCGGGGCAGCGACGATTCTGCCGATATACATGCAGGACATGCTCGGCTTCAGCGCATTTCAGTCTGGGCTGATGCTGCTGCCGGGGGCCATTTTGATGGGTGTGTTCAATCCGATCACCGGAAGAATCTTCGATAAAATCGGGGCAAGGTGGCTTGCGATCAGCGGCATGGCGCTCTTAACAGTGATGACATTTCTGTTCACGAGACTGACCGAAGATACATCGTTTGCCTATATGGCGACGGTGCACGCCTTCCGTATGCTTGCGCTGGCCATGGTGATGATGCCGGTCACTACAGCCGGATTAAACCGGCTGCCGGAGCATCTGATTCCGCACGGCACGGCGATGAACAACACGCTCCGCCAGGTCGGCGGCTCGCTCGGAACGGCCTTTCTCGTGACGATGATGACTGTCGGGGCAGCGGCCTCGGGAAACGGCATCTCCGAAAACGAGGCGATGATCCAAGGAGTGAACATTTCTTTCTGGGTCGCGACCGGCCTGTCATTTATCGGCTTCGTGATCGCGATGTTCATTAAAAATCCAGCTCCAAAACAACAGGAGAGCGCATAAAAGAGCGGTGCCGGAGATTGACCTCCGGCACCTTTTTTCATGGGGGCGGCAGTTTCACATAAAACGGCGGAGCTTCCTCATAAAACGAGAAAAGCACCTCATAAAGAGGCATTGGATACGCATAAGGGGCAGAAGTCTACTCATAAAACAGGCACCCGCTGCGAATAAGGGCCTCCAGTTACGCATAAGGAGGCAAAGAGTACGCATTACAGACGAAAGCATGCTCATAAACGGTCGTCCTGTGTGAATAACGCTCCCTCCTCCTGCCAATAAGCGAATCTGCTTTCTCAAAGACCTGCCTGTCTACAATAGTCCTGTATAATCCGCGCTGTTGCACAATCGTTTGCACAACGATAGCCGCAACAGGCCTTATGCCATTCTGCTGAACGTGTTAAATAGCGTTGCAAAGATCTAAAAGACAGGCTAACGTCATAAATGAAAGCGATTTCATAAAAGAGAGGATGGTTTCATGAAAAAGACGTTACTGACTGGATTGGCTTTTTTCATGCTGATGCCAGCGGGCACAGCGCTTGCAGAAGCAGAAAATGGCACGATGATGCAGTATTTTGAATGGCACCTCGAAAATGACGGAGAGCATTGGAACAGGATGAACGCGGAGGCGGAGGCGTTGAGCGATGCCGGCATTACGGCGCTTTGGATTCCGCCTGCTTATAAAGGCTCCGGACAGGGAGATGTTGGATACGGAGCCTACGACTTGTACGATCTCGGTGAATTTCATCAAAAAGGTACCGTGCGGACAAAGTACGGAACGAAGGCAGAGCTGGAATCAGCCATCAGCGAAGTGCAGTCTCAGGGAATCCAGGTATACGGCGATGTCGTCATGAATCATAAAATGGGGGCGGATTTTACAGAGCCAGTGGAAGCGGTGCAGGTAAATCGATCCAACAGGATGCAGGACATTTCCGGTGCTTATGAAATTGAAGCGTGGACCGGCTTTGACTTTCCAGGGAGAGATGGTGTATATTCTGATTTTCAGTGGCGCTGGTTTCATTTTAACGGCGTAGACTGGGACGCCCGGTATGAAGAAGATCACCTTTTCCGCCTGGCACATACAGGCTGGAATTCCGACGTCGATCTGGAATACGGTAATTACGATTATCTGCTCGGAGCAAACATTGATTACAGCCACCCGGAAGTCCGGGAAGAAATGATGAACTGGGGCAGCTGGTTTACGGACGAGCTGAATCTCGACGGCTACCGGCTGGATGCAGTGAAGCACGTACCCGCCTGGTACATGAAGGACTGGGTCGGCTTCCAGCGTAACGAAGCGGAGCAGGATTTGTTTGTCGTCGGTGAATACTGGGCGGATGATCTGGGTGCGATTGAGAGCTACCTGGAGCGGATGGACTGGGATGTATCCATGTTCGACGTGCCGCTGAATTACAATTTTTATGAAGCATCGAGAACCGGCGGCAGCTACGATATGCGCAACCTGCTGGACGGCTCGCTCGTTGAAACGCATCCGATGCATGCGGTCACGTTTGTCGACAATCATGATACGCAGCCGGGAGAATCGCTGGAATCATGGGTGGACGACTGGTTTAAACCGCTTGCCTACGCCGTTATTTTGACGCGTGAAGGCGGCTATCCGTCTGTTTTTTACGGGGACTATTACGGCATTCCGAACGACGGCATCGGCGCAAAGCAGGAAATGCTCGATACGCTGCTGGAAGCGAGGCAGGATTACGCATACGGTACGCAGCACGACTATTTTGACCACTGGGATGTCGTCGGCTGGACACGTGAAGGAAGCAGCAGTCATCCCGGATCCGGCATGGCAGCGGTTATGTCCAATGGCCCCGGCGGATCAAAGTGGATGTATGTAGGCAGAGATCGGGCCGGCGAAACGTGGAGCGATATGACGGGTAATCACGGCGCGTCTGTCACCATTAACAGCGACGGCTGGGGAGAATTCCATACGGACGGCGGATCTGTATCGATTTATGTGCAGCAATAGGGAGTCGGCTCACACTAAAAAAGCGCTGAAACAGGGGACAACCTTGTTTCAGCGCTTATTTTATCCCGGCTGCTTATAAGCTCAGTTCTCGTGACCGGCGATGTCGTTTAAGACAGATTTCACGCTTTGATATGTTGGATAGTCCGCGAGGTTGATGTTCTGTTCAATGATCATCTGAGCTGTTTCGGAGCGAATACCGCTTACAATCACCTTCAGTCCGACGAGCTTCATCGAATCGAGAATCATAAACAAATGGTCGGCTACCTCCTGGGTGATTTCATACGCGCCGGAAAAATCAACGATGATCGTCTGTGTTTTCGATTCGGTCAGGCGTGGGAGCGTATTTTCGAGCAAGCTGCTCGTGCGCCGCTGGGTCAGATTGCCGATGAGCGGCAGCACGGAAATGCGGTCGCGTACAGGAACAATTGGTGCAGAAAGCTCCAGCATTTCCTTTCGCATCTGCTCGAGCTGCTCCTGATAGCGGCTGTTGTAGTTCGAGGTTGTGCTGTTAATCACTTCATCGAACACTTCGACGACGCTGTTGATCAGCTGATAGCAGCTCATCGACGTGTGCTCGGCTTTCCCCTGCAGCCGTTTCAGCAGTTCCATGCGCATCTGATTTAAGTAACCGGTCATATCTTCAATTTCCAGTCCGCCTTCTGCAGCGCGGTTATGTGTATCATAGTCCAGTTTATCAAGCGGTGTGGCCCCGTTTTTCCCCTCAAGCCGGCGCCGGATCGTCTCCATTAGCCCATAAGATAGACGGTAGTGCATCTCATAGCTGTTTTCGTCCTCATGTAAAAATGGAGAGCTCTCCCGCAGACTTTCCATCAAATCGGCGGTTAAGCCGTCCAAATCCTCAAATATTTCCGCTTCCTGAACAGACATCGTCATTCGATCACCTTTATTCTTAATAGATTCAGAGTCCATATTACTAGATGGAGGCAAAAATTACAATCGATGACTGCGCTCATGACGCACCCGCAGCAGGCAGAAACGTTACTTGATTTTTAGCAGACTGCTTGCCTTCCACGAGCGCCTGATCGGCTCTGGACAGCGTTTGCTCCAAGGAAGAATCGACTTCGGTCAGGCCGCCTGTGAAGGAAAGGCCCTGCGGCTCTGGCAGCTCATTAATCGCGAGTGCCATACGGCGTACCGCCTGCTCGACCTCTGATTTATCGCCATCAGGAAAATAGAGTAAAAATTCTTCGCCGCCCCACCTGGCTGCCATAGCGTGTGCCGTTTTTTCCGCTTTAATAATTCCGGCCGCCTGAGCCAAGGCGTGGTCACCAGCAGTTTGACCGAGCTCGCCATTGATTTTTTTAAAATTATCCAAATCAAGCAGCGCCAAATAGCCGGATTTCCCCTGGTCCAGAGCTTCCTGCATCTGTACGTACATCCAACGCCGGTTGAACAGGCCAGTCAGGGGATCAAACCGCTCGGCGGCTTCCCGTTCCATGCTTTTTTGATCGTGCATGCGCTTATAAAACAGCAGGCAGATAAAAAAGATCGCAAATATCATAAACACGTTCATCGTCAAAATGGTCTGGAGTACAGTCGGCGGAAAATATCCGGTATTAGCGGGGGCGATCAAAAAGATGAGAAAGAAAAACGAAACGGCAGCAGTATTTAAGACTACCTGCCAGGCGAACGGCAGAAAAATCAGGGTCAGAACAGGAAAATTTAATATAAACAAATGAAGGCCGGCGGCTGTACCGACGAGGTAAGAGCCGATGGTGATATGGACAATTGTGTTAACGAGCTGGGTGACCGCAATCTGCTTATACTGCTCCTTTTGCACAAACGGCAGCAGCAGGAAAACGACGATCGTGCTGACCACGTGCGCACTCGCCAATATCCAGTCTCCAGAAAAAATGTTGAGGATCATCAGAATCAAGTGGACCGACCAGTTTAGATAGAGAAAACGGGTCATCAGCTTCTGCAGCGGCGTGTAGGCGTTAGTTGCAGCATGATTCACAGCACTCATCCTCCAAATTTGATAAGAAAAACACGTCTCAGGTCCTATTGAAAAATAGTTCGTTACTATAATAATAACGTAAATTGCTAAAAAATCAATCCGCCCATTTTCGCAGAATGGCTGCTGCCCGAAATGAGGGCGCTGTTTTAAGCAGCTATGTCCCGCAGGAGTGTGTGTTTGTACAATTTATGGAAGGGAATGAGAGTGGAAACAGGAAAGGAGTGTCCTGCATGAGCGATGTAAGGCTGATTCCATATAAGGTGGAAAAACGGTTTCGAACAATGTCGGACGTACCGCGCGGAATTGAAATGGTAGAGGCCCCTGCTTTCTGGAACACAGCAGGTAAAGGAAGCGGACACGTTACAGCTGTCATTGATACGGGCATTTCTCTAAACCATCCGGACTTAGAGGATCGGATCGTGGGAGGAAGGAACTTTTCGCAGGATGACGGGGGAGATCCGGAGAGCTATGACGACTATAACGGTCACGGCACGCACGTTGCAGGTACGATCGCAGCAGCTGAAAACGGGTCCGGCGTAGTCGGTGTGGCTCCGGAAGCGAAGCTGCTCAGCTTAAAGGCACTTGATCAAAACGGTGGCGGTTCGATGCAGTCGGTCGTTGACGCGATCCACTATGCAGTAGACTGGGAAGGTACTGACGGAGAGCGAGTGCGTGTGATCTGCATGTCGCTTGGAGGACCGGAAGATCTTCCGGAACTGCACGAGGCAGTGAAGCGGGCCGTGTCAGAACGGATCGCAGTCGTCGTCGCAGCTGGCAATGAAGGCGATGGCAATCTGGATACAGACGAGTTTGCTTATCCAGGCGCTTATAATGAAGTCATTCAAGTCGGCGCAGTCAATTTTCAAGGTGAGCTGACGGAGTTTACAAACACGAACGATGAAATTGATCTCGTTGCCCCTGGTCATAACATTCTCTCCACGTACCTCGACGGCGGCTACTCGGAGTTGAGCGGAACGTCAATGGCAGCTCCGCACGTAGCCGGTGCGATGGTGCTGCTGCTTCACTGGGCCGAAGAAGGCTTTGGACGGCGTATTTCAGAGGCAGAAATGTACGCACAGCTGATCCGCCGTACAACACCGCTCGGAAATCCGCTGACAGCTGAAGGAAATGGTCTCCTTACGCTCGGTCTGGTGGAACGAATTGCCGCCTGGACCGGTGAACAGCCGGCGGCCCCATAAGCAGAGGAGGAACGAATGATGGCAGTTGATATAGAGTTTACATTTATTGATACGAATCATGTGACCCTGCACACCGCACTCGCCGGACCGAAGGACGGCGAACTGGTTGTTTTGCTGCACGGCTTCCCGGAGTTCTGGTACGGCTGGCGCCATCAGATCGAAGCGCTTGCGGAGGCAGGCTACCGGGTCGCGGTGCCGGACCAGCGCGGCTACAATTTAAGCAGCAAGCCCGAGGGCGCGTCGCTCTACACTGTTGATCTGCTCCGCGACGATATCGCCGGTCTGATCGAGCAGCTAGGTTATCAGGAGGCATACTGGGTCGGTCACGACTGGGGCGGCGCGGTTGCATGGTACGCGGCTGCGACAAAGCCGGAGCTCGTCAAAAAGCTGACGGCGATTAACATCCCCTACCCCGGAGCGATGGGCAAGGCGCTGCTCCGCTATCCGCCTCAGCTGTTGAAAAGCTTATACATGGCGTTTTTCCAGATACCGGAGTTTCCCGAAAAGCTGATGCAGACGGATGATCTGGAGCAGATGAAAAAAGGCATCGCGATGACAGCCAACCCGGGAGCGTTTACCGAAGACGATCTCGATCGCTACAAAACCGCCTGGGCGCAGCCCGGTGCTTTGACCGGCATGCTGAACTGGTATCGTGCCATTTGGCACAAGGAGATTCGCCCCGATCTCGTACAGGTACCGGTGCGGATTCTCTGGGGGCTGGGGGATCCGTTTCTGCACAAAACGACGGCGAAGGTGAGTCTTGAATACTGCGCGAAGGGCGAGCTGATCTATATTGACGATGCCACTCACTGGGTTCATCATGAACAGCCGGACGTCATCAACCGGCTGATGCTGGAGTTTCTGCAGCAGGAAAAACCGTAAGTCCAGAAGTCACTAAGGTACCTTTCGACTTACGAAAGGTACCTTTTTTTATGCCTTCAGCTTCCAACTAAGTGCTCCGGTGCCGATATTAGAACCGGAGGACAAGGGCCTCTGCCACCATACGAAGAGGGGGAGAAGATCGTGACGCTGAAAGCAAAGCTGCTTGGCGCTTTTTCGGTCGTTGTTGTCATTATTTTTGTCATTGGTGGGCTGGCGCTCTCAAGCCTCAGTTCGATGAATCAGAACGGAGAAACGATGTATGAGGATCGGGTGATGGCATTAAGCTACCTGATCGACATCGTGCAGCATGCCGAAATGGCCAGGGGAGAAATGCTGACATCACTATTGACAGAAGAAGTACTGCGGGCAGAGGAGGCCCTTGGTGAACTGGAATATGTAGATGGTGTCCTGGAAGCATATGCAGGAACGTATTTAACGTCAGAGGAAGCCGAAGCGCTGAGCCAGCTGGAATCAGAGTGGCTGGATTTCTCAGCAGCATTACAGTTTATGAATGAGGAAATTCAAAATGGAAATGTGGAGGCTGCTACCCGCTTTACAGAAACGGCAGCAACAGAGTTTGCACAGGTGGAGGAAACGCTGGAGTCCTTGATCGTGATTAATGAAGGAGTTGCGGGGGAACTCAATGCCGCAAACCAGTCTTTGTTTGAGCAAAGCCGTATGTTAATGATTGCAGCGGCCGTTGCTGCGGTTCTCGCTGCAGCAGGTCTCGGTATCTTTCTCGGGCGCTCGATCGGCGGAGCAGCAAGCCGGGTGTCGGATTATATGAAAGCAGTGGCTGCGGGGGATTTGACGCGGGAGCCGCTTCAGGTCAACCGAAAGGACGAGCTTGGTGAGCTGATGACATCCGCTAACACGATGCAGGAAAGCTTGCAAGATGTCCTGCAAGGGGTCGCAGATGCCTCCTCTGATGTGACGCAGAACAGCGAGGAACTGCTTCAATCCGTGGATGAAATGCGAAATGGCAGTGAACAAGTCGCTTCTACGATGGAAGAGCTGGCGTCCGGTGCAGAGCTTCAGGCCGGCAGTGCGGGTACGCTCGCGGAGAGCATTGAGGCGTTTTTGGAGCAGATTGAAGCAAGCCGGATTGCAGGGGAGGCGGCTTCTGAAAATACGAAGGCGGCTGATGAAGCGGCAGCCGTAGGACGCGAACGAATGGCTTCGTCCCTCACGTCGATGGAAGACATTCACGATGCGGTGCGCTCTGCAGTAGCCGACGTACGCGGCCTGGATGAAAAAACGAAAAACATCACGTCGCTCGTGGATATGATTCAAGGTGTGGCGGATCAGACAAATCTGCTTGCGCTGAATGCTGCGATCGAAGCAGCGAGAGCAGGCGAACATGGACGCGGTTTTGCCGTTGTAGCAGATGAAGTGCGCAAACTTGCGGAACAGGTGTCGGTGTCCGTCTCGGAAATTACAAGCATCGTTCACGCGATTCAGCAGGAGTCGGCGGTTGTCGCAGCCGGCCTTGAAAGCGGCTTTAAGAAAGCGGAAGCCGGTGCGGAACAGGTACGCCTGACCGGCGAAGCGTTTGAAACGGTTCAGCAGGCTGCGGCTGCTTCAGCTGAGCGGATGCAGGGCCTGACCGGCCGGCTTGCCGAGGTAACAGCCGGAAGCGGAAAAATCCGCAGTTCGATCAGTGAAGTTGCTTCTGTGTCGCAGCAGTCGGCAGCCGGAATTGAAGAAACAGCTGCTTCAACCGAGCAGTCTCTAAGCTCCATGGAAGAGATTGCGTCCAGCTCAGCAGATCTCGCCCGTCTTGCAGAAAATCTGCAGGAAAAAGTGCAGCAATTCCAGCTTCGTGCATAATTACGAACATTTTCGATTAAAAATGTATACACGCTGACGCTTTTGTCAGGTGACGCATGACAGAGAACGGCAGAAAACGGCTGACAGCAGCCGTTTTCCCTGTTTAATTTGAGCTGAAATCATGTAAGGAAATATGACATACTTTTCAGCTTATTCATAAAAATGTTTTATCAGAATATTGATAATTATGTAATTGTATGATACGCTCTTTTTTATCAGTAATCATTTTCAAATTAATTAAACCATTAGGACGAGAGGGGATCAGTACACATGAAAAAGAAATGGGCAGGTATCGTTTTAGGTACAGCAGCAGTTGCAGCACTTGCTGCCTGCGGGGGAAATGAAGATGGGGATATGCCTACATACACGGTGGCGACAGACTCCAACTACGTTCCGTTTGAATTTTTGAATGATGAGACAGGGGAAATGGAAGGCTTCGATATTGACCTGATCAATGCGATTGCCGAAGAAGTCGGCTTCGAAATCGATCTGGAAGTAGTAGAATTCGACGGTATCGTTTCCGGAATGGGAACAGGACGCTATGATATTGGAATTGCCGGTATGACGATCACAGAAGAGCGTGCCGAGAACTTTGAATTCTCACGTCCTTACTACAGTGCCGGTCTGATTCTGGCAGTACAGCCGGGTGAAGAAGAAATTCAGTCCATCGACGACGTCGACGGTCTGCGTGTCTCAACGCGTGCTGCTACAACGAGCCAGACTTATCTGGAAGAAAACACGGATGCAGAAGTGGTCACGTTCCCAGACATCGTGAACGCTTACCAGGATCTGCAGGCAGGTCGCGTTGATGCCGCTATTTATGACCTTCCAAACGTTCTCTACTACATTGAAACAGAAGGTGTAGGCGAAATGGAAACAGTCGGTGATACGCTCACTGGTGAGCAGTATGGCATTGCCTTCCCGGAAGGCTCCGAGCTGCGTGAAGACGTAGATGCTGCGCTCGAAACACTGATGGAAGATGGCACATATGCCGAAATTTATGAAGAGTGGTTCGGTCAGGAGCCTAACCTCGACCAGCTTGCAGATACAGCAGAAGATGCGATGAATCTGGAGCCGGAAGATGCAGAGGATGCGGACGAAGCAGATACTGCAGATGAAGAAGTAAACGACGGCGAAGATGTTGAAAACGATCCAGCAGAAGACAACGAAGAAGACAACAACGAGTAACACACTGCAGGCAGTTGACCCGGTCTGATCACTCGTCGGACCGGGTTTATTTCGTAGAGGAGGTCTGAAGGACATGCTTGAAAATTTACAGGAAATTTTCTCGAGTCCACACTACACGAACACGCTCCCGTTTTTATGGCGCGGCATGCAGCTGACGCTTCTCGTCACGTTCGTCGGGGTATTTATCGGGTTTATCATCGGAAGTCTCATCGGACTGATGCGGCTTTCCAAAAACAAAGTCGTTTACGGCATCGCCACGGTTTACATAGAAGCATTCCGCGGTACGCCGATTCTCGTACAGGCGCTCTTCCTGTACTTCGGTTTTTCCGATTTTCTCGGGATTAACTTTACGGCAATCCAGGCAGGTATTCTCGTTATCGCCTTGAACGCCGGGGCGTATATCGCGGAAATAGTCCGCGGTGGTGTTGAGTCGATCGACAAAGGACAGATGGAAGCCGGCCGTTCCATGGGAATGACATCCACCCAGACGATGCGCTATATCATCTGGCCGCAGGCGTTTAAGCGGATGATTCCGCCGCTCGGCAACCAGTTCATCATCAGTCTGAAGGATACATCTATATTCGCGGTTATTTCACTCGGCGAAATGACGTATCTGATGCGTCAGTATGTAAGCACGACCGGGGATCCGTTTGTCCCGTATATCATGCTCTGTCTTGGGTATCTGATTATTACGATTCCGAGTATGGTCATTCTGCGACGCGTTGAACGGAGGTTGGATGTATAATGATCACAGTTAAAAACCTGCACAAAAGCTTTGGGGATAACGAGGTTCTCTCCGGCATCGATGCTCAAGTCGAAGAGCGAGAGGTGGTCTGTGTCATCGGGCCATCAGGCTCCGGAAAAAGTACGTTTCTTCGCTGCATGAACATGCTGGAAGAAATTACGAGCGGTGAAGTTATCATCGACGGCGTAAGCCTCACTGATCCGAAAACAAATATTAACAAGCTTCGCGCTCAGGTCGGCATGGTATTTCAGCACTTCAACCTGTTTCCGCACATGACTGTGATGGAAAACGTTACGCTCGGCCCGCGTAAAGTGAGCGGCAAGGAAAAAGGCGAGGCCGATCAGCTGGCAAAGGAGCTTCTCGATAAAGTAGGACTGGCCGACAAGGCACAGGCTTATCCGGGAAGTCTATCAGGAGGTCAGAAGCAGCGGGTAGCGATCGCACGAGCGCTTGCAATGAACCCGAAGGTGATGCTGTTTGATGAGCCGACCTCGGCGCTTGATCCTGAGCTTGTCGGAGACGTACTCGGCGTTATGAAGGATCTTGCCAAGGAAGGGATGACGATGGTCGTTGTCACGCACGAAATGGGCTTCGCGCGCGAGATGGGCGACCGCGTGATCTTCATGGATAAAGGCGTCATTCAGGAAGAAGGGAAGCCGGAGCAGATCTTCGATAATCCGCAGAACGAACGGACCCAGTCCTTCCTGAGCAAATTGCTGTAAATCAGCACGATAAAACCCGGCCGCTGTGCCGGGTTTTTTTATGGTGGATAACGGTGCAGGAAGATGGTTCTTTTGGCCTGAAAGCAACGTAACGATTGGTGAAAACTGCACAACGCTGCTCGAAAGCGATATAACAATGCCGAAAGAGAACACAGCAGCGGGCAAAAGTGATTTACGCAACGTAACAGTTCATGATAACGAATAAAACAACACAAGCACCTTCAAACGTGACACAGCGTTCCTCAAAACGAACACTCCCCATTCATACGAACACCGGGCCGGCGCCCGATTTGATTCACAGCCTGAAAACCCGGCGAACGCTCTCGCCGGGTGTTTCCGTTGCCGTGCTGTCTATTCATCCGTCATCGGCTTGTACAGCTTGCCGAGCGGGAACACTTTTGTGAATTCGCCTTCCGGTGCCTCCTTTAATCCACGCTCGACCATGTTGACGCGGGAGTCGATCATATCAACAAGGTGGATGATGTGCGCTTCAAGAGTTTTCGGTTCGACCGGCGAGCCCCACTCGAGCCTGCCGTGATGGCTGAGGATGCAGTGCTGCAGCTGGTACACGGCTTCCTGCTCCAGCTTAGTCAGCTTGGCATTGTCGCCGCGTTCGCTCAGGATACGCTGTACTTCCCGGTCGACCAGCATGGAAGACATGGAAATATGACCGATAAATTCACCGGGTACACTGTACTGGGGGGCAATGTGATTCGTATATTCCATCACCTTCGACGCATCATGCAGCGTGATGCCGCCGATAATAAAATCTTTATTAATCGCAGGATAGCGGCCGGCGATGTCGAGTCCGAGCCGTACCATGCAAACGGTGTGATACAAAAGACCGCCGACGAAGGAATGGTGATTGCTCGTTGCAGCCGGATAGCTGCTGAACGGCTTTTTATAGCGAGTGTAGATGCTGGAGACGATCTCCTGCAGCAGCGGGTCGACAATTTGGTTGATCGCCTGCTCGAGCTCCTGCTGCAGCGATTCGATCGGTTCCGGCGGCATTTCCAAAAATTCGTTCAGGTCGACCTCGTTTTCCTGCATCGGACGGAACGAGCGAGCCGTCATCTGCAGCTGATCCTGGTAGGTGGACGTATCGCCCTCTATGTAAATAATCTTTCCTTCTTGCAGCACCTGCTTTACTTCGTCTTCGCGGCCGTTGATCTGATCGCTCCACACTTTCACGGGGATTTCCTTTGCTCCTTTTGAGACAGACAAATTGTAAAACGGATCGCCCTTTTTCGTCTGTGCCAGATTGGCGCTGCGGATGAGGCCAAAGCCTTGAAACTGCTGATTCGCTTCTTCAAGCAAAGCTAAATCTTCTACTGCCATCGTGCATCCCTCCTCATGTATCTTTCTTTCCAGTTTATCATACAGGCTGTTCATCCGGTGTTCATAAAAATCTGCTACACTGCAGGCAGGAGGTGCGGAACGTGTACAAACTGCTGATGGTGGAAGACGATGCTCACATTTGCGAGCTCGTATCGCTCTATACAGATAAAGCAAAGCTTGAACTCATCACGGCAGCGGACGGGGAAGCCGGGCTCGCTGCTTACTATGACGAGGAGCCGGACTTAGTTCTGCTTGATATTATGCTGCCGGAGCGAAGCGGCTGGGAACTGTGCCGGGAAATCAGAAAAGACAATCCGCTGCTGCCGATTCTGATGCTGACCGGAAGAGGAGAGGCGGACGACATCGTACGTGGACTGGACATTGGCGCCGACGACTATGTCGTAAAGCCATTCGATCCGAATGAACTGATGGCACGGATTCACGCGCTTCTCCGGCGGGCTCACCCTTTTTCGACCGGGAGCCTGCTTTCAAGCGGTCGCTTGCAGGTGGACATGCAAAACCGGGAGCTGACGGCTGCCGGAGAAAAACTGCTGTTTCCGCCGCGGGAGCTGGAGCTGCTTGCTTTTTTCATGCAGTACTCCGGACAGACGCTGACGAGAGAGCAGCTGCTCGATGCCGTCTGGGGACGGGACTTTGACGGTGATCCCCGGACGGTGGACGTACATGTAAAGCGCATCCGCAGACGACTTGATACGGTTGAGAGCGGCGTTCAACTCGTCACGGTGCGGCAGGCGGGCTACCGGCTTGAGGAAATAACATGAGAAAGCAGTCGCTGTTCCGAAAGTTGTTCTCGACATACGCTGCTGTCATTCTCGGATCGTTTCTCGTCTTCGGTGCCGCTTATATCATTCAGTTTCACTACACGCTGTACGACGATTTTGAGCAGCGGCATGCTGACATCCGGGAAGCAGTGAAGAGCCAGCTGCAGACGGCTGATCGCTACGGCTGGTCTTCAGATGAACGAGAGGAAAGCCTGTCCGCGGTGCTCAGCGGCTCTAATTACGAGGCAGAGCTGCTGGATAGCGGAAGCGAAGCGGCCTCAGGCTACTGGACCGGCGGCGAGCTGCATTACGAAGTCGTGTCGTCATTTGACGAGGGCTATATCCGCACAGTATTCACCGGTCTGGAGCATGATTACATCCGTGCAGTCACGGCGATTGCGGGCACGATCGGCGGTGTTTTAATGCTTGCAGCAGGGATGGTCTGGGTTGTATCCAGGCGCCTTGCAGATCCGCTTCGTGAGATGAGCAGGGCGGCGTCTGCTGTAAGCGGCGGTGATTTCTCAGTGCGTGTCGATGAGCACGGACCGCTTGAGATCAGCCGGCTCGGTCGTTCTTTAAACCAGATGGGGGAGGAGCTTGCCGAGACGGAGCAGCTCCGAAAAGCGTTTCTAGCCAACGTGACCCACGATCTCCGTTCTCCGCTGACGTCGATCAAGGGGTTTTTAACGGCGCTGGAGGACGGTACGATTCCGGACGAACGGCGCCCCTATTACTATAGACTCATGCGCGGAGAAACGGAGCGGCTGATTAAGCTGGTGCATGACTTGCTTGACCTCACGAAGCTGGAAGGCGGAAGAATCGAGCTCGATTGTGCACCGGTATCACTTAAACCTGCTCTCGAGCGGGTTCTGGAAACAGCCCGGCCCGAACTCGGAAGCCGCCGCACGGTGCTGACAGGAGAAACAGAAGCGGTTGTCTGGGGGGATCGAGAGCGGCTGGACCAAGTCTGGATCAACCTGCTCGCCAACGCTGCCGCATTTTCACCAAAAAACAGTACGATTACGCTTACGTTCACGGAGCACCGCGAATCAGTTTCCGTTTCGATACGTGATGAAGGAAGCGGGATGACAAAAGAAGCGCTGGAGCAGATGTGGGACCGTTTTTACAAAGCAGACAGCTCCCGCTCCGGAAAAGCAGGCACCGGGATCGGTCTCTCGATTGTCCGTTCATTGACGGAGCTGCATGGAGGCGCTGTTTCTGCCGACAGCAGTGTAGGAGAGGGAACGACAGTGACCGTGACGCTGCCGAAAGCATAACAGTTGTTCATTTGCTGTTCATATTCGCCTGGTACGCTGAGTTGGACGTTATCAGCAGAAAGGATGAATGAACATGGTATATGAAGCAGCATACAGCTTGCACATTGGGGGGATTGCGCTCTGGATCGGCTCCTTTGCAGCCTTCGCCTGGCTGCTGAGAGGAATGGCGCAGCAGGGGGAACTAGCAGAAGCAGAAAAGCGGCAGATTTGCCGTATGACAAGGTTTGTCAATCTTGGCGTCCTGCCTGCAGCTGGAATTGTTTTGATGACGGGCGTGTACATGATTTTACAGCTGAACAGGGAGACGCTCCCGCTTTACATGCTCGTCATGGAGCAGGCCGGGGCACTGATTATTCTCGTGACCGCTGTCGGCACCGGTCTTTACAGCCGCCGGCTTGTGAAGCAGCTGGACGAAAAAGGAGCGCGGGCAGCCGCATCCAGTTACAGTGTAGCACTGCTGCTGTCTGCGGGCCTCGCGCTCGCGGTCGTAGTCTTTGTCGGTCTGCGGATTGGTTAAGGCGTCAGGATCATTTTTCCGCTCGTGCGGCGGTTTTCCATGTCTTCGTGAAGGGAAGCCGCCTCCCGCAGCGGATACGTGCCGCCGATCGTCAGCTTCAGCTTGCCCTCGGCAGCGAGCCGCATGATCGTTTCCAGGCTTTCCTGAAATGCTTTAGGTCTTGCCATCATCTGCGGCAGAAAGAAGCCGATGACGGACTTATTTTTTTCGAGCAGACTGAACGGACTGAATTCCGGCAGCTCTCCGCTCGCGGCACCGAAGAAGACGAGGCGTCCAAACGGAGCTAAAATCTCGAGCGTATCGTGAAAAATGGAACCGCCGGCCATTTCAAGAGCCACGTCGACGCCATGATCACCGGTCAGCTTGAGCACCTCATCCTTCCAGTTGTCCTTCGTATAATCAACGGCGTGATCCGCTCCAAGATCGAGCGCGGTCTGTCGTTTTTTCTCTGTGCTCGCAGTCGCAATGATCGTGCCAGCCCCGGCTTCCTTGGCGAGCTGGACAGCGAGAGTGCCGACACCGCCGGCCGCCGCATGAATAAGAATCGTTTCTCCGGCTTCAAGCCGGCCCATCGTATGGATAATGTGGTAGGCGCTCAGCCCCTGCAGCGGAAGAGCAGCCGCTTCTTCGTCGCTCAGGTTTTCCGGCACAGGGATGAGCGTCTTTTCATGCGCGGTAACCTGCTCTGCGTATGCCCCTTCTCCGATCAGCGCAGCGACGCGCTGTCCTTCCTGAACCTGGTCGGAGACGCCGCTTCCTTTTGCGGACACGGTACCAACGACTTCTGAACCGGGGATAAACGGCAGCGGCGTGTCAACGACATAGGCATCCTGACGTCTCATCGTATCGGCGAAATTGACGCCGATCGCCGTTACGTCGATCAGGACCTCCTGTTCACCTGGAACAGGCGTATCAAGCTCTTTGTATGCAAGTACATCCGGACTTCCAAACGTTTCAATCTGTACAGCTTTCATCGAAAAACCGACTCCTTTTATATGACAGTACTGTCAATTTAGTGGCAGAGCAGAGCCGTCCATCTCTTTGTGGACGGCTTCGGCCCATTGAGCAGATTTGTTTCAAAACAGACATTGCTAGTCTTTGTTTTTAATATCGCCTTTTTTATCTTCAACGCTGCCCTTTACCTTTTCCTTCGTACCTTCGCGCTTCGTTTCCTTGTCGTCCGTCCACTCGCCGACTTTTTCCTTTGTCTTTCCTTTTGCTTTCTCAAACTTACCTTTCGTCTTGTCTTCCATTCCGTCCTTACTCATGTGAATGCCTCCTTTAAGCATGTAGTAGTAAGACATTACCCTTTTTATTTCCAGACGAATCAGATGAATCATGTTTAATTGTGGAGAAGAAAGGTGATAGTACCTATGTGGGTATATAAATGATTCAAGGAGGGACTGTTTTATGCTATTGCAGTATTTTTATGATGACAAGCTTGCCCAGGCATCTTATCTTGTAGGCTGCCAGGCGGCGAATGAGGCGGTCGTGATTGATCCTGCCCGGGACGTGCAGCCGTATATTAAAGCCGCTGAGGAGCACGGAATGACGATCACAGGTGTCATGGAGACGCATATTCATGCCGATTATTTGTGCGGGGCCCGCGAGCTTGCCGACCGTACCGGAGCCGTTCTGTATGTGTCGGATGAGGGGCCATCCGAGTGGAAATACGAGAACATAGATATGCTGGATCATCAGCTGCTGAAGGACCAGGATCAGATTATGCTCGGAAAGATCCGGTTTGATGTCCTGCATACACCGGGACATACGCCGGAAAGTATATCCTTTCTCGTCACAGATGGCGGAGCAGAAGCGGATGAGCCGCTCGGAATTTTCACCGGTGATTTTGTGTTCGTCGGCGACATCGGCCGGCCGGATTTGCTGGAAAAAGCGGCCAAGCAAAAGGACACGGCCGCGGCCGGCGCGGAGGATATGTTTCATTCGCTTGAGACATTTAAGCAGCTGCCGGACTTTACTCAGGTGCTTCCCGGGCATGGTGCAGGCAGCGCCTGCGGCAAGTCACTCGGTTCCGTGCCGAGTTCGACTGTCGGCTATGAGAAGCGCTTCAACTGGGCGCTGCAGTATACGGATAAGGAGCAGTTTAAACAGGATCTTGTGGCAGACCAGCCGGAACCGCCGGTCTATTTCGCAGAGATGAAGAAAGTGAATAAAGCAGGCCCGGCATTTTTGAAGGATCTCACCGATCCAGAAGTGATGGGCAAGGAGCTGCTCCAGGAAGCTGTCTCAACCGGTCAAGTGATTGATATACGGCCGCCGGAGCAGTTTGCAGCTGCCCATATGGAGGGCGTGATGAACCTTCCGCTGAACAAATCGTTTACGAACTGGGCCGGCTGGCTGTTGAACTACGATGAGCCGATTTACGCGATCGTTGAAGAATCCCAGGTCGACGAGCTGAAAACGGCGCTTCGCTCGATCGGACTCGATCAGCTGAAAGGGTGGGCCAATCCATCCGTCGCGATGACGATTGGCAAGCCGCAGTCGTTTGACCAGCTGACACCTGAACAGGCATCGGTCTGGATTGAAAGTGGGAGCGTGCACGTGCTGGATGTGCGCGGTGCAGCCGAACGGAAAAATGGATATGTCGAAGGCTCGACGCACATCATGCTTGGAGAACTTCCGCACCGGATAAAAGAAGTGGCGACAGACAAACCGGTGCTCGTGCAGTGCGGAACCGGCCTGCGGTCAGCAATCGGGGCGAGTATTTTGCAAAAGAACGGCATCACCGACGTGAAAAACATGATGGGCGGATTCGGCAGGTTTGCGAAAATAGGGAATGAAGACGTTATTGTCGACGGGTAGAAAAGGAAAAAACGGCGGGCTGCGGTGGCCCCGCCGTTTTGTTATCATAATGGAAAGGTGATCGTTTCATGAGAGCCGCCTGATGATTGGCTGAAAAAGGAGCGGGATCAAATGGAGATCTGGGATTTGCTTGACCAGGAAGGGAAGAAGACGGGGCAGACGATCCAGCGCGGCAAACCATTGCCGGAAGGGTACTATCACTTAGTCGTGCACACGTGGATCGTCGATCAGGATCATGTGCTCGTAACCCGGCGGGCCCTTGAAAAGCCGCACCCCGGAATGTGGGAAACACCAGGCGGATCGGCGCTTTCAGGGGAATCGTCCCGGGAAGCAGCTGTCCGGGAAGTGAAAGAGGAAATCGGAATGGAGCTGGAGCTATCCAAGTTAGACAAGCTGAAGCGAACGTGGCATGACAGCTACGTGCACGATATCTGGTTCGTGGAGCGCCCGTTTTCTTTGGAGAGGCTTGATTTACAGCGTGAGGAAGTGTCCGAGGCCCGCCGGATTAAACTGGAAACGCTGCACGAGTGGATCAGACAGGACTGCCTGATTACCGGACTTCAGGCTTCAGCCAACGAAATGGTTGAAAGAGCAGGGAAATAAATGCCCTGCATGTATAGTGGTATAGACAACCATACATAAACTTGCTACACTATATAGAAAGACATTGACTTCAGGAGGGAACGCTATGGTGAACAAGGAATCGTCTATACCGATTTATTATCAGCTGGCTGAGCAGCTGAGACGGCGGATCGACCAGGGAGAACTCAAGCCGGGAGATATGATGCCATCTGAACGGGAGCTGTCGGAGCAGTTTGCGATCAGCCGCATGACGGTCAGGCAAGCGATCGCTTCTCTCGTAGATGACGGGATCGTCTATCGTAAACAAGGCACAGGCACCTTCGTCGCCGAAGAAAAAATTGAGCAGCATCTCAGTGGCCTGACAAGCTTCAGTGAAGACATGCGCGCACGCGGCATGGAGCCTTCGGCTACGGTATTAACGTTTGAAAAGCAGGAATGCCCGGCAGAGGCTGCTTCGTTTCTCGGGCTGGAGCCGGATGAGCCTGTTTATTATATGAAGCGGCTGCGACTTGCGGATAAAGTGCCGATGGCGCTTGAAGAAACGTGGCTGTCGGCCGCACTTTCAGGACCGATGCCCGAAGAAGCTGCCTCTGGATCCCTCTATACGTGGCTGGAAGAACGGGCCGGCATCCGGATCGGCCGTGCAGAGCAGTGGATGGAGGCCGCAGTGCTTAGCGAAGCAGAGGCGATGCATCTTCAGGCGAAAGCCGGGGGACCGGTTCTCGTCATGGAACGGCAGACGTACACCGCAGACGGTCGCCCGCTTGAGCTTGTCCGCTCCCGCTACCGGGCAGACCGTTACCGTTTCCATCTTGATCTCCCGCGTTCACAGGGAGGGAAGTAAGGTGCTGCGCGCCTATACGGAGAAAGTACGGGAGCTGCTGGACGATCTTGAACAGGAGGAGGGCGCTATTCATCAAGCAGCACAGCTTGCTGCAGAAGCGATTGCAAAAGGCGGCATCCTGCACTGTTTTGGAGCCGGACATTCCCACATGATCGGAGAGGAGTTGTTTTTTCGAGCCGGTGGACTCGTTCCGGTCCGGCCGGTCTGGATAGATGAACTGCTTCCACAGCACGGGGCGCTTCGGTCGATGGAGGCGGAACGGAAGAACGGCTGGGAGGCTGTGTTCAGGGAACAGCTTGATCTGCGTCCGGAAGACGTGATGATCGTTGTATCGACTACCGGACGAAATCCTGCTCCACTCGCAGTGGCGCGGGCAGCGAAAGCAGCGGGGGTGCCGGTGATCGGTATCACTTCTGTCAAGGCGTCCGCGGAAACAGAACCGCGGGGCGACGCCGGTATGCGCCTGTTTGAAGCGGCTGATGTCGTGATCGACACGCACGTTCCGCCGGGTGATGCCGTATTACAGGACGAGCGGCTTCACGTCCGTTTTTCTCCGGTTTCCACGGTGGCAGCGACAACGGCCGGGCATGCTTTCACTGCTGAAACGGTTCGTCTGCTGCTGGATTGGGGCGAAGAAGCACCGGTGCTGCTCAGCAGCAATATTGATGGTGCTGATGAATGGAACGAAAGGCTGATCAGACGCTGGGAGAGGCGCATTCCCGAACTGCGCAGAGGAGGACAAACATGACGACGCTGATCTTTAAAGGAGCACATGCTTATACGGAGCAGGGAGTGATCCCGGATCCGCTCTTCCGTCTGGAAAAAGGTGTTATCGCCGAACTGCGTCCTGCGCAGAAAGAGGATGAAGGAGAGCGGATTGACGCTGAGGAGCTGCGAATCGTTCCAGGTTTTATCGATATTCATATTCACGGAGCCGCCGGAGCCGACGTCATGGATTGCACAGAGGAAGCACTGGATACGATCGCACGCGCGCTTCCGGCCGAAGGAACAACCTCTTTTTTGGCGACGACGCTGACGCAGTCCATAGCAGATACGAAGCAGGCGCTTGCAGCTGCTGCCGCATTCCAGCCTGATGGAGAAGGAGCTGAACTGCTTGGTGTTCACTTGGAGGGACCGTTTATCCATGCGGCCAGAAAGGGAGCGCAGCCGGAAGCCTTTATCGTGCCACCTTCGATCAAGCTGTTTGAAGAATTTCAGGAGGCGGCAGGCGGTACGATCCGGCTTGTGACGATGGCGCCTGAGCTTGACGAGGAAGGATTAACAGAGGTACTTGTTGGGCATGGCGTCATCGTCTCGATGGGCCACACGGATGCAACGTGCAGCCAGACCGCTGAAGCCCTGGCGCGCGGTGTGTCGCATGCGACTCATTTTTATAACGGAATGAGAGGATTTCATCACCGGGATCCGGGTGTTGTCGGCGGAGTGCTCATGAACGGCAGCGTCCGGGCAGAGCTGATCGCAGATGGCGTGCACGTCAGTCCGGAAGCCTGTGCGTTTACGTATCAGCAGCTTGGTGCGGAGCGGCTGCTGCTGATCACCGATGCCATGCGGGCGAAAGGAAAAGAAGACGGCACGTATCAGCTTGGCGGCCAGGAAGTCACAGTGCGCGGCAACGAAGCTGTCCTGGAAGATGGAACGCTCGCCGGAAGCGTCCTTCGTATGCATGAAGCTGTGCGCAATATGAGTGAATTCAGCGGTGCTTCATTTGAAGAAGCGGTGCAGATGGCCTCGCTTCAGCCTGCGAAGGCGCTCGGTGTATCCGACCGGAAAGGAAGTCTTGCCACTGGAAAAGACGCTGATTTCACAATGCTTGATCCGAATGGGGACGTAGCTAAAACATACATTAAGGGAGTCTGTGTGTATAACGGAGGTGAGGACAAATGAATATCATCGAGACGAAAAACTATGAAGATATGAGCGAAGCAGCCGCCGGATATGTATGGCGGCGCCTGCAGAGTGGTATGCGGGTGCTTGGGCTTGCAACAGGAGGGACGCCGATCAGATTTTATGAGCGGCTGACAAAGCAGATCAACCATCACAGTCATTCATTAAAGGAGCTGACGACGGTAAACCTCGACGAATATATCGGCCTTGGAGCAACGCATCCGAACAGCTATCACGTCTATATGCAGGAACACTTTTTTAAGCACGTAGACATCCCGATGGAACACGCATATTTGCCGGATGGAAAGGCAGCTTCGCCGGAAAAAGAGGCGGATGATTACGAAAAGCTGGTAACATCGCTTGGCATTGAGCTGCAGCTTCTAGGTATCGGCGCAAATGGACATATCGGGTTCAATGAGCCAGGCAGCCCGTTTGATGGGAAAAGCCGAGTGGTGGATTTAACGGAAGAAACAATCGAAGCCAATGCGCGGTTCTTTGAAAAAGAAGAACAGGTGCCGCGTCAAGCGGTCACAATGGGGATCGGAACGATCATGAAGGCAGAGGAAATTCTGCTGCTCGCGTCCGGAGCCGAAAAGGCAGAGGCAGTCCGCGATATGATCGAGGGTCCTGTAACAGAAGAAGTGCCGGCAACGGTTCTGCAGCGGCACCCGAATGTGACGGTGATTGCCGACCGGGAGGCACTTTCACTTACGCATGCTGCCCGATCGGTATTTCCCGGGAAATGATTACGGATTTAAGATGATTTCCATCTCACCGGTATCGTCAGGAAGCTCCAGCGTTTGCACGATCGTCCGGGCTACTGTGTCCGGATGCAGTCCGCTGCTTTTTTCTGATGCGCTGACGCCGGCGAAATCGGTTTGCACGAGTCCGGGGGAAACGGTCGATACGCGGATATCGTAGGCTCTGCCCTCCTGATTCAGCGTTTTGGAAAAGCCGACAAGCGCCCATTTGCTTGCGCAGTAGGCAGAAGCTTTTTCCCGAACTTCATAGCCAAGGTTGGAGGCGACGTTTACAATCTGGCCGCCGCTCTCCTTCATCATCCGGAACGCTTCCCGCGCACATAAAAATGCGCCGCGCGTATTGACATTCAGCTGCTGATCCCAGTCATCGGCCGTCATTTCTTCGACCGGCTTAAAAATGCCGACGCCGGCGTTGTTCACAAGCGCATGCGGGTGTCCGCATGTCGATGAAACGTTCTGAAAAAGCTGCAGCACGTCTTCTTCTGAACTTACGTCTGCCTGAAACGTGTGCAGGCGGCTGCTGTTTAGCTCGCGCTGCAGTGCTTCGAGCGATTCACTCGTACGGGCTATGGCGGCAACGATCGCTCCTTTGTCAAGCAGCTGGCTGACGACTGCGCGGCCGATACCCCTCGCCCCGCCGGTTACGATAATAATTCGATCTGTCAGATTCATGCACTCCACATCCTTTCGTCGTGCTATTCCCCTTTATTTGAGCTTAAAAACAGTGGGTTGAGCCGGCCTAAAGCGGGTAAAGGTGAGTACATACCAGTTTGGAAAGGGGCGGGATGGAGATGGCAGAGCTGCTGACAGAAACGGATTTTAAGAATGGGCTTCCGGACGGTTTCACTTGGAGGAATGAGCCTGAGTGGCATGTAGGGGAAAAAGGTCTTTGCATTGCGCCGGCTGCAGAGACGGACTACTGGCAGCGGACGCATTATGGATTTTGTCACGACAATGGACCATTTTTATTTACGCGGATGAAGGGCGATTTTCGTCTCACGGTCCGCTGCAGCGGACGAGCTGAGCATCAGTACGATCAGGCGGGCATCTACCTGCGGCATTCGGAAGAGACATGGGTCAAAGCTTCGGTGGAATACATGGAAAAAGGACCGTCCAAGCTTGGAGCTGTCGTCACGACGCACGGCTACTCAGACTGGTCTTCCCAACCTGAGCCCGATCCGGATAAACCGGTTTTTTTCCGGATAAGCCGGGTCGGAAATGAAGTATTCATTGACACCTCAAAGGATGGCGAAAGCTGGTTTCAAATTCGCATCGCCCATTTGGAGGAGAGCGCTGGGCAGCCGCTTGAGGCCGGGATTTACGCCTGCTGTCCAGGGAAAAGTGCCTCGTATGAAGCGTGTTTTTCCAGCTTAAAGCTGGAGCGATTGTCAAAAGATGATACGGTTTATCTCTGACTTTGAATCAGCAGATACCGCTCGCGAGCTCCGCCGGATTTTTTATAGACATCTGTATAGTCGATTACCTGAACCGCCTCTTCAATCGAAGGGGCGGTTTCGATATATTCAGCATCAAGCTTTTGAACGAGCGTGTAAACATGCATCGGATCCAGATTGAACTTTTCGGACGCTTCTAGCACGGGCGGATTGCGGCGGGCTGCCTCGAGCAGATCGCTCTCTGATTCAGCTGCATCAGCCAGCTGCAGCTCCCGCTGGTAAACCTATTCGTAAACGCTTCTGAGCGGCTCCGGAACCGAGTCAAGCCACCTCCGTCTTGCAAATTCCTGTCTCGCAGAGAGCATCGTCATCTCCTCCTGATCTATATTATAAATCGAAACTATTACGATTTATAGTTTCGCACATTCACCATTGATCTGCAAGAGGGATGAGCAGATCATTTCTCATTCGCTGCAGATCTGCTTACAATAAGAAAGGCATGAACGATTTAAAGGAGGAAATGAACATGAGACGATTTATGGAACCTTATACATTTGCAAATGGGGCAGAGCTGCGCAACCGGATAATGCTTGCGCCAATGACAAACTTTTCTTCAGCAGAAAACGGAGAAACGACGCAGGCTGAGCGTGACTATTACCGGGAGCGTTCCCGCGGAGTCGGTGCCGTTATCACGGCATGTGCCAACGTCACGCCGGGCGGACAAGGCTTCCCGGGCGAGATTGGCGTGGAGCGCGACGAGCTGGTGCCAAGCCTTAAGCAGCTGGCAGATACGATTAAAGGCGAGGGGGCAAAAGCGATTCTGCAGATTTTCCACGGCGGACGTATGGCGCCCCCAGAGCTTCTTCCGGACGGCCAGCCAGTCAGTGCCAGTGCCGTAGCACCTGTACGGGAGGGGGCTGTCACGCCTCGCGAACTGAAGCCGGAAGAGATCGATGAAGTAATAGAAGCGTTCGGTGAAGCGACGCGCCGGGCGATCGAAGCTGGCTTTGACGGAGTCGAAATTCATGGTGCCAACACGTACCTGATTCAACAGTTTTTCTCGCCGCATTCCAACCGCCGTTCAGACAAGTGGGGCGGCACCCTCGAAAAGCGGATGGCATTCCCGCTGGCAGTTGTGGAGAGCGTCATGAAGGCCGCTGAAAAAGCAGATGACGACTTCATCATCGGCTACCGTATTTCACCGGAGGAAATGGAGAATCCGGGGATTACGATGGAAGATACGATGCAGCTCGTGGAGCGTCTCAGCAGTGAAAAGCTCGATTACCTGCACATTTCCGTTCAGGATTTTCACGGAGGATCGATGCGCGACAAGAGTGACTCCCGCTCCCGTGTGCAGATGATTCAGGATGCAGTAGGTGAACGCATCCCGGTCGTCGGCGTCGGATCGCTGCATACACCGGATGACGTCGACAAAGCAATGGAAGGCGGCGTTCCTCTTATGGCAATCGGACGTGAGCTCGTCGTCGAACCTCACTGGATCGAAAAAGTCGCAGAAGGGCGCGAGGATGAGATCCGTACCGAGCTGTCGGTGGATGACCGTGAAGAATTGGTCGTACCAGAGCCGCTCTGGAATGCGATCGTAAACACACCAGGCTGGTTCCGGGTAAAGGAGCACGCTGAAAAGTAAGGAAACGCAGCCTTTTGTAGACAGGCAGTAACCCCGCTTACGAACAGAGAGCCGGAGGTCCAACATGGACTACCGGCTCTTTTTTTTTGAGATGCTGTAAACTATATTGGAGGTCTGCTTTATTACATAAGCTCGGTTAATGAACGTTACCAGAGACGCTCATGAAATGACAACCTGCACCATGAAAGAGGAGTATTACGAACGCTGTGAAACGAAGGCGAGGACACCAAAAGGATCAGCGCAGTGCGAGAATCCACGTTGGCGACAGGCTCTTTCGCCAATAGTAGTCGAGCACAAGCCCTTGGGTAAGCCTTCGCCTGGGTAAGCCTTCGCCGATGATGTACGTTGGTTGAACGAGCTATTTTCAAGGCAGCTGTTTCATCATTTATCTTCTTCTTATCAAGCTTACTTGTTAATTCGGCAATTGGAGATACGACAGGTTTTTTTGCTTTTTTTCGGATTCCCTGCTATGATGACAAAAAAATTTGCTGTAGAGGGGGCGTGCCGGTGAAGGAGTATGAGCGGAACTTAAAAATGTATGAAAAGCTGATGGAGGAAATTGATGTCGGCGTGCATGCAATTGATACTGACGGCAGAACGATTATGTATAACCGCAAGCTGTCCGAAATCGAAAACATGGATCCGGAGGAAGTGATCGGCCAGCCGATCCGGGAGGTGTTCCGGTTCACCGACGATGGCGGGAGTACGCTTCACCGCGCGATGGCAGAGGGAAAAGAGGCACGAAACGAAAAGCAGACGTACATGAACAAGCGCGGAGTCGAGATCACAACGATCAACCATACGTTTCCCGTGCGGGACGGGGAAACAATCATCGGTGCGCTGGAGGTGACAAAGGATATCACCCGGCTGGAGCGGCTCGTGCAGGAGAACATGCGAAACGGAAGCAGGCGCTACAGCTTTGAGGATATTATCGGCGTAAGTGCCGCGTTGAAAGAAGTGATTGATCATGCACGACGAGCCGTCCGCACGACGTCGTCCGTCCTGATTGTCGGTGAGACCGGAACGGGAAAAGAGCTGTTCGCCCAAAGTATTCATAACGGCAGCAGTCGCTCATCCGGTCCGTTTATCAGCCAGAACTGTGCGGCGCTTCCGGAAAGCCTGATTGAGGGGATTTTGTTTGGGACGACAAAGGGAGCTTTTACGGGAGCGGAGAACCGGCCCGGATTATTCGAACAGGCCGAGGGGGGCACGCTTCTGCTGGATGAGCTGAACTCGTTAAGTCCGGATCTGCAGTCGAGGCTGCTGCGGGTTATTCAGGAGAAATCGGTGCGCCGGATTGGAGCACAGGAGGAAAAAAAGGTCGATGTCCGCCTGATCGCAACGATGAACGAAGATCCGATTGATGCGGTGACTGAAGGCAGACTTCGTAAAGACCTTTACTACCGCCTTAGCGTCGTAGCACTGTTTGTTCCGCCGCTCAGAGAGCGAATGGAGGATCTGCCGGTGCTCACGGATTTTTTTATCACTAAATACAATGACCTCTTTCAGATGGATGTACAGGGAGTAAGTACGCAGACAAATGAGCTGCTGACCGGCTATCACTGGCCCGGCAACGTCCGCGAGCTGGAGCACGTCATTGAAGGCGCGCTGAATATGATGACTGAAGAGGATCGCATTGAGGTTCGCCATCTTCCACTCCACTTTCAGAAAAAAAGGCGCAGAGAAGCCGTGGTGCCGGAGCCTGCAGCAGTGGAAAACATCACGCTGAAGGACTATTTGCATGAAGCGGAGCGCCGGTTTGTGCTTGAACAGCTGGAGCGGCACCGGTTCAGGATACAGGAAACGGCCGAAACGCTCGGATTGAGCAGGCAGAGCCTGCAGTATCGTATGAAAAAGCTCGGTATCCGGAAAACGATGCGCTGACGCAAAAATGGTTGGCGTGTTATTTTCTGCGAAAGAAAAATAATTTTGCGTGCTATACGTTGAAACCCCTTTCAAGGAAGGCTTTAAAAGTTGGCATCTTTCTTGCATTATTAGAGTGGTGGAACATTATGATGGCATTCTGTTTGTTGATGAACGCCTGATGATCAATGGAAAGGGTGATACACATGGCAACAACAGTAAGCACAAAGGAAGTTATTACGCAAACGGAAAAACACGGGGCGCGGAACTATCATCCGCTGCCAATCGTTATATCGAAAGCAGAAGGGGTCTGGGTGGAAGATCCGGAAGGCAACCGCTATATCGACATGCTCAGTGCTTATTCTGCACTGAACCAGGGGCACCGTCATCCGAAAATCATTCAGGCACTGAAGGATCAGGCTGAAAAGGTAACCCTGACATCCCGTGCGTTTCATAACGATCAGCTCGGTTTCTTTTATGATAAAGTCAGTGAGCTGACCGGCAAAGAGCTTGTGCTGCCGATGAACACAGGTGCAGAAGCTGTTGAAACCGCGATCAAAGCGGCCCGGCGCTGGGGCTACCGCCGCAAAGGAATCGCGGATAACCAGGCAGAAGTGATTGCCTGCCACGGGAATTTCCACGGACGTACGATGACGGCTGTATCGCTTGCAGCGGAAGAAAATGATACAACGGGCTTTGGGCCAATGCTTCCAGGTATCAAGACCATTCCTTACGGGGATATTGAAGCACTGAAGCAGACGATTACGCCAAATACAGCAGCGTTTCTCGTTGAGCCGATTCAAGGTGAAGGCGGCGTTGTGCTGCCTCCGGAAGGCTTCCTGAAAGAAGCGCAGAAGCTCTGCAACGAGCACAACGTTCTCTTTATCGCAGATGAAATTCAAACCGGCCTTTGCCGGACGGGTATGACGTTCGCGTGTGACTGGGAAGAAGTGAAGCCGGATATGTACATTCTCGGAAAAGCACTCGGCGGCGGCGTGTTTCCAATCTCCTGCGTAGCTGCAGATGAAGATGTGCTCGGTGTATTCGATCCAGGCTCGCACGGCTCTACGTTTGGCGGCAATCCGCTCGGCGCAGCTGTTGCCGTTGCTGCACTGGACGTACTTGAGGAAGAGCAGCTTGCTGATCGTTCCCGCAGACTTGGCAGCTACTTCCGTGAGCGTCTCGCTAAAATTGATAACGATAAAATCAAAGAAATCCGCGGACGAGGCCTGTTTATCGGTGTCGAGCTGACGGTGCCGGCACGTTCCTACTGTGAAGAACTGAAGGCAGAAGGGCTGCTCTGCAAAGAAACACGTGAAAATGTCATTCGTTTCGCACCTCCGCTCATTATTTCAGAAGAAGACCTTGACTGGGCGCTGGAGCGCATTGAGAAAGTACTGGCTAAGTAATAGTTATTCTACTTAAAGGAGTGATATTTATGTATACAGATTATAAGCACGAACCGTTTACGGATTTCACGAAGGAAGAGAACCAGAAAGAATTTTTAGAGGCCCTCGCGGTCGTGAAAAAAGACATCGGCAAGGAATACCCGCTCGTCATTGACGGCAAAGAGGTCACGACCAAGGACAAGCTCGTCAGCTACAACCCGTGCAACCACGACGAAGTGATCGGCAGCGTCTCCAAAGCGTCCACAAAGGACATCGACGCGGCATTTGAGGCTGCGAAGAAGGCGTTCCCGGCCTGGAGCCAGACGAACCCGGTCGCGCGCGCCGAGCTGTTGTTCCGTGCCGCGGCGATCATGCGCCGCCGCAAGCACGAGCTGTCGGCGACGGTCGTCAAGGAAGCGGGCAAGCCGTGGGTGGAAGCGGACATTGAAGTGGCCGAAGGGATCGACTTCCTCGAGTACTACGGCCGCCAGATGATCGAGCTGAAAGACGGCAAGAAGATTGAAAGCCGTGACGGCGAAAGCAACCAGTACCTCTACACGTCCGCGGGGGTCGCGGTGACGATTCCGCCGTGGAACTTCTCGGCGGCGATCATGATGGGCACGACGGTGGCGCCGCTTGTCGCCGGCAACACGGTGCTCCTGAAGCCAGCCGAGCCGACACCGATCATCGCCGCGAAGTTCGTGGACATCATGCGCGAAGCGGGTGTGCCGGACGGCGTACTGAACTTCGTGCCGGGAGAGCCGCATGAAATCGGCGACTACCTCGTCGATCACAAGGACACGGCGCTGATCACGTTCACCGGATCGAAGGCCACCGGCCTTCGCATCATGGAACGGGCGGCGAAGGTGCAGGAAGGCCAGCGCCACTTGAAGCGTGTGCTCGCGGAAATGGGCGGGAAGGACACCGTCGTGGTCGATAAGGATGCCGACGTGGAAACGGCGGTCAACGCGATCGTCACGGCCGCGTTCAACTTCTCCGGCCAGAAGTGCTCGGCCGGAAGCCGTGCCGTGATCCATGAGGATCTGTACGACACGGTCGCGCAGCGCGTCGTCGAAGAGACGGAAAAGCTCACGCTCGGCGACAGCGAGAAGTACGAGAACTACCTCGGACCGGTCATCAACCAGAAGGCGTATGACAAGGTGACGAGCTACATTGAGATCGGCAAGAAAGAAGCGACGCTGCTCACCGGCGACGAGTCCGATGACAGCACCGGCTTCTTCATCAAGCCGACGATCTTCGGCGATGCCGCACCGGATGCGCGCATCATGCAGGAGGAGATCTTCGGACCGGTGCTGGCGCTCTGCAAGGCATCGAGCTACGAAGAGGCGATCGACATTGCGAACAACACCGAGTACGGCCTGACCGGCGCGGTGATCTCCAACAACGTTGACCACCTCGAGTACGCGAAGCAGAACTTCCACGTCGGGAACCTGTACTTCAACCGCAACTGTACCGGGGCGATTGTCGGCTACCACCCGTTCGGCGGGTTCAAGCTGTCCGGCACGGATTCCAAGGCCGGAGGCCCGGACTACCTGCTTCAGTACCTGCTTCCAAAATCCATCAGCCAGATGCTGTAAAACAGCCACGGCATGAGAAGGGGCTCTCCATGACGGAGAGCCTCTTTTCAAATTGTCGATAACGTGATTTCAGGTGAATCACCTTGCATCTGTCTGTATTGATGGACACTCGCTTTCCGGAGGGAACGGCCTCGGCTTCTCGTTTTGCTATCCGGCGGATCTTCGCCTCATTCTGATCCTCCCAGGGTCGAGGTCCTTCAATGTCGGCAGCGGGCAGTTCAGTTGACCCCCTTGACGATTGGCACGAGCTAATTAGAAACAGAGGGAGCCCTTCTTTATGCGACGCCTCGATGTCGAATAGGGATGCCAGTGCTCCAGCGTATTCACCATGAAAGCAAAGGAGCCGCGCCTACTGATTGGGACGCTTTTCTCGAACAAACAAATCCCTTTAAGAGGCTTTCCTAGGTGGAGAGCCTCTTTTGTATATGAAGACTCATCCGGGTACGGTCGGTAGTGCTGAGGTGGAGAAAGTTCGTTAAACGGCTCGCAGAATGGTATTTGCGGCGCATTAAAGCACTTTCTTGAATTGTAGTAGAGCTTTGCCTTCCTGAAAAAGTGCAAAGAAGAAGGCTTCCGCACCTCGGAAGCGATCCATATAATATGAGCCCGAAAAGCCGTCTTTACCGTATGAGAAGGTTGATCTGTCACAAACGAGCATTCAGAACTTCCTGTGGAAAGAGTATTCCATTCAATGAAAAAACCGTTCCGGGGAGCTTTTCGCTCCCGGAACGGTTTTTATAAAATCAACATTAGTTAAGTGTCAGTACTCCGCCGGACATGTAAAGTTCCTGCTCACCCAGCTTCGCATAGGTTATAATCTCATAACTTCCAGCAGGAGCTGGCTCGCCGCCGAGTGTCAGGTCCCATGTAAAGCCGTGGATTCCGTTGGAGACGTCCTCAGAAACTGCAGTTTCATAAGGGGCTACTGCACCGGATGTTTCCTGAATAAAGACGCTGAAGTAATCAGCCCCGGCCGGCAGATTAACGGTTCCGGCAAGGTGTCCAGCACTGTTAATGCTTAGAGAAAGCTGGCTCATGATCGGGTAGTCCGGCTGCTGGACGAAGAGGATCGTCGGTACTTCAATAGTAGAAGATCCGTCGCTCAGTTGAATGGTACCTTCGTGGTAGCCAGGCTCAAGTGAAGACGCGTCAACCTGTACACCAAAGTTCAGCTTTTGGGACTGTCCAGGCTGTACGCGCAGGTTGTTGCTGTTCTGCAAGCGGACGCCTTCCATGCCAGTCAGTTCCATTGAGTAGCGCTTTGCTTCATCAGATGTGTTGTGAATGTCAAAGTGTTGACGCTCCACCTGACGACCGTTATCCTTTTCGAAAATACCGAAAGAGTGGCTGCCAGGAACAACAAGTACTTCTGTTTCAATTGCGTCCATCACGCGGATGCTTCCGGCACCCTGGGAATTATGGGCATACGGATTGCCGTCGCGGTCCACCATGTTTTCTGCTGTGTTCATAAGCGAAGACTTTACAAAGTCAACGCCCCAATCCGGGTTTGCTTCCAGAATCAGCGCTGCAGCACCTGCTACGTGCGGTGCGGACATGCTCGTACCCTGCAGAGAAGCATAGCCGTGCGGCTCTTCTTCATTATGGGTTGGAACGGTGCTGACAATGCCGACACCAGGAGCTGAAACATCCGGCTTAATCATCCACGTGTCCATAACCGGTCCGCGGGAAGAGAAATCAGCCATTGTTTCGCCGACTTCACGGTCAAATTCGATCGCGAAGGAGACAGTGTCGTTGCCTGCCTGAACGTCAGCAAGAAGCGCCTGACCATCATCCTGGTTCAGCATAACGGTTGGCAGAGCCAGACCTGGAATTTCCGGCATGGAACCGGCTACGTTGTTGTACATGACAACCCCGACAGCCCCTTCTGCTGCTGCATTTGTTACCTTATCAACGAAGGCGAAATCACCGCGCGAGATTAGTGCGATGTTACCTTCGAGATCCGCTTCTGCAACTTCTTCCTCAGTGGCAAGGCCGGCATCAACAAGCTCATACTCGCCGTCGTTCAGTGCAAGCAGATCATCTACTTCGTCATAGCCCATTACCTGAGCGGAAGAAAGATCCAGTCCGCTTTCTGTTACCACTTCAGCTGTATAGAGGTCAAATGGAAGCTGAGTCGCACCGACAGAAATGGCATCACGGGAAGTACCTGGAGAACCAACTGTCCAGTTGTTCGGTCCGCTGTTTCCGTTTGATGTTACAGCAACTACGCCGTCAGCCATCGCCTGATCAAGCGCAAGGCTTGTGGCAAAGTCCGGATCGTTTGTTGCGTTACCGAGTGACAGGTTCATCACATCTGCGCCGTCTTCCACGGCACGCTCAATCCCTGCGATAACACCCTGAGTGGAGCCGCTGCCGCCTGGACCGAGGACACGGTAGGAGAGCAGCGTTGCGTCAGGTGCAACACCTGTGAACGGGCTGTCAAAGCTTGATGCAACCGTTCCAGCTACGTGCGTTCCGTGATTCGTCGAACCGCCGCGCGGATCTCCAGGAGGAGTTTCTTGCGGGTCATCGTTGTTATCGATGAAGTCCCAGCCTTTATAGTCGCCAAATGCGTGTTCCAGATCCGGGTGTGTGTAGTCGACCCCGGTATCGAGAATGGCAACCGTCACGCCTTCACCCGTATAGCCTGCATCCCACGCTTCATCGGATCCGATGAATGGAGCGCTCTCGTCCATTTCAGGCGATACTTCGCCCATGGAGAATTCGTCAGACTGGACGCTGTCTACTTCATATTCAACATCCGGGTATACAGCTTTAATGCCTTCAACAGAGGCAAGCTCATACAGCTCTTCGCCAGGAAGCTCGAGAGAAAAACCGGAGAAGACAGTATCGTATTCAAAGTTTACTTCAGCTTCTGGAATTACTTCGGCAAGCTCTTCAAAAATATCGGCTCGTGCCTGCTCCAGTACTTCAGCAGACTGAGAGCGGCCGCTCTGTTCTGCAGCGAGAACAGATTCTTCATCAAGTTCAACGACAACGGAAATGTCGCCCTCTGTAACGTTATCTGCATCGAGATGGAATGTAGCAACGGAAGCTTCATCGGAAGACTCCTGCGCTACTGCTGTCCCGCTGAATCCGGAACCAGCGACTAACGCTGCTACTGAAACGACAACACTTTTACGAAATGCTGCTTTCATCAAAACGCCCCTTTTCCTCAAAATAGTATGTGCGGATAATATCCAGACAGACATCTTCCCCCTATCAAGGAAGGATCAGCCGCATTGATTAGAATTTTACAATTATTTTCACAATAAATCTATTGAATTTTTAGAATTGAGAAAATACTACCGAAGTGCCGTGTCTATGCACATTTTGTGTGCAATTGAAGGCATGAAATCGATAAAAGACCTGCCTGTTTAAGGGGCGATATAGCTGTTGGGAGGTCTATGTACCTAATTGAATATTTCGAAAATCGTAATATATAAGAATAAGGTAAGGGAAATGACAGATTACCTGACTGAATATTCATTCAAGCAGATACGTCCCGGCCTGACAGGCTTATGCATGATCGTAAAGAAGGACACAGTCTTTTCGAGTTGCACTGACTGCGGTATCCTTCCCAGGGTCAAACGATGATCAAAAGCCGGAATGACATACACGTTATGTTAAAAAGGAGCCGGGCGGCAATTAAGGTGAATTACATCTATAGTGCTGCATGTATGCAGGATGGTGGAAAAACGAACGCTGACACAAGAGTCTGGACCGTACCGGTGAAAAACAGTAGAAAGCGCCCTTCAGCAGCATGCTGAACGACGCTTTCAAACGTTAGTCTTTATGGCCTTGGGTGGTCCGGATGATCGGGGTCGTCTGGATCCACCGGTTTTGGAGCTGCATCTTCTTCAGGTGGACGAGGCGGGTTCACCGGCGGAGTGCGGTCTGATCCGCCAGCTGTACCGGATGCTCCTGAAGGGCCGCTCTGGCCGCCAGGTGTTTTCGGTCCGGCAGACGGGTCAGCCGGCTTATCGTTTTCTTTCTTCATTTTACGGTCAAGCTCTGCAAGCTTCGTCTTAGCGTAGTCACGTCCACCGACACCAAAGGCAATGGCAAAGGCGACAGAAACAGCACCAAGAATCAGCAGGAATGCCAGATTCACAATCGTTGTCGCGAACTGCAGCTGATCAAACGTCATAAAGGCTGCAAACACGATGATCGTATATTTTACGAGAGAAGCATAGAAGCCGCTTCCGGAGTATTTCTTCACGAGGGCACCAAGGTAGTGGCCTGCGAATAAACCGAGAAGCAGAATCAGCAGGGCACTGACAAGCAGCGGCAGATACGCAAGCACGGCGCCGCCGATATTATTCAGCACTTCCAGCTGGAGTACGTTCAGTGCTTCTACCGTGAAGAAGATGATGATAACAACTTTTACAATCTGTCCAAGAATGGTGGACACGCGGAAGGAACTGCTCTTCGGTCCGTCCATTTCGAAGAAGCTGTATACGTTGTCGACACCAGTTCGCTGCAGCAGATTGATAAGCAGATCACCGACAAAACGGGCGATAAAGTAACCGACCAGTACGAGAATGATGGCGACAAAGACATTCGGAATCATTGCGAGAATGCTGTTAAAGACGTTCGTGATCGGCTCGGAGATCATCTGAATGTTCAGCGTTTCTAGCGCGACCGTGATAATCGGGATCAGCAGGAAGATGAACACGATGTTCGCGAGAATCGCCGACAGCTTCATAGAAGAAGAGCCTTCGAACCGCGTCCATTTATTAAACCAGTGGTCAACCTTCAGACTTTCAAGGGACCGGTAAACGAGATCCTTGACGAGGCGTGCAATAAAAATACCGACAAATAAAATAATAGCAGCTGCAAATATGTTTGGCAGGAATTCCAGGAACGTTTCGGTCATGTTGGCGATTGGGCCGGCGACCGACTCCATGTTCAGTGCATCTAAAATAGCCGGCAGGAATAATATGAAGACGAGGAAATAAACCAGCTTGGAGGTCGCTTCCAATATGCTTGCACCTTGTTCCTCACTTTTGACAAGTGGAGTTTTAGCGAGTCCTTTATGGGCACCAAGCTTTTTTAGCCCTTTTGAAATAATGTTCTTTGCGGCGAGTGCAATGACCCATGCGAGCAGCAGAAGCAGTAGTGCGACGACAATATTCGCAAGAGAGCCAATGAGATCGCTGAGCAATGCTTGAAATTCATTGGTTACATTGTTCATACGCTGTTCCCTCCTATTATGTGATAGTTAACCATATCCAGAAACCTGTGGGAGTAAACGTATTTAGAGGGAATTACATAATATTAATGTAATGGGCTTGAAGGTGACGTTAGTGTCAGGATAAAAAATGAAATAGGCAGATATCTTAACGTGAGAACGTTATAGCCTGTTCGAATGTACCCTGATCATAGCTGCAGAAAACCCCGGACAAGGTTCTGTCCGGGGCTCTCCATGGCGATTATTTCATTAACGGATGCGCTGGTTGATCGCATGCACCTGCGCAAGTCCTTCCTGATAGCTGCGGGCACGTCGTCGTTCAACGGTCAGCTTTCGTTCAATACACTGCTCGTATTCCTGGAATGAGTAGCCGTGATTTAAATGCATCGAGCGCTCAATTAATTCTGTCGTTTGCAAGGTAGCGTTCCCCTTTCCAATAGTCTTACTGTGGTATATTTCCTGACAAAGGAAACGGCAAACGAAAAAAGGGAAAAGTAAGAAATTAGCAGCAGAGCCTCTTTGTTATAAGAGTGAAACGCTGAGTCTTTGTTCATCGTTAGAAATGTGCTTTCCGACCCAGGAAAAGAGCGAGTCTTCTGAACCTGGTGCGCCGATGACAGAGAAGCTGATACGTCGTCCAGCCGACTTAATGGGAATCGTCAGCTGAGGAAGCCCGCCGATGCCGGCAATCGCGCAAAGCCGCAAACTGCGGGTTCTTATATCGTCTACTTGTACCGGAGGCAGGTTTTTGACTGGAGCAGGTCCCGGGGCGGTTGGAATGACGAGGATGCTTCCGGCCGCCAGCTGCTGAAGCTGCTTACGAAGCGCGTTTCGCTCTGCAACCGCCTCAGCTGCTTCCGCTGCGGAAATGCGGGAAGCGGCTTCAAACCGTTCTTTAATGCCGGGGCCGAACGCTGGTACATGCTCGGTCACCCACGTGCCGTGCTGCTCCCATATCTCAGCAGCCTGCACGACGCGGAACGTTTCCTGCAGGTGCGCAAGAGAAAGTCCGCCTGATTTTACCGGAAGCGGATCCAACTGATCCATGATCTGCTTATCTTCCGCAAGCTCCCACGCTTCTTCGAGGAAATAAACATCGGTCGGTCCTTCATCTGTCTGCGGATAAAAAAGAGAAGCGGCCTGCTGCAACGTATCGAAATCGGGGCTTAACAAGCCGATCGTATCGAAAGAAGGCGCAAGCGGAATCAGGCCTGCTGTGGAAATACGTCCATGGGTAGGACGAAGTCCGTACAGTCCGCAATACGCCGCAGGAATGCGGATCGATCCGCCGGTGTCAGTTCCAACGGCAAAATCACAGTCCCCCGAAGCAGCGGCAGAAGCAGAGCCGCTGGACGATCCGCCCGGTATACTCTCCGGAGCAAGCGGATTAAGCGGCGTGCCGTAGTGGGCATTTTCCCCGTGCAGGCTGTACATCAGTTCATCCGTTACGGTCAGCCCTTGAATCGAGGCGCCCGCCTTTAACAAAATCTCCAGTGCTGGAGCCGTCGTACTGGCAGGCGGGTGGGTGCGGAGCCAGTCCGGATTCCCCGCCGTGCTCGCTGTCCCTTTTACGTGAAAGACATCCTTCACCGCGAACGTTTTCCCCTGCAGCGGACCGCTCTTTTCACCGGGAAGACGGACATCGGGCTGAGTATAGGCTGTTTTTTCCATCACTGATCATCCTTTCTGTCTATCATCAGATGCGTGTTGTACCAGTATAGCGTGTCAATGTAGATTCTCCGTTCGTTTTTGTGTGAAATCTTCGGGGAAGACGGCTGAAGCATTGGTACAGCAGGAAAAAGAAGTCGAAAAAGTGTGTCAGAAAATATAACAGATTGAAAAAATCCTGTCAGCTGATCTGACGAAATAACTGTTTATTGAAAACTGACCCTCTATAGTAAACGGTATACTCCGCCGTTTCTGTCTTCTGCGACCAATCACAAAGAGGAGGGTATCATCGTGACAACGACAAAGGTGTGGAAACCAGATCATTTGAAGGCCGTCTGGGAACTGACTGAGCAATTTCAGGAAGACTGCTGCTACACTGTTGATGGTATCCGGGTCACAGCCGGAGCCGGGCGAGAAACGATTGCCCTGGACGCGTTAACGGAGCTGCATCAAGGGCTTTGTGAACGCAAAGGAACGATATATGCGGGACCGCTTGTAACGTATGAGGAACTCATGCACCATCCGCTGATTCAACGCGAAGCACCATTGCTCGCCGAAGCATGCAGAAAAGGACTGCTGGAGAGTGAGCGGCAGATGGCTTTTGCGGTCGATGTATTGTTACAGTCCGGCGCGGCACTGCTCCCGCTGCTGCTGTATGATGCGGTGTTGATCTGGGCACTGCCAGAAGGCGTGAAACAGCAGCCGCTGGAAGAATGGCTGAAAGAAGACGCGAGTGAGAAACGGGTGCTGCTCGCGGTAGAAATACATCCTGTACCCGTCTGCGGGGAAACGCTGCGGTTTTTTCGGACATCAGGGAAGCCGGATATGTTCACCTCAAGCCGCGTAACAGCTGCGGGGGTGGTGACTTTTACGCTGGAGGGAGACGTATCGGACGTTCGTCTCGCTGCAGGCAGCGGGCACCACGCTCCTGTGAGGCTGCGTGGAACAGAAGACCTGTTTCGCAGGTCTTCGGCACGAAAGCTGTTTCCGGCCCTCGTGTACCAGCAAATAAAAGAAGAATTTATACCGCCGCACGATTTGTTTGCATCGTCCGGCTATCAAGGAAGCCAAACAGCTAATTTGATTGTAAAAGAATGGCAGCGCCGCGGGAGGGATCATCATGCAGAAACCGTTCACGGATAGACCTGGCAGGGAAAAAGAGAGAGGTTTTTCAATCCAGCAGCTTGCGAAGGGCTGTACGCTGACTACGCACGTGTGGGACACGAGCATCGGCCGGCCTGCATCGGGGCTGTTGGTCGAGCTTTGGCGATACACTCAGGAACAAGGAGAATATGTGAAACTGAAAGAAGGGCGGCTGGATGATTCCGGCCGTCTTCTTCATCCGCTGTTGGAAGGGGAAACGTTTCAAAAAGGGAAATACGAGCTGCTCTATGATGTGCAGGCTTATTTTGAGGAGCGCGGCTTGATGCAGACTGATGCTTTTTACAGTGTCATTCCTGTCAGCTTTTCGATCAACCGAGAGGAAAGTTGCCATATTCCTTTGTACATTTCCCCAGGAGGCTACAGTACCTATCAAACCTCTTAAATTCAGAATTGAAGGAATATTTCTGTTTAGAAGGATCACTTCCTCCTCGTGTCGAAATGAGCTTATGCTGATTTTTACTCACGAAAGGGGACAGGAGCTATGTATACAGATTATAAGCACGAACCGTTTACGGATTTCACGAAGGAAGAGAACCAGAAAGAATTTTTAGAGGCCCTCGCGGTCGTGAAAAAAGACATCGGCAAGGAATACCCGCTCGTCATTGACGGCAAAGAGGTCACGACCAAGGACAAGCTCGTCAGCTACAACCCGTGCAACCACGACGAAGTGATCGGCAGCGTCTCCAAAGCGTCCACAAAGGACATCGACGCGGCATTTGAGGCTGCGAAGAAGGCGTTCCCGGCCTGGAGCCAGACGAACCCGGTCGCGCGCGCCGAGCTGTTGTTCCGTGCCGCGGCGATCATGCGCCGCCGCAAGCACGAGCTGTCGGCGACGGTCGTCAAGGAAGCGGGCAAGCCGTGGGTGGAAGCGGACATTGAAGTGGCCGAAGGGATCGACTTCCTCGAGTACTACGGCCGCCAGATGATCGAGCTGAAAGACGGCAAGAAGATTGAAAGCCGTGACGGCGAAAGCAACCAGTACCTCTACACGTCCGCGGGGGTCGCGGTGACGATTCCGCCGTGGAACTTCTCGGCGGCGATCATGATGGGCACGACGGTGGCGCCGCTTGTCGCCGGCAACACGGTGCTCCTGAAGCCAGCCGAGCCGACACCGATCATCGCCGCGAAGTTCGTGGACATCATGCGCGAAGCGGGTGTGCCGGACGGCGTACTGAACTTCGTGCCGGGAGAGCCGCATGAAATCGGCGACTACCTCGTCGATCACAAGGACACGGCGCTGATCACGTTCACCGGATCGAAGGCCACCGGCCTTCGCATCATGGAACGGGCGGCGAAGGTGCAGGAAGGCCAGCGCCACTTGAAGCGTGTGCTCGCGGAAATGGGCGGGAAGGACACCGTCGTGGTCGATAAGGATGCCGACGTGGAAACGGCGGTCAACGCGATCGTCACGGCCGCGTTCAACTTCTCCGGCCAGAAGTGCTCGGCCGGAAGCCGTGCCGTGATCCATGAGGATCTGTACGACACGGTCGCGCAGCGCGTCGTCGAAGAGACGGAAAAGCTCACGCTCGGCGACAGCGAGAAGTACGAGAACTACCTCGGACCGGTCATCAACCAGAAGGCGTATGACAAGGTGACGAGCTACATTGAGATCGGCAAGAAAGAAGCGACGCTGCTCACCGGCGACGAGTCCGATGACAGCACCGGCTTCTTCATCAAGCCGACGATCTTCGGCGATGCCGCACCGGATGCGCGCATCATGCAGGAGGAGATCTTCGGACCGGTGCTGGCGCTCTGCAAGGCATCGAGCTACGAAGAGGCGATCGACATTGCGAACAACACCGAGTACGGCCTGACCGGCGCGGTGATCTCCAACAACGTTGACCACCTCGAGTACGCGAAGCAGAACTTCCACGTCGGGAACCTGTACTTCAACCGCAACTGTACCGGGGCGATTGTCGGCTACCACCCGTTCGGCGGGTTCAAGCTGTCCGGCACGGATTCCAAGGCCGGAGGCCCGGACTACCTGCTTCAGTACCTGCTTCCAAAATCCATCAGCCAGATGCTGTAAAACAGCCACGGCATGAGAAGGGGCTCTCCATGACGGAGAGCCTCTTTTTTTGAGTGAGGAAGAAAGAGGCAGTGGTTTGCATCGCCTTGCTCCCTGGTTCTCAGAATGGTCTGTTCCGTTATAGTTCCCGCTGTGGCATGGCGTTAAGTCGTTCTTAGCCAACGCTGCATGGCACTTGCCTCGCGTTGGGCAGAAGCGATCCATGAATGAAAAAGGAATTTGGTAGTTAATCGATGTCTTTGCCCTTGGGCGCGCCACAACCGCCCACACGTATCGTTCCAGCTGAAAGCAGCTTTGAGTGCGCTGTGAATCGGGTAGGAGGGTATATAGAGATGAGGAGGGAGTACCATGGGAACATTGGTGAAGCTGATCCTGACTGCAGGCGGCGCAGCGGGGCTTCTTTTACTGCTCATTTACCTGTTTCAGGACCGGCTCTTGTTCTTTCCGCAGACGATGTCCGAGCAGGAGGCAGAGCAGGCCGCAGCGCGCGAACCACGTGCGGAAACGGTCCAGTTTGAGATGGATGACGGAACTGAACTGCACGGATGGCTCATGCAGGCAGAAGAACAGCCGGGAGAGCAGCTGCTTGTTTATTACGGAGGCAACGGCGAAGAAGTCTCCGGCCAGATCATGGAGATGGCCGGTCCGCTGTCAGACTGGGATGTGCTGCTTGTCAATTACAGGGGGTATGGTATGAGCGGCGGCACGCCAGAGGAAGAGGCGCTCTATCAGGATGCGGAGCATATATTTGAAGAAGCTGCTGCTGGCTATGAGCGCACAGCAATGATGGGAAGAAGCATCGGGACGGCGATTGCAGTGAGAACAGCAGCCATTTTTCAGCCGGATGACGTTGTACTGATCTCTCCTTTTGATCGTCTGGAAGAAGTCGCAGCAGAAGCGTATCCTTTCCTGCCAGTGCGTACACTGCTGCGCTCAGAATTCGATACGGCGTCACGTATCAACGAGCTGGAGCACATGCTCGTGCTCGCCGGAGGCAGTGATCAGATTATAACGCCTGCCCGGACAGAGGCACTGCTGGATGAATATGAGGGAGAGGCAGTCTTTCATCTGCTCGAAGGCAGAGGCCACAATGACCTCCATCTGCACCCGGAGTTCTGGCCGCTGATTGAAGCGTATTTGCAGGAACGTTCATAGAGGAATCATCGTTTGAACTATGTAAAAAATGAGGTAACGGTTTATTTTTTTCATAAAAAAGGAATGGAGCAATAATCACTTATAAGGAGGACGTTCATTATGCTTCGAACTATTTTAATGGTTATTGGTGCGCTGGTTGTTATCAGCTTGATCCTGAGTCTGCTCTAATTGCTATCATCTCTTTATAAGCGTACATAGGGACACTATGTACAAGAAGAGCCCCTTATTCAGGGGTTCTTTTTTATGGACTTGCAATCTTTCTGTAATTTTTCACAGACTTGAACCGTGTATTTCACGTGGAAATATGCTATTATGATGGGCGAAACTAACGACGTTCACGGAGTGAACAGAGGAGGATGCCGACGTGGCAGAAGAAAAGAAAAAAGGGTCATGGCTCGTACCGATTATTGTAGCTGTGGCTGTGGCGTTTGTTGTGCGTTCGTTTTTTATCGCTCCGTATGTAGTGGAAGGAGCTTCTATGGAACCTTCCTTATATGATAGTGACAGAATCCTGGTAAACAAAACGGCAACGTGGCTCGGTGAATTTGAACGAGGCGATGTCATCATTATAGAAGGTGAAAACAACCGTCACTACGTGAAACGAGTGATCGGCCTTCCTGGTGAAACATTGGAGATGGAAGAAGGGGCGCTGTTTGTTGACGGAGAACAGATAGAAGAACCGTATTTGGATGAGCTTTATGATTACAATGAGACGATTGACGAAGTGACGCTTCCGGAAGGGGAATACTTTGTCATGGGGGATAACCGCGGTAACAGTCTGGACAGCCGAAACGGTCTTGGTCTGATTGATGAAGAGTTTATCGTAGGTCGTTCTACGGTCGTGTTTTTCCCGTTTACAAACGTGCAGATTACAAATTAAATCCGCGTGACCTTCGTGAGCCTTCTCATGAAGGTTCTTTTTGTCAGAAGTGAACTTTTGGAGTGCGCGACACTGAAGCACGGCAGTGTCTGTGTTATAATGGCAGTTGTTGTAATCGAATTCATTCACGTAAAGGAAGGTGTCCGCATGATCACGGAAGAACAAGTCAAAAGCGTGCTCGAGGGCATAAATGACCCTCACCTGCATACATCGCTTACAGAAATCGGCGCCATTAAAGAAATCAAAATAAAAGAAAAGCTTCTCAGTCTCAAGCTGGCGATTGCTCAGCCGGGAACTGCTGAGCAGATGCAGCTTCAAAATGAAGTCGTGACGGCATTAAAAGAAGCTGGTGCTGACTCTGTCGGCCTCCGTTTTGAGAAGCTGTCAGACGACGTCATTGCCCAGTACGCTTCGGAACAGGAAGAAGAGAGCGGATCCCTGTTGGATCGTACAGATAAAACGACGTTCATTTCCATTACAAGTGGTAAAGGGGGCGTCGGAAAATCGACGGTGTCCGTCAATCTTGCTGTTTCGCTTGCTCGTGAAGGGAAAAAGGTTGGAATCATTGATGCAGACATCTACGGCTTCAGTGTACCAGATATGATGGGAATCGAAGAACGCCCTCGTGTGGAAGGAGAACGGATTTATCCGGTGGAGCGCTTTGGCGTACAAGTCATTTCCATGGGCTTCTTCGTGGAGGACAACTCGCCAATCATCTGGCGCGGTCCAATGCTCGGGAAAATGCTCAATAACTTCTTCAATGAAGTAGAGTGGGATGATCTCGACTACTTGATTCTCGATCTGCCACCGGGAACAGGAGATGTGGCGCTTGATATTCACTCCATGCTGCCGCAGACGAAGGAAATTATCGTCACTACACCGCACGCAACAGCAGCCTTCGTTGCAGCGCGTGCCGGCGCAATGGCGCTGAAAACGGAGCATGAAATTCTTGGTGTTATTGAAAACATGGCGTATTTTGAAAGTAAAACGACTGGTGAAAAAGAATATGTGTTCGGACAGGGCGGAGGCGACAAGCTTGCTGAAGAACTGAAAACGAGCGTGCTGGCACAAGTGCCGCTCGGTCAGCCTGACATGGATCGCGGTGTGTTTGCACCATCGGTTTATGAAGAGGAGCACCAGATCGGGAAAATTTACAGCGAGATTGCGTCAAAGGTAATTGAGCAGACAAAAAAAGATAGCTGATCTGCCCCGGTGTGAGGATCCCCCTCACACCGGTTTTTCGTGGTCGGAATGTTTTGACCGTCAGATTGTGACAAGCCGGTGAAAACGGTGGCGGCGCCTGTGCGGCTTCTGCTACAATGGAGCGTGGACACATATGCGTTAGGAGGAACACGCGTGAATTCGAGAAAAGTCGTTTTTCTATTTAATTCCACGCTGTTAATCGGAACAGGCTTTGGCTTTTTAATGGGCTTTTTCCTCGATTTTCAGACACACATAAATGATCTGGCAAACTTTAATTTTGCCGGCCTGACGGTCGTAGCGATCACGGCTGCGATCTGGACAGTCATCGCTCAGATGGGCTTCTTCGCTTACTTGACGATTCACCGCTTCGGGCTTGGGATGTTCAAATCTGCCTCGTTATGGAATAAGGTGCAGATTGTTCTCATTGCATTTGCCCTGTTCGACCTGATGTTTTTCAGGTGGCTCGTATTTGCGGATGGAGAGAGCATCGTCGGCTATGCGGTTATGCCGATTCTCCTGCTTATTTACAGCTGGATTGTAGCAGTCATCAAGTCCCGTGAAACGAACTACTCCGCGTTCGTACCGACTCTGTTTTTCATGGTTGTTGTGACGACAATTGAGTGGGTGCCGGCGCTGACTCAGAATGACATGACGTTTATCATCAATGCAATTGTGCCTCTGCTCGTTGCGAATACATGGCAGATCCTCGTCCTGCACCGTCTGCACGAACAGCCAAACGGCAAGCAGCCCTCCACAAAGGCAGATCAGGAGCGGGACCGTAAAATTACGGCGGCAACAAAGCAGAAGAAAAAAGGCAAAAAGCAAAAGCGCGCGACATAACATGCGGGGAGGATGAAAACTTGATTATACGCTGGTTTTCGTCCTCCATTCCTTCCTGGAGATCAGGCAGTCATCCGGGAGAGAGAAAAAAATATAAAAAAGTATCACGAACCCCTTGCCAAGCGGACTCACTTTATAGTAATATACTAAATGTCCTGAGGGACACAAACACCATAACCTAGTGACGATAGCGGTGAGGTCACACCCGTTCCCATGCCGAACACGGAAGTTAAGCTCACCAGCGCCGATGATAGTTGGGGGCTCTCCCCCTGCGAAAGTAGGACGTCGCTAGGTCCTTTTTTTCTTTTATACCTTCACGATGATGGACGCCGGTTTCTCCCTGGAGGAGGAGCGAGTGTCAACACGTTTCTATTTTTTATTCCACAGTAGCTCAGTGGTAGAGCTATCGGCTGTTAACCGATCGGTCGTAGGTTCGAATCCTACCTGTGGAGCCATGCTTCCTTAGCTCAGTTGGTAGAGCGCATCCATGGTAAGGATGAGGTCAGCGGTTCAAGCCCGCTAGGAAGCTCCATCATGGCCCGTTGGTCAAGTGGTTAAGACACCGCCCTTTCACGGCGGTAACACGGGTTCGAATCCCGTACGGGTCACCATTTTTCTTTTTTTATGGTGTGAGCTGGCCTAGCTCAATTGGTAGAGCAACTGACTTGTAATCAGTAGGTTGGGGGTTCAAGTCCTCTGGCCAGCACCATAACGCAGGGCTATAGCCAAGCGGTAAGGCATCGGATTTTGATTCCGTGATTCGCAGGTTCGAATCCTGCTAGCCCTGCCATTTTCTTTTCATGGGTGATCGCAAAAGAAAATGGGTAAAGACAGCCTTAAGAACGTAAAAGTGAGTGTACATCTGGTACGCGACAAGAGCGAAGCAGACGAAGAGACATGCAGCTTATCTGTAATCAAACGAGAGCCATTAGCTCAGTTGGTAGAGCATCTGACTTTTAATCAGAGGGTCGAAGGTTCGAGTCCTTCATGGCTCACCATTTACATATCACATACGGGGCCTTAGCTCAGCTGGGAGAGCGCCTGCCTTGCACGCAGGAGGTCAGCGGTTCGATCCCGCTAGGCTCCACCATACATATTGTTTGAAGCACTTCGGACGCATCTATCGTCTGAGGTGTTTTTTTGTGAGTCTTAAGCGGAACGAACAAAAAAGCTGGTCAACGAAAATAAAAATGAAACTTTCGATGCGGGTATTCCGTAAATGGACAGGACGGGCAACTCCAGCTCTGGATAACTGCTTTGTTTTTCCATAATATTAGTGATTTTGAATCCCGGTCCCTCGGTGTTTTCTTCCATTTCTCATGGTAAAATGAGAAAGGTATTTTTGAAACCTTATCAGGTTGCAGTCGTAAATGAAGTAACCGCAGCGAAGCGGAGGGTGCAGGGATGGACATAGTAGTAAAAAAAATCGTTCGTGAGGTTAAGCGCGGCAATCAGGATGCGTTCGCTGAGCTCGTGGATTTATATAAGGATAAAGTGTTTCATATTGCGTACCGCATGCTTGGAAATGCACATGAAGCACAGGATGTTTCACAGGAAGCTTTCCTGCGTGCCTACACGAACATCGAGTCCTATGATGAAAACCGAAAGTTCTCCACGTGGATTTTCCGGATTGCGACAAACTTGTCCATTGACCGGATCCGCAGAAAAAAACCGGATTTTCATCTGGAGGATCAAGTAGGCGGCACCGACAACCTGGATTACCACTCCCAGTTTGCAGCAGACATTGATCTGCCTGAAGATCAGGTTGTGAAGCTGGAGATGCAGCAGTGGATTCAGGATGAAATTATGGCACTTCCACCGAAATACCGCTCTGCTATTATACTGAAATACCTGGAAGATCTGTCGCTGAAAGAAATCAGCGAGGTTATGAATCTCCCGGTAGCGACGGTGAAAACCCGTATCCATCGTGGACGGAAAGCACTTCGCAAGCGGCTGGGTCAAGCCTAGCTGCAGAAAGGAGACAGGCGCCATGGCGTGCACACGGGATAAGCAGCAAGTGATTAATCAGTATTTAGATGAGGAAATGACGCTGCTTGAATCAAAACAATTTGAAGAGCATCTTCACTCGTGTCCGGACTGTGAAAAGCATGTTCGGGAACTGAAAAAAACAACCGCCATCATTCAAAGTGCGTCCCATTTTGAAGCGCCGAAGGACTTTACTGCGGGGGTCATGGACAGGCTTCCGAAACAGTCAAAGACAAAGCGCTGGCAGCAGTGGATCCGCAGGCACCCGATCGTGCTTACGGCAGCTGTCTTTTTCCTCGTCTTCGTAACAAGCCTTTCTGCAGGCTTTGGAGCAGAAGAGGAAATCGTCGTCAGAGGCGACGGGCATTTTATTATAAACGAGTCAGAGAGGACCGTTATTATTCCGGAGGGCAGCGCCATTCAAGGCGATTTGTTTATCCGCAATGGAGATGTCGAAGTGAATGGTGAAGTATCCGGCGACATCACCGTCGTCAACGGCCGTCATCTGCAGGCCTCCTCCGCCCAGATCAGCGGTGATATTGAAGAGATCAACCAGACTTTCGAATGGCTTTGGTTCGAAATGAAGACGCTCTGGAATGATGCGGTTCCCTTTCTAACACCAGCATCGGAAGAGGAATAAAACAGGCTGCCTCCTTACATACAGGGGGCAGCTTTTTTTAGTATAGAGGTCGGGACTGGAGAAGCGAAACGAATAGGCGTTATGAACCGGCAGCGGTTAAACGAGTTCTCAGCTGAAGTGACCGTTTTTTTTCTGCGGGTGCAGAGCTTTTTAAGAAATAGGTGCATAGAGAAAATACTGTAAAAGCAAAAGCTTGTCACTTCATTCTACATAAAGAGTGATGAGAATAACCCGCGTGATTCCGGCGAATTTCCCATGGTATTTTACGATAAGAGCCCGGATAACTATGATATAATGAGAATCGTTGGAATGTCTTGCCTGAGTAAAGGCGCTGGGGGAAACATTATGCTGGAAGATCTCACCCTGCTGCGGGCACTCGCCATCATTGTCGATGTCTCGCTGGTAGCTTTTGTTATTTATAAATTAATTATGGTTATACGCGGTACCCGGGCTGTCCAGCTCGTGAAAGGGATTACCGTTATTTTAGCTGTCTGGTTTTTAAGCGGCTATCTTGGATTGAATACGCTGCAGTGGATTATGCAGCAGGCAGTTACATACGGTCTCCTCGCGATCATTATCATTTTTCAGCCGGAGCTTCGCCGTGCCCTGGAACAGCTTGGCCGCGGCCGCTTTTTCCAGTCAACATCGTCGGCGGATGATCAGGAGGTGCGCCATTCGATTGAGCATATCATTACTGCTGCGAAGTACATGGGCAAGCGCCGCATCGGGGCCCTCATGTCGATTGAACGTGACACGGGAATGACTGATTACATTGAAACCGGTACTCCGATGCATGCAGAGCTCACATCAGAGCTTTTGATTAACATTTTTATCCCGAACGCCCCGCTTCACGATGGGGCCGTAATTATAAAAGGAAACGAAATTATGGCGGCCGGATGCTACCTGCCGCTCTCTGAAAATCCGTTTATCTCCAAAGAGCTTGGGACGAGACATCGTGCCGCTTTAGGGGTCAGTGAAGTAACCGATTCTATTACGATTGCTGTGTCAGAAGAGACTGGAGGTATATCAATTACGAAAAACGGCGAGATGCACCGAAACCTGGAGGAAGACGGGATTCGCAGCATGCTGGAGCGCGAGCTGCTGAGCCGCCAGGAAACGAATGGTTCATCCCGCTGGCAGTGGGGAGGCCGTAAAAATGGATAGGCTGTTCAGCAAAGGATGGTTCATTAAACTGGCATCCATTGTGATTGCGATCATGCTTTTCCTGATGGTAAACATGGACACACAGCCTCAGCAGGCCGGCGCAGGACTGCCGATACCGGGAGTGACCGATGGCGAGCGGGTACTGGAGGAAGTGCCGTTAAACGTGTATTACGATGATGAACAATATGTATTGACTGATGCGCCGGAAACGGTTCAGGTTGTGCTGCGCGGACCAAACAGCGCGCTGACGCTCGGCCAGGCAACTCAGGGACAGCAGGAAATCTATATCGACCTGGAAAATGAAGAAGCGGGAACGCACTTTGAACGAATTCAGCACCGGGGTTTTCCGCCTGATTTAAGAGTTTCGATTGTTCCGCTTACCGTACAGGTCTCTCTTCAAGAGAGGCAGACAGCCTCCTATCCGGTCGATATCCAGATTCTGAACGAAGAGGAGCTTGCAGAAGGCTATACGATCGGTGAACCGGAGGCATCGCCAGGTACGATTGATGTCACGGCTGCATCCGGCATGCTGGAGCAGGTTGCACAGGTTCGGGCCGCAGTTGACGTGAGCGGCCGGTCAGAGAGTTTTACTGATACCGCTTCTGTGGTATTATATGATGAGTCTGGAAACGAATTGGGCATCAATACCGATCCGCCTGCCGTAGACGTTACCGTACCAATCACAAGCCCGAATAAATCCGTTCCGCTTCGGCTGAGCCGCAATGGCGAGCTTGCTGATGGACTGGCGATTGATTCGGTCAGCCTGGATCCGGAGGAAGTAACGATTTACGGTCCAGTCGATGTGTTAAACGATATTTCCGTGATTGATCTTGATGAGCTTGACTTAGAGGAGCTCGAAGGAGATACGACGCTGACCGTTCCTGTACCGGTACCGGACGGGGTTGAACGCGTCGAACCGGGAGAAGTGACGGTTGAGATTGATACGACTGCAGAGCAAGAGCGGGAATTTTCTTCATTCTCTATTGATGTGGAGTCCCTGCCGGATGACTGGACGTTTCATTTCCCGGGAAATGAAGACGGCACGTTTACGCTTCGTGCACTAGGCAGCACGGAGCAGCTTGACCGGATCAGCCGGGATGATCTGGAAGCGTCAGTTGATGTGGACGGGCTTGAAGAGGGAACGCATATGGTACCTTTAGCAATTGGAGGCCCGCAGAACGTCCGCTTTCCACAAAACGGATCTGACGTGGAAATCACCATCGAGGACGAATCGAGCAGTGAAGCGGCGAACGATGCTTCGGAGGAGACGACTACGTCTGAGGAAGCTGACGAACCGCAGGAGAACGCGAACAATGAAGCCGCTGACGAAAATGTCGAAGTCAACGCTCAGGAAAGCGAAGAAGAGGAAACAACGACCGATGAAAACGAGCCGGATGAACCGGCAGACGATAATTCGACTATAAATGAAGATGAAGAATAGGAGAGATATTGGATGGGGAAATTCTTTGGTACTGACGGAGTCCGCGGTACAGCCAACACAGAGCTGACGCCCGAACTCGCGTTTAAACTGGGACGCTTCGGCGGCTACGTCCTGACGAAAGAGACGAGCAAGCCGAAGATTTTAATTGGACGGGACACCCGTATTTCCGGACACATGCTGGAAAGTGCTCTTGTAGCCGGGCTTTTGTCCATTGGAGCCGAGGTCATGCGTCTTGGCGTCATTACGACACCTGGCGTTGCGTATTTGACAAAAGCGCTCAGCGCTGACGCTGGCGTCATGATTTCAGCCTCACACAATCCGGTTCCGGATAACGGCATTAAGTTCTTTGGGTCGGATGGCTTTAAGCTGCTGGATGAGCAGGAAGAAGAAATTGAAAAGCTGCTTCATCTGGAAGATGATATGGAGGACGATCTTCCTCGGCCAGTCGGCGGCGATATTGGCGTTGTCAGCGATTATTTTGAGGGCGGACAAAAATATCTCCGTTACTTGAAACAGACGGTGGAAAATGACTTCTCCGGTCTTCATGTTGCACTTGACTGTGCCAACGGGGCAGCTTCTCCGCTTGCGAACCATTTATTTGCAGATCTTGAAGCAGAAGAGATCTCCTGTATTGGTTCGTCGCCAAACGGGGTAAACATCAACGAACAGGTTGGTTCCACACATCCGGAAGAGCTTGTTGAGCTTGTGAAGGAAAAAGGGGCTGACATTGGTCTGGCCTTCGACGGCGATGCAGATCGACTGATTGCCGTTGATGAAAAGGGACAGATTGTAGATGGAGACCAGATTATGTACATCTGCGCCAAGTATTTAAATGCCCGCGGCGACCTGAAGCAAAATACGCTTGTGACGACCGTAATGAGCAACCTTGGTCTGTACAAAGCGCTGGAGCAGGAAGGGATCGCCACGAAGCAGACTGCTGTCGGCGACCGCTACGTCATGGAAGCCATGCGCAACGGTGACTACAGCCTTGGCGGGGAACAATCCGGACACTTGATCTTCCTGGATCATTCCACAACCGGGGACGGGCTGCTTTCAGCTCTCCAGCTTGTGCAAATCGTTAAAACCTGCGGCAAACCATTGTCTGAGCTTGCAGCAGAAGTACCAAAATATCCGCAAAAGCTTGTGAATGTCCGGGTGCAGGATAAGCATGCCCTTGCAGGCAATTCCGTTATCAATGCGGAGATCGAAGCGGTTGAAGCAGAGATGAATGGGGAAGGACGCATTCTGGTACGCCCATCCGGAACGGAGCCGCTCGTGCGTGTCATGGCGGAAGCTCCAACAGCGGAAACATGCGATAAATACGTCGCGAAAGTAGTTGACATCGTGAAGCAGGAGCTTGGCAGCCTGCAAAAATAATACAAAGGCCGTCCCAAATGGGGCGGTCTTTGTCAGAATATAGACAAAGTCAATTAGGCTACATGTTTATTCATTTTGTGGTATTTCCCTTTTGCTTACCTAGCCTGCCGTGGGCTTGCCTTCAGCTATTTCTCAGGTTGACCCCTGTATGAAGGGAAGGATGGCTCGGCTTCACTCGGACACAGGCTTCTCACGAGAAGCCTTCAAGAGCCGGTCCGGCTCCGCTCGCGCTTTTCATGCCGTTCAAGTTCGAACGGCGATGAGGCTTCACTCGGACACAGGCTTTTTACAAGAAGCCTTCAAAAGCCAGTCCGGCTCCGCTCGTGCGTTGATGCCGTTCGCAGATCTGAACGGCACGGTATCTTCAGACTGCGCTGATTCGATAGGCGTCCCCGCCGGACACATCGGGAAATCGGCTCTGATTCTTAAAGAATAACGTTGCGACAGGCTGACGAAACTACTTTTTTTACGTTTATCATGAAATTCAATGACGTACTGGCGTCCTTATATAACACGTAAACGGCTCAAAGTAAAGGTTCTATCTGTATCGAAAATCGTGTCAGCAAAAGCCGCACATATGAACCGTATTGCAAGCTGCCGACATCGAAGGACTTCGACTCCGGGAGGATCAGAACGAGGCGAAGATCCAGCGCTTCCGACGGAAGAAGGAAGCGGTTAGCTGAGCCCGTTCCCTCCGGAAAGCGAGGGTCCGCAGATACAGGCAGATGCAACGTTATTCACCTAAAAAAACTTTATCGACAGTCTGACAAAGGCCGTCCCAAATGGGGCGGCCTTTGTGTTTTTATTATGCTTGAATGGCTTCATACAAGGCGGCTGCCTGCTGTACGAGCGGACTGTCCGGATCGAGTCCGCTGACAGCTGCCAAAACGGAAGAAGCGGAACTCACAGCCAGCTGCTGATGAAGCTGGGCGGCTTCTTCGTCCTGCAGGTTATCGTAGGCGAGTGCGGCTGCAATCGTGCGTAACAGCGCTTCCGGATTTATGCCACGTTCTTCCAGCTGCAGAGCAGGGCTGATAAGACGTTCCCGAGCGCCGAGCTTTTTCAGAGGCTGTCTGGCAACCCGGTCGATAGAATCAGATAAAGCATCGTTCTCAAAACGGCTGAGCGTCGTGCGGATATAAGCGGCATGCGTGTCCGGATCGAAGCCGTACTTGGCCGTCAGCAGTTTTCCGGTTTCCTGCAGCACGCTTTCCACCTCACTGCGGACCTCGTTGTCTTTCATCGCCTCCTGAACCGTGGCATGCTGCCTCTGCCAGCCGTGATAAGCTGCAGCTGCATGACCAGTGTTCACGGTAAAGAGCTTGCGCTCGATGTAGGCGTCGAGATCATCCACGTAGTGAATCCCGTCAATAGGCGGAACCGGGCCGTGAATAGCCTTCTTCTCAACGGTCCATTCGTAAAAAGGCTCTACGAGTACGTCCAGCGGATGAGCCTGCTCCTGAATCGGAACGATGCGGTCCACTGCTGCGTTCGGCCAGCTGATGAACGCTTCTGCCTGGCTTGCCTGCTCGTCAGAAAGGTGTTCCTTTACGTGCATGCGCAGCATGTCGGTGCCGCCGACTGCGTTTTCGCAGGCGATAACCGTCAGCGGCCAGGCTGAATCCAGTCGTTCCTTAACCGCTTCTGCCAGCACAGGGGCCAGGTGCTTTAAAACAGGCGCACCGACAGCCGTTGTGACGAGATCTGCTTCCCGAAGCGCAGCAAGCAGCTCCTCTTTCTCGTGCTGCGAATGCAGGCCAGTAAAGTTGGTAACGGTTTCCGGAGGTTGATCAGGGGCTGCGAAGAAAATCTGATAACTCTCCTCCTGCTTTAACAGCTTGATCAGCTCATTGTTTACATCAGCAAATGTCACCTGGCAGCCTGCCCGGTGAAGGAGCTGAGCGATGAAGCCGCGGCCGATATTCCCGGCCCCAAAATGGACGGCTCTCATTTACTCCACCTCTTGGAACATGTCGAGCAGTTCCTGTTTTGTTGTTGCGTTCAGCATTCTTTCTACGTTTGCTTCCTCGGAGCAAAGGATAGCAATTTTCGACAGGATTTCGAGGTGCTCGTTATCCTTTCCTGCGATGCCGAATACGAGCTTTGCCGTATTTCCTTCGCCGTATTCTACGCCATCAGGAATTTGCAGAACAGACAGACCAGAATAGTGAACATTGCTCTTTGCGTCGTCAGTGCCGTGCGGAATGGCGACACCGTTCCCCATGAAAGTGGAAGTGATTTCTTCCCGCTCAAACATTTTGTCAATGTAGCCGGCATCCGTATAGCCGCCGTCAACGAGAATTTGCCCGGCTTTGCGGATCGCTTCCTTTTGGTCTGTCACCTTTACGCCGAGCTGAATGTTTTCCTCTGGAAGAATTGCTTTTGTCATGATGAAACACTCCTTTTTATTCGTTCGTTATTCCACGGATAAGCTGTAAAAACTCTCCGCTCATCACATCTTTTATTTCTTTTTCGCTTCCTTCCGCAAACAGGCGGAGGTTGCGTTCATTCTTTACAATCATGCCGCTGATGCTGCTCAGAAGGCTGCTTTGGGTATCACTCATATCCAGCGGTGCGAGCATGAGCAGAAGGCGCCTGACATGAATGGTGGAGCCATCCATGGCTCGGATTGGTTCTGGATGTAGGCGTTCCACGAGCAGAAACACCGGTTCACGAATGTCACTGCTCCGCGCATGATAGAGCGCAAGCTGCGTGTTCGGAAGTCCGACTCCGGAAAGCTGCTCCCGTTCCTGCAGCGCGTTTTTAACGGCGCGGGCGTCTGATACAAATCCTTTTCCCTGCAAATACAGCAGCGTATTCTGCATGCTCTGCCAAAACGGGACGGCAGTCGATTCCTGAATCAGCTCTACGTGCTGCATCAGCTGCAGAGCTTCGTTCAGCTGGGACTGCATCGATTCCAGCGTACCCGCTGCAGGCTGTTTGGAAACGGAATCTGGTGTTCTTCCCGGCTTTCGAGCCATATAGTGTTCAATCTCAGCCAGTTCATCATCGGTTAAGAACGGATTTACTTGAATGTAATCGTACGCGTCATCCAGGGCAATCGTCGAGATGATGAGATCGGCAGGATCAAGCGTTTTCTGATCCAGTTCATAAACCGAGAGTTGTTCCATCGACGTGATCTGCGGCAGCTCCCGTTTAAGGCGGGCGGTCATCATTTTGGATGAGCCAATACCAGTGGAGCAGATAACGTAGGCGTGGTATTCACGACCGTCATCGAGTTCCAGCGCCGATCCAAAGTGAAGCACGAGAAACCCAACTTCGTCATCCGGAACATCAAGCTCAGCAAACACGTGACGAGCGGCATCTGCCACTGCAGCGAACAGCTGCGGGTATTTAGTCTGAATCGTGTCCTTAAGCGGATTATGAATGCTCATTTGCTGCTGCATGCGATAGAGAGCGGGGCTTAAATGAGCAGTGAGGCCCTTTTCCAATGCGTGTCCGGAAAAAGCCGTGCCGTACCGGTCGGATACGTGGCGGATCAGGCGGCTGGCAAGAAAGGAAATATCCAGATCCGGGTCCGCTTGAAACGCTGTATCCCGCTGCAGCTTGGCGCCGCGAAGGTGCATCGTAATATAGCCAATCTCTGTATTAGGAATGGTTAAATCGAGCCGTTCCTCGAGCCGTGCAGCAAGAGAAGCAGCCAGCGGAAATTCCTGCGTCTGCTTTAGACGCTCCAGCAGCTCCTCTTTCATCTGTACCCGTTCACCGAGCTGAATACGCTCCAGTGCCAGCGCAAGATGGACGACGAGCGCAGCATAGGAAGAATCGGCGATAGGAACCGGAAGCCGGCGGGTGACTTCTTCGACAGCTCGTTCGACCTCCTGAATCCGATCTTCGTCGACGAAACCGAGCAGCTGGTCGGCGATTGCCTTCGTTCGTCCGCCGGTTTCTGCAAGCGTTTTGCGGCGGATGAAGCGGAGCAGATCCGTATCATTTAGATGATTGGCAAGCAGCGCGCGAATGGCGCGCCGTTTTGCCTGCTCCTCACCGGCTGCCTGAATCCCAAAGCCTCGTCGTCTCAGCAGCGTCAGCTGATGCTGCTCCATCCAGTCTGTCAGCTTATCCAGATCACTGCGGACGGTTGCTTCCGTGATGTGCAGTTCGGAGGCGAGAGCATGCAGTTTTACAGGTTCTGTTGCTGTCAGCAGCTTATATGATAAAAGCAGCTGACGCTGTTCAGGCAAAAAGTCAATACTGCGGGCCTCTGACAGGTCCTCTGTAAGAGCCTGAAGCTCTTGATCTGGTCCGGAAAGGCGCAGCCCGGTCCCTGACTTCTTTTCCAGCGTCAGCTCATACGGCTGCAGAAGACTGTCAAATGTCGTCAGATCACGGTGGATGGTGCGTTCGCTCACATCCAGCGCTTCGGCCAGATAGGCAACCGTGACTCCTTCCGGATGTGCTAGCAGCTCATCCAGAATGCGCCGGTCTCGGGCGGATACGTACATATACGTCCCTCCAGTCTGTTACTGCTTCAGTCGCTCCACGAGCTTGTCGTATTCCGGGCTGTTCAGGAAGTTTTCTACAGATACATGATCAGCTCCCGGACGCTTTTCTTTTGCACGAGGCGTGAGGTCCTTATGGGTGATGACAATATCGGCGTCTTCCGGAAGGTTGCTAATGGAAGTATTCGTCACATCAATGTCGAGTCCTGCTTTTTTCACCTTATCACGCATGATCGAAGCTCCCATTGCGCTTGAGCCCATACCTGCGTCACAGGCAAAAATGATGCGGTTGACGTTTGACGGATCGATTCCAGCTTCAGGCGCAGCCTGCTCGCCTTCTGCAAACGTACCAGAAACGCTGCTCTTCTTGCCTTTCATTTCTTCCATTTTAGCAGCTGCCCCGGACATATCATCTTCAGCGGGATTCTTCGTCGTCTTCAGAATGATGGAAGCGACAAGGAAGGAGACACCCGTGGCTGCAAACACACCGGCGAACATCCCGAGATAACCGCCCGGCGGCGTCATCAGCGTATACGCGATGATGCTTCCTGGTGCAGGTGTTGCGACGAGTCCGGCATCAAAGATCGAGAAGGTGAAGATGCCTGCCATACCGCCGGCGATTGCTGCCAGAATTAGAATCGGGCGCATCAGGATGTACGGAAAGTAGATTTCGTGAATACCACCAAAGAAATGGATGATCGCGGCCCCTGGTGCTGTACGCTTTGCCGAGCCGACTCCAAAGAGCATGATCGCAAGCAGCACGCCCAGTCCTGGACCTGGGTTTGTTTCAAGCATCAGCAGAATCGAAGAGCCCTGCTGGGAAGCCTGCTCCAGACCTAAAGGACTGAGAATACCATGGTTGATTGCGTTGTTTAAGAACAATACCTTTGCTGGTTCAATGAAAATACTGGCAAGCGGGAGCAGGCCGAGTGATACAATGACGTCCACCCCTGCACCGAGCGCCTGCGTCAGACCGAATACGACCGGACCGACCGTGATGACGCCGAAGAGTGCAAGCAGCATCGCAAGAATACCAGCTGTAAAGTTGTTGACGAGCATTTCAAAGCCTTGACGTACTTTCCCTTCGAGCAGACGGTCAATCTGTTTAATGAGGAGGCCGCCGAGTGGACCCATGATCATGGCTCCGATAAACATTGGCACTTCTGCACCGACGATGACACCCATTGCGGCAGTCGCCCCAACGACACCACCGCGTGTATCATGGACAAGCTTACCGCCGGTGTAGGCAATGAGCAGCGGCAGGAGGTAGGTGATCATCGGACCGACGAGCGCTTCGAACGTCGGATATGGCACCCAGCCATCCGGAATAAAGAGCGCAGTGATCAAGCCCCAGGCGATGAACGCCCCAATGTTCGGCATGATCATGCTGCTTAAAAAGCTTCCGACCCGCTGAATTCGTGTCCGCAGTGTCGATTTTTGTTGTTCCTGACTCATGTGAAATCCCCCTTCAGGATAAAGAATAAGTAGCTTGTACCTTTATAGTAAAGCGCTCTCATCGCCTCTACAACACAATGAAAACGCAATTACGTCACAGTTATTCCTGACAGGATTTCGTTTGTCGAATTTTAAGGACGCACATGGCCTTCTTTAAATGGTCTCAGATTAGAAAAACACCGTACACGGGGCGGATGACGATTCGGCAAATTTCATGATTAACGGATGGGGAAACAGGTTACAGAAAACAGAGGACGAGCTGTAACACTCTTCGCTGAGCGGCGACTAACACAGCGAGTCCGGCCCATTTAGCTGACGGATACAAGTGGAGATCGAATAGTGACACAGAACATTTCCAAAATGTGCAAAAAACGATTGACCGCTGTTTTGCCGTGTAGTATGATGAGGTCATTCAAATGCGTGAAAGGGGGAAAGAAGACTGAGAAACATCATTCAAAAGCGCCTGGACTGCCGATGTGCAGTTGACGAGGAGGAGGTTATCGAACGTTCGGCGGATGCCTCCCGGCTGCCTGAAATCACAGCCGCAACAAGGAGCTAAACCAGCGAGGCGACTTGCTGAACAAAAGCTTATTGACTGATTTCCTGATACACACAACCATTAAAACGAGAAAGAGTGGGGCGGACATGCCCCCGGCGTGAACCTGCCCTGCTCACAGGGAGGACATTTAGCTATGTGCGGAATTGTAGGATATATTGGAACAGCAGATGCAAAGGAGATTCTCCTGCGTGGACTCGAAAAGCTCGAGTACCGCGGCTATGACTCTGCAGGAATTGCGATTGCGAATGAATCAGGAATTCATGTCTATAAAGAAAAGGGCCGAATTGCTGCTCTTCGGGACGTTGTGGATACGTCTGAAGACAGCGTAGTCGGCATCGGTCATACACGCTGGGCGACGCACGGCGTACCAAGCCAGCTGAACGCTCACCCGCACCAGAGTGCGACTGCCCGTTTCACGATTGTGCATAACGGGGTTATCGAAAACTATGAGCAGCTTCGCAGAGAGTATCTTGAAGGTGTGGAGATGGTATCTGACACGGATACAGAAATCATCGTTCAGCTTGTTGATACGTTCTCAAAAGAAGGCCTGTCGACAGAGGAAGCGTTCCGTAAAACGCTCAGCATGCTCGAAGGCTCCTACGCGACGGCACTGCTCGATAACACCGATCGTGACACAATCTATGTCGGCAAGAATAAAAGCCCGCTTCTGATCGGTCTGGCTGACGGCGTAAACGTTATCGCGTCTGATGCGATGGCGATGCTGCAGGTAACAAACGAATTCATGGAAATTGAAGACAAAGAAATCGTTGTTGTTACACGTGAAACAGCCCAGGTGAAGAAGCTGGACGGCCAGGAGATAAGCCGCGATTCCTATATCGCAGAGCTCGACTCCACCGACATTGAAAAGGGCACGTACCCGCATTACATGCTGAAGGAGATCGACGAGCAGCCGTTTGTGATTCGGAACATCATCACGAAGTACAAGGATGAGAACGAAAACATTAAGCTCGACGAAGAGATCCGCAGCGCGGTAACAGATGCAGACCGCATCTATATTATTGCGGCCGGAACGAGCTATCATTCCGGACTGGTCGGAAAAGAACTGATCGAAAAAATCGCACACATTCCGGTAGAAACGCATATTGCAAGTGAGTTCCTTTACAACATGCCATTACTAAGCAAGAAACCACTCTTTATCTTTATTTCACAGAGCGGAGAAACAGCTGACCTCCGCGGTGTACTCGTGAACGTGAAGGAGCTGGGACATCCGGCACTGACGATTACAAACGTACCAGGCTCCACATTGTCCCGTGAAGCAGACTATACGCTGCACACGCATGCAGGCCCTGAAATCGCCGTTGCGTCAACGAAAGCCTACACGGCGCAGATGGCTGTGATGGCTATTCTTGCAGTGGATGCTGCTCGTGCAGGCGGAGTAGAAATCGACTTTGACCCGCTGCAGGAGCTCGGGATCGTTGCAAACGCAATGGAAATTTTCACAGAGAAAAAAGAAGTGCTCGAAGAAGTAGCGCGTGAATTCCTCAGCGTCTCGCGAAATGCCTTCTTTATCGGCCGTTCGCTCGACTATTACGTCTGCATGGAAGGTGCCCTCAAGCTGAAGGAAATCTCCTACATTCAGGCAGAAGGCTTTGCAGGCGGAGAGCTGAAGCACGGGACGATAGCGCTGATCGAAGAAGGAACACCGGTGATTGGGCTTGCAACACAGAAAGATGTCAGCCTGAATATCCGCGGAAACATGAAGGAAGTTGTCGCCCGCGGCGCGAACCCTTGCTTTATCAGCATGGAAGGCTGCGAACACGAAGAAGACACGGTTGTGATGCCTGCCGTGCACGAATATCTCACACCGCTTGTGAGCGTTCTGCCAATGCAGATCATTTCTTATTACGCAGCGCTTCACCGCGGCTGCGACGTGGACAAGCCTCGTAACCTGGCGAAGTCCGTAACAGTAGAATAACAGCTGACACCCCCAATCGGTTCTGTGAACCGGATGGGGGTGTTTTGATTGCGCACGGCGGTCTTCAGCAGATAGTGAAAACGAAAGTGTTCAACTTTTTCTGCAAAAGCGTTAAACAGGCTTCCTAAACCGTCAACCTGTAGCTGTAAAAGCATTAACATGGGCTTGGACCTGTTTACGAGCATCAACTTAGAACTGTTAAAACGAAGAAAGGATTAAATACCGGAGAGAAACGTTTACCTTTCTCCTCCGAACATTCACCTTTTAAAGTCAGCTGGTGTCAAAATTCAGCTTATTTGCAGCAGAAGGATCCCGATGAAGACGAGCGCAAGCGAAACCGTCTGCAGCCGGGTGAGGCGCTCCCGCAAATAGAGCACCGACAACAGCGCCACAACGAGACTGTTCGTGGAAAATACAGGGGAGACGATGCTGGCAGGCCCGCTCTGCAAAGCCCACGCGTAAAGCTGCATGCCGGCAAAGGAAAACAAGCCGGCTCCGAGTCCAAATTGGAAGCTTTTCAGTCGACAAGGCGAATTTCTCTGAGGAGAACGAAGCAGCGCCTGCAGCGACCAGAGCAGGCCAACTGCATAGCCGACGAAAAGGATAGTCGTATTTGGAAGCGCAAGCTCTTCCGTTACTTTCAGACCGCCGTTACGCAGAAAAAACAACGCAGTCGCAGCAAACACAAATACGTACCAGATCCGGTTTGGAATACTCAGTTTTTCTCGGGGGTCAAGCGGAAGCAGGCTCACGGCTGCGACAATCAGAAAGATCCCGGTGTATTCCATTGCGCCGGGGCGTTCTGCGTAAACGATAACAGACATGAGTACGATCAAGAGAATATTCGTGTTCACGAGCGGGGAGGTCAGGCTCGCCGGTCCATATTCGAGCGCCCGCATGAACAGCAGATTGCCGAACGTGGAGCCGATTCCTACAATCATTCCGCTGAGCAGAATCACCGCAGAGAGATACAGCACGTTTTCCACGTACGCCGTTACAGCAAAGCCGACAGTGCCGCTGGCATAAACGCCTGCAAAAAACGGCAGGAGCGGCCAGCCTTTGAACGCGTTCACTTTAAAGCAAAAGGTAGCCAGACCAAAGATAATGGCGCTGGCTGCGGCAAGTAAAAACCAGAGTGTCATGGTGAAATCCCTTCTTTACATACAAGTGGTTACGGAGGTACCCGGATGCTTTGCAGCGCCTTTTTTATGGTAGTCCAAAAGGTCGATAGTCTGTATCTAAAGCTTCGAAAAGGCGATTATCTATTGATGCTCATGTAAAAAGGCCAGCAGCAGGCGGTCGGTAGTGCCGGCTTCTTTACCGAGCCAGATCAGATGCCCCCATGCATGCAGCTTTTCCAGTCTGGCATTCGGTATCATGGCTGCCGCGTGCTCTGCATGCGCAAACGGAACCGAGGCGTCGAACGGACTGTGCATGATCAGAACGGGGCAGGTAATCGCAGCGAGTGTGTCTGTTCCTGCTTCACGTGACTGCTCAAGATCGATCATAAAGCCTTTTCCCGAGCGCTGCGAGGCCATCATTCGTGCAAATGTTTCCGCGTCGCCGGGGGCTATGCGTGAAGCTGCTTCTTGATAGGAGAGCGTGCTGAAGGAGGAAAACATCTGGCGAAAAAGCAGCTTTGGAAAACGACGGCTTATCAGCTGCAGCAGCTGCCACGTGAAGCGCTCCCGTTTCGGATGAAAGAGAACCTTCGCCGCTTTATAGGCAGGGTCTGCAGGGGTAAGCCATTCCTTGGTTACGGCAGATTGCAGCGTCAGCGAGGCAGCTTTTTCCGGATAAAGGGCGGCAAAGCGGATGCCTGCAGGACCTCCTGCCGAGGCAGCCAGCACATGAATTCGTTCCAATCCAAGGTGGGTAAGCAATCCTTCATAAAGCGTACATGCAGCATCGAGATTGCGGACGGGAGACGTCACCCCGTAGCCGGGACGTGATGGAGCAATGATGGAAAATCCTTCCTCTAGCAGCGCCTCTGTCCCGATCGTCTCGAAGCAGCTGGCATGACCGCCGTGCAAAAACAGAACCAGCGGCCCTTCGCCACGCTGTGTATACTCGACGACCATCGCGTCCTTTTCGAACGTGCCATACCGCTGAATCATGTCTGCTCCCTCCAATCGGATCGTTACGATGATTGTAGCGCAAAGCTGCAGCAATTCCTATAAGAAAAGAGCCCGTCTGGAAGCAGACGGACTTTCAGCTAGGCAGAAGACGTGTTGCGCATGCTTTTCTTTGCCACTCTTACAGCTTGATGATGGTGAGCCGGCTTCTGCCTGCGAACGAACAGTGTGACGAGCATAAGCGGGAAAAATAAGACCGCGTAAGGAGCAAGCATCCGTGGATCATGGGGCTGCATCATCACAATCAGAAGCGACAGAAGGAAGACGGCCGTTCCGTAAGATGCTGCGGATAGAAGCGCGATCGGCAGGAGGGTGATCGGTTTCACCCGTTCAAACCGGTAGCCGTAGAGAATGTGAAAGGCGCCGAACACAATCGTGGCACCAATTGTTCCGACGAGGCTGATGTCCCCGGCCATACTTCCCGGCTGCATCAGCACGTACCACTGATCAAGCAGCATCACCATCAGCAGCAGCGTAGTGGAGCCTATAAACAGGTGCGGCAGTCTCCATGGAAACGTGACATAGTGATGAGAATGTGTCTCCATCTCAGGCGTATATTCCGGCAGATAGGCATGGTCCTCGCGACGCTGCCGGTTGATGTAGCTTATCACGCTGCCGTTAAACGTAAACGGTTCTTTGTAAAGGTCCGTTTGAATCAGCTCGGCTGCATCAGGGTCGCGGTAAAGTTTGTTCACCGACTCATCTGTGCGGAAAAGAGACAGACCGGCGTGTTGGGCATCAGCCAGCCAGCTATTGGCCGATTCATCGTCCCGAAACGAAATATCCATCCATCGTGTCTGTCCAGCTTCCTGGAAGACGACAAGTACAACCGGAATGTACGTATAGATCGTTTTACTAGTGGAGCCCTGGCCAGTTGTATACGCCTGAAGCTGCGGTGCCAGCAGGACCGTTTCAATAGCAGAAAAGGGAATCTGGATGGCGTCAAGCGGCTCGCTGCTGCCGCTTTTTTCATGACTCATCCATATCTCCTGCTTTTCTTCATCGATGCCGTAGGCAATGAACTGATCGAGTTTCCGGATTTTATGAACCAGCAGGACGCTCGAGAGCATGAGGACAAGTCCTGTTCCACCTAGAACGATGAGGCCGGCAGCCGAACCTGTCTGGTAGGCTGCCCACACGATACCCGCACCGCCTAGAAAGAGAATGGCAGTAAGTACGTAATACATGGTGATAGCTCGTGTTGTTTCCTGCAGGTCATGCGTTTTTCCCTTCAGATTGCTACTCATTGTCATCCCCCTGGATAATATCCTGGCGTTCGTTGATGCCTTCTTCTGTGATATCCTGGCGGTTTTGAATGCCTTCATCGACTGCCTGCTGGCGGAATTGAATCATGGACTCCGTGATATAAGAGCGGATGGCGATACCCCGGTCTGTTACAGAAGAGCGAAGAGGAATGCCGGAATAATCGTCGTTCTGTTCCTCCAGCGCCCGGCTCAGGTCGGTTAATCGATCTTGTTCGGCCCTGCTCAAATCCGTAATCGTCTCCTGCAGCTCCCGGGAGCGGTCGAGATAGTCGCTTTGCTGCTCGCGGCTGACGTCTGTATTCTCTGCCTGCCACTCCCGCCAGGCGCTGATCAGCTCGCTTTGTTCCTCGCGAAGCGTCTGGCGCAGCGTTTCTGCATCGTCTGCCTGCATATAGTCACCGCCGCCGGCAGAGGCAATGTCCATAAGAGCCTGGTGCTCATCATCCTCTACGTCAAACCCGATGATGTGAACGACCGCATTAATGCCGCTCTCGTTCAGATCAGCTGCTGCCTGAACGGGATCACCGCCGCACGTTTCCTCTCCGTCACTGACAATATAGACGACAACCTCGTCCCCGTCTTCTGCATATGCCAGCAGATCGTCTCCAGCAGCTTCAATCGACGCTGCAATCGGCGTATAGCCGGTCGGTTCGAATGAATCAAGCACCTCTGTAAATGCTGCTTCCTCATAAGGAGCTAACGGATAAAGCTCTTCCGTGCCTGCACACGACTCCTCCTGATCGACAGCCAGATTGCTTCCCTGATGTCCGTATACGCGCAGCGATATGTTTGCGTGCTCCGGCAGTTCAGCCGCAAATTCATGCACGGCTTCTTTCGCCGCATCCATCTTTATCTCATCCCCGACAGACTGAGCCATGCTTCCGCTTGCATCAAATAAAACCTGAACATGAAGCCCCTGTACATCCTCTTCGGAGCTGCTTGTATCGCCGGGACGTACCGTAAGCTCCTCGTAGTCGATTTCGAGCGCCAGTGCTTCTTCGATGTAGTTCCGGTAATCAAACGCTGTCAGATCAAGCACTTGCAGAAAGAGTTCGTCATCGCTCGTGCCGGACTCGATCGAATCAGAGAGTACCGTCATCACTTCATCTTCATCGTAGTCGTCCTCACTATAGGATCCTGGCGCTGCCTGCATCCATTCCTGCGGTTCACTGCCAAACCGATCCAAATCTCCAAACGAATAAGAGGTCGAGTCATCATCCGTTTCTTCTGCCTTCTCTTCCTCTTCAATTGAGTCGTTCTGTGTCTCGGGCTCCTGCACTTCCGTTTCCTGCTCATGTTCAGCGCTGCCGGAGCAGCCTGCAAGCAGCAGGAGAACAGCAACTGTTACGCCTGATGGTCTCATATTTCCTTACCTCCGCCTGTGAATTCATACATCAGGGTACCAGAGCGAGGCGAAATTGTCCGGAATTTACACGTTTTTCCTGCTTTAGTCCAGTAAAATTTGACATTTTAACTGGGAAGTAATTCGTTTGTTGTAGACGAAAAGATAGTAAACGGTTAGGTGCGCAGCTGATAAATATGGTGGACGAAGGCGGTTTTCTCTTCCGTATAGGCAGGAATACTGGTCGGATGAGCGGCAGCTGCCCGTTTTTTCAGAGCGGCGTATGCACTGTGTTCAGCAGAGTGTGTGTTCATATAATTCCGGAAAAATAGCAGGTTGTTCCACAGCTCGCCGTTGTACGTCATCAGATGGAGAATGTGAGTCTTCGTTTCATAAGAATCGTCCGTAAACGCTGCAAATACGATTTCCTCCTGCTTTTGAACGCGCAGGCGCAGAAATCCGCACTGCTTTAAGCGGCAGAATAAATCGTTGTGATCTGCGTCTAACTGATCCACACCGATAGCAAGGTCGATGATGGGCTTTGCGGGCATGTCAGCTATTGCCGTGCTGCCAATATGAGCAAAACGGTTCTCAGGAATGTCAGTTACTGCAGAAAGCTCCTTTATCCGTTCGTCTGCCCTCTGGCTCCACTGCGGATCGTACGGTACAAGCCTTACATCATTACGTTTTAGTCCAAGCATATTCTCCCTCCTTCTCTCAGTATCAGTGTGAAGAAAGAAGGGGAAAAGAAACAGTCTGGTTTTATATTCCATAAAAGGATATAATAGTTGTGGAGAAAGAGGGGTATGACCATGGAGCAACCGCCAGAATTACGAGGAGAACGAGTGCTGCTCAGGCAGCCGGCAGAGCAGGATCATACGGACTATATGCGAGTCGACTTTGATCCGGAAATGCTGCACATGTATGGAGAAGACCGGCATCGGCGCCTTTTAAAAACAGAAGCGGATGCGGCAGCTTTTCTGGAAGCAATCAGCCGCCATCCCCATGAATGGTGTGTCGAATATGAAGGCCGTCTGATCGGACAGGCGAGACTTACCGTCCGCTGGGAAGACGAAAAAGCCAGATTTGCGATCGGTCTGTTCGACCCGTCCGTCTGGGGGCAGGGTCTCGGCACAGAAATTACGAAGCTCGTACTCGGCTATGCCTTTGAAACGCTTCGGCTTCACCGGGTGGAACTGAAGGTGCTCGCGTATAATACTCGTGCGATCCGCTGCTATGAAAAGAGCGGCTTTATTAAAGAAGGGATCGAGCGCGAGGGAGCGCTGGTAGAGGGAACGTTTCACGATGATATTCGCATGAGTATCCTCCGTAAAGAGTTTGAAGATCGGTAAAACCAGTAACGATGAATCCGTTTTTTACACGAAAAAGAGGTGCCGGCCGCTATGGCTTGGCACCTCTTTTGATCATAAGAGATCTTGCAGAGCTACGGTTATTTACCGGTAGGCGCTGATGTCGACAGACAAATTCTCTGCGAGCTTTTCCCCTAATGCAGGACAGCCGCGGTAGAAGTTGCAGATTTGCAGTAATTGTGTGTCTTCCCGTACGTCCTGCAGCGCATTCGTCAGGTTGGAGACGAGCGCTTCTTTGTCAGCATCGGAATAGTGATCCCACACCTGCTGCGGCTGCAGAAAATCGGCTTTTTTGTCGATTGGAATCCTGCCTGCCGGACCGGAAACAGGAGCGACGTGGTCGATTTGGGAACGGTCCTCTTTAGGTGTCTCTTCATACCGGTTAGGCTCGTAGTTCACCGGGTCTGTCGGCTGATTTACCGGCATGAAACCGTCGCGCTGATAGTGATTTACTTTCGCAAACGGACAGTTAACAGGCAGCTGCAGGTAGTTCGGGCCGATCCGGTACCGCTGTGTGTCTGAGTACGAAAACAGTCGTCCTTGCAGCATTTTGTCTTCAGAAGGCTCAATGCCGGGAACAAGAACGCCGGGATTGAAGCCGACTGATTCTGTTTCAGCGAAATAGTTGTCCACGTTTTTATTTAGTTCCAACGTACCGACGTGATGATATGGAAAATCCGATTCGAACCAGTCTTTCGTAGCATCCAGCGGATTAAACTCGTAGTCATCAACGTTTTCAGGATCCAGAAACTGCACATAGAGGTCCCACTGAGGGAAGTCGCCGCGTTCAATCGCCTCATATGCATCCATGGTGGCATGATTAAAATCCTCTGCCTGAATCTCGGATGCTTCCGATTCGGATAAATTTTCAATTCCGAGCTTCGGTACCCAGCGCAGCTTCACGTAGACATATTCGTCGTGTTCGTTCACCCATTTAAAGGCATGGACGCTTGAGCCGCGCATATGCCGGTAGCTTCTGGGAATCCCTTCGTCCGAAAACAAGTGCATGAGCATGTTCGTCGATTCCGGCGTCAGGGACATGAAGTCAAAGAAGCGGTCCGGATCCTGAATGTTCGTACGCGGGTCAGGCTTCAGGGAGTGAATCACATCAGGGAATTTCATGGCGTCGCGGATGAAGAAAACAGGAAGGTTGTTGCCGACGAAGTCGTAGTTTCCTTCTTCCGTGTAAAATTTAACTGAAAATCCTCGTGGATCTCGGAGCGTTTCCGGCGAATGGTTACCGTGAATCACGGTGGAGAAGCGTGCAAAGACCGGTGTTTCCGTGCCTTCTTCCTGCAGAAAATGAGCCTTTGTATAAGGTTTCATGCTCGCAGCTGTGCGAAATGTTCCGTGTGCACCAAACCCGCGCGCGTGAACGACGCGCTCCGGAACACGCTCCCGGTCAAAGTGCGCCATTTTTTCGATCAGCTGATAATCCTCTAATAACGTCGGGGCGTTTTCGCCGGCCGTGCGGGAGTTTTGATTATCCCGAATCGGTACACCTTGCCCAGTCGTCAACTTCTTCATGCACAACACTCTCCCCAGCAAATTAGTTGCCAGCAGTCATCCAGGCGCTTGCGAATACCGCAGCACTCATAACCCATTGCGGTGTCTGGAACCGACATTTTCAGAACAGCCGCGGAAAAAAAGCCCGGCCGGAGGTTCTGTTTACCTGTTCCAATTGAACGATTAATCAAAGAATGATTATGTACAGCTTCACAACGCAAGCGATCGGATTCGTCTGGCTTGTCAAAAGAACGCACGTTCTACATTTTCCCTGAGAAACGAAGGCATAAACGACAATCAGCCTAATCCGTGAAAAAAGATCCAGGAAAGAAGCAATGGCGGGAAATCAAACAGAAAAACCGCCTGCCGGAATGAATCCGGACAGGCGGCTGACATACAGCTGTTTATTTTTTGACGTCGAAACGGTCAGCGTCCATGATCTTCACCCATGCGTTGATGAAGTCGTTCACGAACTTCTCTTTGTTGTCATCCTGTGCGTAAACTTCAGATACGGCACGGAGAACGGAGTTGGAACCGAATACGAGATCGACGCGTGTTGCCGTGCGAACGACGTTGCCGTTCTGACGGTCACGTGCTTCATATACACCATTATCGGCAGGAGCCCACTCAACGCCCATGTCCAGCAGATTCACGAAGAAATCGTTCGTCAGCTGGCCAGGACGGCTTGTGAAGACCCCGTGCTTTGTTCCGCCGTGGTTTGCACCCAGTGCACGCATACCGCCGACAAGAACGGTCATTTCCGGTGCAGTCAGGTTCAGGAGCTGTGCTTTATCAACCATGAGCTCTTCCGGGCTGACAGCGAACTCCTTGAGCTGGTAGTTACGGAATGCATCTGCAACCGGCTCCAGTACTTCAAAGCTCTCCTCATCGGTCTGCTCTTGTGTCGCGTCACCGCGGCCTGGAGTAAATGGCACCGTTACATCAAAGCCGGCATCCTTCGCAGCTTTTTCAATCGCCGCGTTACCGCCGAGAACGATCAGATCAGCAAGGCTGACGTTGATGCTTGTTTCGTTCTTAATGCCCTCAAGCACATCGAGTGCTTTCGCAAGCTGTTCCGGCTCGTTTGCCGCCCAGTCTTTTTGAGGGGACAGGCGGACGCGGGCGCCATTGGCACCTCCGCGCATATCGGAAATACGGAAAGTGCTTGCAGAAGCCCAGGCAGTTTTCACGAGCTCGTCTACAGATAGACCGGAGTCAAGGATCTTGCTTTTCAGCTCGTCGATTTCTGCATCCGTCAGATCATAGTTGCCGCGAGGTACCGGATCCTGCCAGATAAAGTCTTCTTCCGGCACTTCCGGTCCGAGGTAGCGGTCTTTAGGACCCATGTCACGGTGAAGCAGCTTAAACCATGCAGATGCGAAGGCGTCAGCAAACTCGTCTGGATTCTTGTGGAAACGACGGGAAATCTTCTCGTAGTCCGGATCCATACGCATTGCCATGTCGGCCGTCGTCATCATGATCGTGCGCTTCTTAGAGGAATCTTCCGCGTCAGGCGCATGGTCCTCCTCCTTCAGCTCTTTCGGCTCCCACTGGTAGGCGCCGGCCGGGCTCTTCGTAAGCTCCCACTCATAGCCGAAGAGAACGTCAAAGTAAGACATATCCCACTTCGTTGGTGTCGGAGTCCAGGCACCTTCGATTCCGCTTGTAATCGTGTAGGCACCGTTGCCTGTTTCGTGGCTGCTCTTCCAGCCAAAGCCCATGGATTCTACCGGAGCAGCTTCCGGAGCATCCTCAACAGATTCAGCCGGACCAGCGCCGTGGGCCTTACCAAACGTGTGGCCACCGGCAGTGAGTGCTACTGTTTCTTCATCGTTCATTCCCATACGCTTAAACGTTTCACGGATGTCTCGTCCGCTTCCGAGTGGATCCGGCTCGCCGTTAGGTCCTTCCGGATTCACGTAAATGAGACCCATCTGCACGGCAGCAAGCGGGTTTTCCAGCTCGCGTTCGCCTGAATAGCGCTCATCGCCAAGCCACTCTGTTTCAGGACCCCAGTTCACGTCTTCTTCCGGGTGCCAGATGTCAGGACGTCCAGCGCCGAAGCCAAGCGTTTTACCGCCCATGGATTCAATCGCAACGTTTCCGGCAAGAACGAGCAGGTCAGCCCAGGAGATTTTGTTTCCGTACTTCTGCTTAATTGGCCAAAGCAGACGACGGGCCTTATCGAGGTTACCGTTGTCCGGCCAGCTGTTCAGCGGTGCGAAACGCTGGGAGCCGCTTCCGCCGCCTCCGCGTCCGTCGCCTGTACGGTAAGTACCGGCTGCATGCCAGGACATGCGGATAAAGAACGGGCCGTAGTGACCGTAGTCTGCAGGCCACCAGTCCTGACTGTCCGTCATAAGCTTGTGAAGGTCTTCCTTCATTGCTTTATAGTCGAGCTTCTGGAACTCTTCTGTGTAATCGAAGTCTTCGCCAAGAGGGTTGGTCTTCGTATCGTGCTGTGCAAGAATATCGAGGTTCAGCAGGTTCGGCCACCAGTCTTTGTTCTTCGTGCCGCCTGTCGGACTGCTTGTCGGAATACTTGCCGTCAAGCTCTGACCAGTAACCGGGCACTTGTCCATGTTTTCGTTGTTATCCATGTTCATAACTACCCCTTTCCATTTTTTGAAAAGATTCAGAGAGCGATTGTTCCTTCGCACATAAAAAAGTGAGAAAGATACAATATTCATTCTCAGATTATAATTATAATAAATTATAAGCAAAATAAAAAGCGAAACGCTGAAAAATAGTGCATTTAGTTGATTTATCACGAAGGAGAATCGGTGAGATAAAAGGTTTTCGACAGGGAAAAAGAAGGATTCTCAACGGGTACAGCTGATTCTCAGGCAGCGATCTGCCAAAAGAAACGAACCACAATAAAAAGGATCAGCAGTCCGCCTGCGCTGAAGAACACGGCCCGGCCGATTTTCTGCTTCCGGGTCGGATTTTGGGGACGCTTTTTAGTAAGCAGCTTTGGAAAAAAGAGTGCGGTGATGAGCGGCGCGGCAAACAAGCCGGTTGTGATGCCAATCATAATCGGCCAGTCTGGTAAACCTGCTTCCAGCAAAAAGAGCGTTGCAATAGCTACAAGCGTCATAACTAGCGGACGAAGCAGGAATATGTTCCATTTTTCCGTACGGCTGAGTTCCATATGAATACACCCCAGTTAGTGCTTTTCCCATTTCGGGACATCGTTAAACCGTCTCCCGGCAGTCGGTAAGAAAAAGTCGTCCAGCCTGATACAGCTGGACGACCTGGCTACTGCTGCAGCGATTCGTAGGCCTGTTTAACAGAATGAAAAGAGGGAAAGTTGGAAAGGCTCTGGTCGAGTTTACGGTATTTCATAGCTGTTTCGGGCGTAATACCGGTTACGATCATCTCAATACCTTGAAGCTGAAGAATTTCGCCGAGGCGGATGATGCTGTCGGCAACCCCTTCATCCTCCATTTGAAAGCCGGTTAAATCAAGAATAAGGGTTTCCACTCTGGTATCGGCGAGCCCTGTAGTCAGGCGTTCTGTGATCATCTCAAGGCGTCGCTCATCGATCTGCCCGATCAGAGGAAGCACCGACGCACTAGCTGTAATAGGAACAATGGGCGTAGAAAGCAGGTCCAGCTCTGTCTGAGAGGAATCGGCCCGCGACTGCTTATCCTTTAAGTCAGTGATATCTTTTTGGATGCCGACGAAATAATACTGCCCCTCATCCTCCACATAGACCGGGTCAATGTGAAGCAAATTCCAAAAGGGCGTTCCGTTTTTTCTATAGTTCAGCAGTTCTACCGTAAACGGATCTTTTTGCTCAATAGCACGGCGCATAGCAGCGACTGCCCGGCGGTCTGTATCAGGTCCCTGAAGGAACCGGCAGTTTTGGCCGATCACTTCTTCTTTTGTATATCCTGTCAACTCAAAAAAACCATTGTTTGCGTATATAATAGGATTATCAGGCTGCTTCGGATCTGTAATGAGGAACACGTGCGACGTGTGATCCAAAATAATCTCTTTCAATCTGTCGACGCTTGTCACAGTCGAATTCGCTCCTTCCGGAAGTTCATGTGCTAATGTAAAGGATACCTTTCGGGCACCTAACAATCAACTGGTTTGCTATGAAAAACTGTTGAACAAATAGAGAGAAAAAGAGGTAAACGAACAGAGGGGGGGGAATGAAGTGATGCCAATCAATCCGTATGATGATCCGGAACGGTATGACGTGCGCTATGACCACATTCAGAAAGAGGCTGAGTTTCTAAAAGGTGTCATCAAGGACGGAAGCATTGTGATAGACCTCGCCTGCGGAACGGGTAGAACAACTCTGCCTTTGGCACAAGCAGGAGCTTTTGTGACAGGCATCGATATCAGTCAAGCAATGCTTGATCGTGCTATCGCAAAAGCAAAAGCAGCAGGCATCGAAGCCTCATTTATTCAGCAGGATGCTGCTTCCTTTTCACTTCCCTTTCAAGCTGATTTTATTATTATGACAGGTCATTCCTTTCAGCATCTCCTGATGGAAGGGGAGCAGAACAGCCTGCTGGAAGCAGTTTTTCACCATTTAAAGCCCGGAGGAAGCTTGTATTTCGATACGCGGACACCGCCGCATTCAGGAACCGAGACTGAAATAGATGAGGTAAACGGCACACGCGAAGTTGACACATACGATCCGCAAACAGGCATGCTCCACTCCAGCTTGTACGACGCCGACGAGCGCCTGATAGAAGCACTCACCATCCGATACACAGAGCCGGAAAAACTGCGTCCGCTTCTCGAAAAAAACGGATTTACAGATGTTCAGCTGAGGCAGCATTGGAGCACCATGCCTTATACGGGTACTGGCACGATCGTCGTTTATGGCAAAAAAACATGCAGGGGGTAGTAACATGATGAATCCGGATGTGCGTAAATGGTTTGATGATTCTGCTCACGGTACAAAGGAAGCACGCTATGAGGCTTACACGGTTATTATGGAACAAACGAAGCAGGAAGTAGACTGGACCTATGAGATCTGGGAGGAGCTGGTGGATGATCTTAAGCATTCGGATCCGCACAGACGGGCCCGGGCCGGCCAGTATCTCGCTCAGCTGGCAATCAGCGATCCGGAGCAGCGGATTCTCGACGTATTCCCGGATCTTTGGAAGGTGACAAAGGATGAGAAGTTTGTGACAGCCCGGCATACGCTGCAAGCAGCCTGGAGAATTGGCTTGGCAGGGGAAGAACAGCGGAATACGCTGCTTCCTTACATGAAAGAACGCTTTGAAGAAGCAGAAAGCGAAAAGAATGGATCGCTCGTTCGCAGTGACATCATCGAGGGGCTGAAGCGGCTCTATCAGCATAGTAACGATGAACGCTCAGCTGAAACCGCCCGGATCCTGATCGCATCGCTGGATGATGGAAAAACGAAAAGGAAGTGCGAAAAAATCTGGAAAAGCTGAGCGGTTTTCAATAGGATATAACGGAAAGAAAACGCCCCGTCTGCCGCTGGTGGACGGGTTTTTAATATGTTCAAACGAAAATAAACAAGAAGGGTTGACATACCCATTGGGGTATATTAATATATCTAACAGATACCCCGCTAGGTATATAACAAGGAGGAATGAAACGATGAGTGAAATGGTACAAGAGCAAATGTGGATGAATGAGAAAAACAGCGACAGCGCTTCCGCTGATACAGGATACGCGTATGGAAAAGCGGTGCCGAAGCTGTTCGCACTATTTACAGCAGTCGCCGCTATCGGCTGGGCTGTCAGTGTTTTTCTGACGGGTATTCATTTCTGGGTGCTGCCGCTGCCGGCAGGGTTTGATGTGACGGGAACACCGTGGGCGGTCATGACGAGTGAATGGGCTTATGTGATGGGCATTCCGCTTGCAATGCTTGGAGCTTTCTATTATTTGACGGTGCTTTTGTTTGCTGGTCTCTGGTATCACACGAAGCATCCGCTCGTTCTGAAGGTGCTTACCCCGATTACGATTGCAGGCGTATTTTCATCCGCTTTCTTCGTTTACCTGCAGCTGTTCGTGATCGAAGCGATCTGCCCGTTCTGCATGGTTTCTGCTGCTGCAACGACGATCCTGCTGGGACTTGAACTGCTGATGCTGAAAATGAGCAAGCTCCCTTCCGTAAGCGCGATGTTTAAAGACATAAAGCTTGTATTCCATCGTCAGACACTGACGTGGATGCTGATCATGTTTGTTAGCTCGTCCGTCGTCATTCTAAGCTTCTGGCTCGCAACGGTTGTACCTGCGCCGGGAACGTAAGTATGGAAAAGGGGCTGTCCCATAAGTCGATATTATCGACGGGACAGCCCCTTTTTATGTATAGAAGTAATTTTATAGAAGGAAACAGAAAAAAATCGCCGAACCTGTGTGTGTAAGCGACAAAA